>CAZDYQ010000063.1:0-19109 GCA_964509685.1 uncultured Burkholderiaceae bacterium
GCTCGAGCAGCCCCGCGCCCAGCAGGAAGCTGCCCTGCGAGCCGTAGCCGATGCACTCGATCCCCACCGAGTCGGCCGCCCGGGCGAGCGCGCTGAAGTCCACATGCGCCGTGACGTCCTGGAGGCCGACGAGGATCAGGGGATCGTGATGCACCCGGTGCCGGTAGTGGCAGGAGAGCGTCCCGCCGTTGCGCTGCGGGTGGTAGAACTCCGCCGCGGGGAAGCCATAGTCGAGCAGCAGGATCACCCCGCGCTCGAGCCGCTCGCCGACGGTGGCGAGCCAGGCCGGCCCCTGCTCGCCGAGCTCGGACTGGTAGCCATTCGCCCATGCACCCAGGGGCTCGCCCTCCTCGGCCCAGCCGGAGGCCGCCAGGGCCTCGAGCACGCGGGCCGCGAAGTCGGGATCCGCGGGCCTGTCGATGAAGCGAAAGGGGCTCCAGAAGGGGTCCGCCCGGAGGGTGTCGGGCGCATCGACGGGTTCGCCGCCGACCCCGCGCTCGAACACCGTGCCCCGGTCCAGCACGAAGAGGCGCACCGGCATCGCGTCCACCAGCTCGTTGCCGATCACCACCGCCTCGATCCGCTCGGGAAGCGCATCGAGCCAGTCCACGCGCGGCGCAAGCTCCGGCGCGAGCGTCTCCAGCGTGTGGCGCTGCACCTGGCGCAGGGGCGCGGAGAGCTCGACGATACGGTACTCCACGTCCGTGAGGCCCTCGCGGGCCAGCGCATTGAGCACCTGCGCCGCCAGCTGGCCGGTACCCGCGCCGAATTCGATGATCCTGCGCGTCCCCAGCGTCTCGAACCAGCGGGCGCACTGGCCGGCGATGCACGCGCCGAACAGGGGCGAGAGCTCGGGCGCGGTGACGAAGTCGCCATCGTGCCCGAAGCGCCGGCTGCCGCCGGTGTAGTAGCCGAGGCCGGGCTCGTAGAGCGCCGCGGCCATGAAGCGGTCGAAGCCGATCCAGCCGCCCTCCTCGGCAATGCGCGCCAGCAGGCGGAGGCTCAGCTCCTTGCTCGACTGCAGGGCGTCGGCATCGGGTACGGGGAGCGCATCCATCCCCCGATTGTAGAATCGCCCGGATGATGGACGAAAACGCCCGGCCCGACGCCCCCGAGCGCGGCGCGGTGCTCGTGACCGGCGCCGCGCGGCGGCTCGGCCGCGAGATCGCGCTGGGCCTGGCGCGCACCGGCTACGATGTCGTGGTGCACTTCAACCGCTCGGCCGAGGCGGCCGCGGCGACCGTTGCCGACATCGAGGCGCTCGGCCGCCGCGCGGTCGCCATCCGGAGCGACCTCGCCGACGACGCGGACCGGGCCCGGATGTTCGCCGAGGCGGTGGCCGCGCTGCCGGTGCGCGGCCTGGTGAACAATGCGTCGCTCTTCGAGTTCGACCGTCCCGATTCCTTCGAACCGGGCACCCTGGAGCGCCATCTCGGACCCAACCTGGTCGCGCCGATCGACCTGTCCCGGCGGCTGCACGATCATCTCGGCCCGTCGGGACGCGGTTTCGTGATCAACCTGCTCGACCAGAAGCTCGAGAACCTCAATCCGGACTTCTTCTCCTACACGGTGACCAAGTTCGGACTCCTCGGTGCGACGCGCATGATGGCGGTCGGCTGCGCGCCGCGGCTGCGGGTGGCCGCCGTCTCGCCGGGCATCACGCTCGCGTCGGGAGGCCAGACCGAGGAGGAATTCGAGACCGCCCACCGGCTCACGCCGCTCGGCCGCTCCTCCACCACCGCCGACATCGTTCGCGCCGTGGTCTTCCTGGCGGAGTCCCCGGCGATCACGGGCATCAACCTGGTCGTGGACGGCGGACAGCACCTGGTGCCGCTGGCGCGCGACGTGATGTTCGTCGCCCCCCATTTGCCTGCGAACGGACCCTCCCGGTGACATGGCTACTCGACCCCCGGCTCGCCGACTGCCGCCGGATCTTCCTGCAGGAGCTCGCGGTCGAGACCTCGATCGGCTTCCATGATTTCGAGCGGCTCGCGCCGCAGCGGGTGCTCGTCAACGTGGACATCTTCGTGCCGATCTCGGCCTCCACCTCCACGCGGGATGCCGTCGAGGATGTCGTGGACTACGATTTCCTTCGCCACAGGATCGTCGAGATCGCGCGCTCGGGCCACTTCAACCTGCAGGAGACGCTGCTCGACCGGATCGTCGCGGCCTGCTTCGAGAACCCGTCGATCCGCGCCGTGCGCGCCAGCACCGAGAAACCGCACGTCTACGCCGACTGCCGCACCGTCGGCATCGAAGTCTTCCGGATCCGGCCATGAACGATACAGTCGCGCTCGCCGACCCGCGCCGCCAGGAGCGCATCGCCCGTGAACGCAACAAGCTGCACAAGCGCCTGCTCCGGCTGACCGGCCAGGCGATCGCCGACTACGACATGATCGGGCCCGGCGACAGGGTGATGGTGTGCCTGTCGGGCGGCAAGGACAGCTATGCCCTGCTCGACCTGCTGCTCACCCTGCGCGAGCGGGCGCCCATCGACTTCGAGATCGTCGCCGTCAACCTCGACCAGAAGCAGCCCGGCTTTCCGGCCGACGTGCTGCCCGACTACCTCCGTCGCCTGGGCGTGCCCTTCCGCATCGAGACGCAGGACACCTACTCGATCGTCACACGGGTGATCCCGCAGGGCCGGACGATGTGCTCGCTGTGCTCGCGGCTGCGACGGGGCATCCTGTACCGGGTGGCGAGCGAGCTCGGGGCGACGCGCATCGCGCTCGGCCACCACCGCGACGACATCCTGGAGACCTTCTTCCTCAACATGTTCCATGGCGGCAAGCTGAAGGCGATGCCGCCGAAGCTCGTCTCCGACGACGGCCGCCATGTCGTCATCCGGCCGCTCGCCTATGTGCGCGAGGCCGATCTCGAGGCCTACGCCCAGTGGCGAGCCTTCCCGATCATTCCGTGCAACCTCTGCGGCTCGCAGGCCAACCTGCAGCGGCAGGCGACCAAGGAAATGCTGCGGGAATGGGAGAAGCGCTTCCCGGGTCGGGTCGAGAACGCCTTCGCGGCGCTGTCGCGCATCGTTCCGTCCCACCTGATGGACCGGGAGCTGTTCGACTTCGCGGGCATCGTCGCCGACGGGCACCCCCGTCCCGACGGCGACACCGCCTTCGATCCCGCCGACCCGACGGCGCCCTGAGCCGCGCGCGGCCCGGTCGCGCGTCGCGCCCGCCCGGGATGGGCCCGCTCGGGCGGCAGGCGGCGATCGGCTATCCTTCCAGCCTGCGCCCAGAGACAGCGAAGCGACAGGTGAGACGATGAAATACCGGACACTGCCGGGAACGGACCTCGAAGTATCGACCGTGTGCCTCGGCACCATGACCTGGGGCGAGCAGAACACCGAGGCCGACGCCCACGCGCAGCTCGACCTGGCCATGGAACGCGGCATCAATTTCATCGACACGGCGGAGATGTACCCCGTGCCGCCGCGTGCCGAGACCCAGGGCCGCACCGAGGAATATCTCGGTCGCTGGCTCGCCCGCAACGACCGTGACAGGCTCGTCATCGCGACCAAGGTCGCGGGCCCCGGCCGGCGCGACTGGATCCGCGGCGGACGCACCGACCTGAACCGGGCCAACATTGCCGAGGCCTGCGAGAACAGCCTGCGGCGACTTCGGACCGATCGCATCGACCTCTACCAGATCCACTGGCCGCAGCGGAACCTGCCCAACTTCGGCCAGACGGTCTTTGACCCGAACGCCGAGCGCGACGGCCCCTCGATCGCCGAGCAGGTCGAGGCCATGGGCGCGCTGGTCAGGGCCGGCAAGATCCGCTACTGGGGCCTGTCGAACGAATCCACCTGGGGGGTGTGCGCCTTCCGGCGCGCCGCCGCCGAGCTCGGCCTGCCCGGTCCCGTGACGGTCCAGAACTGCTACAGCCTGGTCTCGCGCTCGGCCGACGGCGATCTCGCCGAGGCGCTGTTCCGCGAGAACATGTCCCTGCTCGCCTATGGTCCGCTCGCCGGCGGCAAGCTGAGCGGCAAGTACATGGGCGGCGCGAAACCGCAAGGGGCGCGCTTCACGCTGTTCCCCAGCTTCGGGTCACGCTATGCCAAGCCCCACGTGGACGAGGCCGTGGCCGCCTATCACGAGCTGGCGCGCTCGCGCGGGCTGAGCCTGGTGCAGCTTGCGCACGGCTACGTGATGAGCCGATGGTTCGTCGGCGCCTCGATCATCGGCGCGACCTCGACGGCGCAGCTCGCCGAGAGCATCGACGCGACCGAGACCGTGCTCGACGCGGAAACGCTGGCGGGCATCGAGGAGATCCAGCGCCTCTATCCCAATCCGGCGGCCTGAGGCCACGCGGCCGGGAACCCCCACCGTGCGACTCACCCGGCTCATCCGGATCCTCTACGTCTCGTGGGCCCACGGCCTGGACGAGATCGTCGTGACCGGCGCGGGCAGCCGCGTGCCCCTGCTGCTCACGCTCGGCCGCTGGCTGCGTTTCGGGCGCCGGCTCGATGCCCCGCGCGGCGTGCGCCTTCGCCAAGCGCTCGAGCGGCTCGGGCCGATCTTCGTGAAGTTCGGCCAGGTGCTCTCCACCCGGCGCGACCTCCTGCCGCCCGACATCGCCGACGAGCTCGCGCACCTGCAGGACCGCGTGCCCCCCTTCCCCGGGGAGCAGGCGGTCGCCCAGATCGAGCGCAGCCTCGGGCGGCCGCTGGAGTCGATCTTCGCGGAGTTCGACCGCACGCCCGTCGCCTCGGCATCCATTGCCCAGGTGCACTTCGCCCGGCTGCACGACGGGCGCGAGGTCGCCGTGAAGGTCCTGCGCCCCGGCATGGCGGACGTGATCGAGCGCGACCTGGAGCTGATGCGCCTCGCCGGCTCGCTGCTGCTCCGGATCTCGGCCGACGCCCGGCGCCTGCGTCCGCTGGAGGTGATCGCCGAGTTCGACAAGTACCTGCACGACGAGCTCGACCTGCTGCGCGAGGCCGCCAATGCGGCGCAGCTGCGGCGCAACTTCCTCGGCTCGGACCTGCTGAGGATCCCCGAGATGCACTGGGAGTACTCCTCGAGCAGCGTGCTGACCATGGAGCGGATGCACGGCATCCCGATCGGCCGGCTCGACCAGATCCGCGAGGCCGGCGTGGACCTCAAGAAGCTCTCGCGCGACGGGGTCGAGATCTTCTTCACGCAGGTCTTCCGGCACGGCTTCTTCCATGCCGACATGCACCCGGGCAACATCCTCGTCGGGGTGGAGGGCGAGGACTTCAATCGCTACATCGCGCTCGACTTCGGGATCGTCGGCACCCTGTCGGAGTTCGACAAGAACTACCTCGCCCAGAACTTCCTCGCCTTCTTCCGGCGTGACTACCAGCGCGTCGCCGAGCTGCACGTGGAGTCGAGGTGGGTCCCGGCCGAGACCCGGGTGGACGAGCTCGAGGGCGCCATCCGCGCCTGCTGCGAGCCCTTCTTCGACCGGCCGCTCAAGGACATCTCTCTCGGTCTCGTCCTGCTGCGCCTGTTCCAGGCCTCGCGCCGGTTCAATGTCGAGATCCAGCCCCAGCTCGTGCTGCTCCAGAAGACCCTGCTCAACATCGAGGGCCTGGGCCGGGAGCTGGACCCGGACCTCGACCTCTGGGTGACCGCCAAACCCATCCTGGAGCAGTGGATGGCCGAGCAGATCGGCTGGCGGGGCCTGGTCGACCGCGTCCAGCGCGAGGCGCCCCAGTGGGCCCAGCTGATGCCCCAGATCCCGCGCCTCGTCCACACGGCCCTGAGCAGGTCGATCGAGGACGAGGGCGGGCGGCGGATGGAGCGGCTGCTCGAGCGCATGGCGACCGAGCAGCGCGACCTGCGCCGGCGCATCGGCTGGCTCGCGGCGCTCGTCGTCCTGCTCGGGATCCTCGAGCTCTGGCGCTGGGTGTAGGAACGGCCGTCCGGCCGCCCATTGAGCCTTCCGCGCAACGCTCGACCCGCAGGGGCCGGCGCAGGCCTTAAAATGCGGCGCCTTTCAACGGGAAGCCCGACATGCTGCTCGCCCTCGTCGCCGTTTACCTCACCGGCACCGTCCTGATCGCGCTGTATGCGGCCAAGCGGGTCCACAACGCCAAGGACTTCCTGGTCGCCGGCCGCAGCCTGCCGCTCTACATGAACATGGCGACGGTGTTCGCCACCTGGTTCGGCGCGGAGACGGTGCTCTCGGTGTCGGCCACCTTCGCCCGCGACGGCCTGTCCGGCGTGCCGGCCGATCCGTTCGGCGCATCGGCCGCCCTGATCCTGTTCGCCCTGCTGTTCGCCCGGGTCCTGTACCGGATGGACCTGCTGACGATCGGCAACTACTACCGCCAGCGCTACGGCAAGTCGATCGAGGTGATCACCAGCCTCGCGATCACCGCCTCGTACCTCGGCTGGACCGCGGCCCAGCTCACCGCCCTGGGGCTGATGTTCTCGGTCTTCTCGGACGGCGTCCTGAGCCTCAACCACGGCATCTTCATTGCCGGCGGGATCGTGCTGCTCTACACCCTGTTCGGCGGGATGTGGTCGATCGCGCTCACCGACCTGGTGCAGACCGCGATGATCGTCATCGGCCTGTCCATCATCGCCTTCATGGTGAGCGACATGGCCGGGGGCCCGGTGAAGGTGGTCACCGCCGCCGCCGAGGCCGGCAAGCTCGAACTGTTCCCGAAGGGCGGCACGGTGGAGTGGTTCGCCTTCATCGCGGCCTTCCTGACCATGGCGCTCGGGTCCATACCGCAGCAGGACGTCTTCCAGCGCGTCACCAGCGCCAAGGACGAGCGCACCGCCCAGCGTGGCACCCTGTACGGCGCCCTCGTCTACCTCGCCTTCGCGTTCGTGCCGATGTTCATCGCCTACTCGGCGATCGTCATCGACCCGAGCTTCACGGGCCTGTTCGCCTCCGAGGACGAACGCGACATCCAGCGCATCCTGCCCAAGCTGATCCTCGATCGCATGCCCCTCTGGGCACAGGTGCTCTTCTTCGGCGCGCTCGTCTCGGCGATCCTGTCCACCGCCGCCGGCGCCCTGCTGGCGCCCACCGCGCTCTTTACCGAGAACGTGCTGCGCCCCTTCATGCCGAAGATCTCCGATCGGCGCTTCCTGATTCTCCTGCGCACCGTCCTGATCCTCTTCAGCCTGGCCGCCCTGCTCTTTGCCATCAACAGCCAGAGCACGATGTACGAAATGATCCAGGAGGCCTACTCGGTGACCCTGGTCGGCGCCCTCGTGCCGCTGGCCGCCGGCGTCTTCTGGAAGCGCGCCACGGTCCAGGGTGCGCTGCTGTCCATCCTCTGTGGCGAGACCGTGTGGCTGTTCTGCGTGAACTACGCGCCCGAGGCCATGGTGCCGCCCCAGCTCGTCGGCGTCGCGGCCGCCATCATCGGCATGATCGTCGGCAGCCTCGCGCCGCAGCTCTTCTACGAGCGCCAGCCCGCCCCCGCGGGCGAACCCGGCCGCCAGGCCTGAACGCTTCGGGCGGCGCCGCCGGCATCGGTGGCGCCGCACGGCCGCCGCGGGCCGCGGCCCGGGCAGCCGTGCCCGGGCGGGCGCCGTCCATGCATCCCCCGGAACAGGCATTCCGTCATCGACTTGGGGCGGCGATCGCACATATCGTGTGTACTGTTGGGCATTGCGCCCGCCGCGTGCGTGCTAAGATCGGCCAGCCCCTCGCTCGTTCCTCATAACTCCTTGATATACAAGACAAAATGAACGTCGTCATTCTTGCCGCCGGGATGGGCAAGCGGATGCGATCCGACTTGCCCAAGGTTCTCCACCCGCTGGCCGGCAAGCCCCTGCTCGGCCATGTCCTCGATTGCGCCCGCACGCTCTCGCCGCGGCGCCAGATCGTGGTCTATGGCCACGGCGGGGAGACGGTGCCGACGCGCATGGCGGCGCCGGACGTGCGCTGGGTGCTCCAGGCGCCGCAGCTCGGCACGGGGCATGCGGTGATGCAGGCGGTTCCGGAACTCGACGAATCCGCGCCGACCATGGTGCTCTACGGCGACGTGCCGCTCACGCGCGCGCGCACCCTGGCGCAGCTGGTCGCCGCCGCGGGCGAGGACAAGCTCGCCCTGCTCACCGTGGAGCTCGACAATCCCACCGGGTACGGACGAATCGTGCGGGAGGACGGCCGCATCGTCCGCATCGTCGAGCACAAGGACGCCGATCCCGCCACCCTGGCCATTCGCGAGGTGAACACCGGCATCCTCGTGGCGCCCACGCCGGCGCTCAAGCGCTGGCTCGCCGGCCTGTCGAACGACAACGCCCAGGGCGAGTACTACCTCACCGACATCGTGGCCGCCGCGGTCGCCGAGGGCGTGCCCGTCGTCTCCGCGCAGCCGGCCGACGCCTGGGAGACGCTCGGCGTCAACAGCAAGCGCCAGCTCGCCGAGCTCGAGCGCATCCACCAACGCAACATCGCCGATGGCCTGCTCGACGCCGGGGTCACGCTCGCCGATCCGGGCCGGATCGACGTGCGCGGCCGCCTCACCTGCGGCATCGACGTGTCGATCGACGTCAACTGCGTGTTCGAGGGCACCGTGGAGATCGCCGACGGCGCCAGCATCGGTCCCAACTGCGTCCTGCGCGACGCCCGCATCGGTCCCGGCGCCCGTATCCTCGCCTTCACGCACATCGAGGGCGCGAGCGTCGGGGCACAGGCACGCATCGGCCCCTATGCCCGGCTTCGCCCCGGCACCGAGCTCGGCGCCCATACCCATGTCGGCAATTTCGTCGAGATGAAGGCGACCCGCATGGGCGAGGGCTCGAAGGCCAACCACCTCGCCTACGTCGGCGACGCCGAGGTGGGCGCCCGCGTCAACATCGGTGCCGGCACGATCACCTGCAACTACGACGGCGCGAACAAGCACAAGACGATCATCGGCGACGATGCCTTCATCGGCAGCGACACCCAGCTGGTGGC
This sequence comes from uncultured Burkholderiaceae bacterium, assembly GCA_964509685.1. Classification (GTDB taxonomy): domain Bacteria; phylum Pseudomonadota; class Gammaproteobacteria; order Burkholderiales; family Burkholderiaceae_E; genus JAMLIN01. Next base: position 8,899 of record CAZDYQ010000063.1, read on the forward strand.
GCCGGTGACGGTGGGCGCGGGCGCCACGCTCGGCGCGGGCACCACCCTCACGCGCGAGGCCCCCGCCGGCAAGCTCACCATCTCCCGGGCAAGGCAGACCACCATCGAGAACTGGAAGCGCCCGGCGAAGCAGCCGAAACCCGAAAAGACCTGACCGGGACGACGAGTACCGGGGAATCCAAGGAGCCAGCAAGATGTGCGGAATCGTAGGGGCCGTCGCGGGGCGCAACGTCGTGCCCATCCTCATCGAGGGCCTGCGCAAGCTCGAGTATCGCGGTTACGACTCCGCCGGCCTCGCCACGCTGAACGGCCGCATCGACCGGGTGCGGGCCGTCGGCCGCGTGGCCGACCTCGCGGCCCGCGCGAGCGAGGCGCAGGCGAACGCCCCCACGGGCATCGCCCACACCCGCTGGGCGACCCATGGAGGGGTGACCGAGAACAACGCGCATCCGCACTACTCGAGCGGCGACGGCTTCGAGGTGTGCGTGGTGCACAACGGCATCATCGAGAACCACGAGAGCCTGCGTCGCAGCCTGCGCGCCGAGGGTTACGAATTCCAGTCGGACACCGACACCGAGGTGATCGCCCACCGGATCCACCATCACATGAAGGCCGGCGCGCCCCTCTTCGAGGCCGTGCGCCTGACGGTCGGGGAACTCGAGGGCGCCTACGCCATCGCCGCGATCAGCTCCCGGGAGCCGGGCACCGTCGTGGGATCGCGCCGCGGCTCGCCCCTGCTGCTCGGCATCGGCAACGGAGGCAGCGGCAAGGGCGAGAACTTCCTCGCGTCGGACACCTCCGCCCTGCTGCAGGTGACTCGCCACGTGAGCTATCTCGAGGAGGGCGACGTCGTCGAGATTCGCAGCGACGGCTACCGCATCGTGGACGCCGAAGGCAAGCCGGCCGAGCGCGCGATCGTCGAGAGCCAGATCTCGGCCGACGCCATCGAGCTCGGCCACTACGACCACTACATGCAGAAGGAGATCTTCGAGCAGCCCGGCGCCATCGCCAACACGCTCGAGATGCTCGCCAATGCCAACGCGATCTCGCCCGGCCTGTTCGGCGCCGAGGCCGCCGAGGTCTTCAAGCGAACCCGCCAGCTCCTGATCCTGGCCTGCGGCACGAGCTATCACGCGGGGCTGGTCGCCAAGTACTGGATCGAGTCGATCGCCGGCCTGCCCGTCAATGTCGAGATCGCCAGCGAGTACCGCTACCGCGACTCCGTCTCGCTGCCCGGCACCCTGGTGGCCACCATCTCCCAGTCGGGCGAGACGGCCGACACCCTCTCGGCGCTGCAGCACGCCAAGACCCAGGGCCTGCGGGACACGCTCACCATCTGCAACGTGCCCGAGTCCGCGCTGATCCGCCAGAGCAAGCTGCGCTTCCTGACCCGCGCGGGACCGGAGATCGGCGTCGCCTCGACAAAGGCCTTCACCACCCAGCTCGCGTCCCTCTTCGTGCTGAGCCTGGTGCTCGCCAAGCAGCGCGGCCGCCTCGGTGCGGAGCGCGAGCGCGAGCTGCTCTCCCAGCTGCGCCACCTGCCCGCCGCCATGAACGTGGTACTCGAGTGCGAGGGGGCCGTGAAGGAGTGGGCCGCCTGCTTCGCGAAGAAGGAGCATGCGCTCTTCCTCGGTCGCGGCGTGCACTACCCCATCGCGATGGAAGGCGCGCTCAAGCTGAAGGAGATTACCTACATCCATGCGGAGGCCTACGCGGCGGGCGAGCTCAAGCACGGCCCGCTGGCGCTCGTGGATCACGACATGCCCGTGGTGGTGGTGGCGCCGAAGGACTCCCTCATCGAGAAACTCAAGTCGAACCTGCAGGAAGTTCGCGCCCGCGGCGGCGAGCTCTTCATCTTCGCCGACCGGGACACCCACATCGAACCGACCGACGGCGTCCACGTGATCAACCTGCTCGACCACGCGGGGATGCTCTCGCCGATCCTGCATGTCGTCCCGCTGCAGCTCCTCGCCTACCACGCCGCCCTGGCCCGCGGAACGGATGTGGACAAGCCGAGAAACCTGGCAAAGAGCGTGACGGTCGAGTAACGACCGTCACAACCTTTGCAGCACCGCGCCCTGCGGGCGCGGCAGGTTTCTCGGCTTGCGGCGTAGACTGACTTCGCGAAGCGGAGTCAAGATCGCGAGGCGACCGGCCGGAGCCACAAGCCGCGCCCGCGAACAACGCGGGACGGCCCTGGCACCGACGATCATGGACGCCTACGACGTCGGCGCCTCGTCCACCGGCGGGGTAGCCGCCTCCAGTATCGGCAGGATGTCCTCGGCCTTGGCGACGAGGATTCGCGCGAGCTTCTTCGCGTCCTCCCCGCTCCACCCCTCGGATTCGATCAGGGCCGCCAGGTCCAGGTAGGCCTGGTGGCGCTCGCTCTCGCCGCGCTCCTGGTAGACCTTGCCGTCGGTCGTTTCGTGGCTTCCTGGGTCGGGACTGCTCATGGGCGTTCCTTGCGTCGTTCGGGGCATGGCGTTTCACCGCAAGGATCGTGCCGCGTCTGGCGCACCGGGGCGGTCCCGTCCCTGCACAAGGAAACGGCGCGGGCCGCAATGCGGCTCCGCGCCGTTGGCGCACATCGGCGACGGACGAGGGATCAGCTCCGGTCGCCCGCGCGCTCCAGGGTGGCGTTGTTCGCGATCACGTCGCCATTGCGGATCGCCTCGGCAAGTTCCGCCTTGACCTGCTCGCGCGTCACCCGGCTCTGTCCGACGTCGGCGCCCGCCGAGCGCACGGTCTCGCCGGTGGCGTTGTTGGCGATCACGTTGCCCGCTCGGACCGCTTCGGCAAGCTCGGCGCGAACCTGGTCGCGCGACTTGCTGTGCGCCGCAACGGGCCTGGCGAACACGCCTTCCCCGGTGGCGTTGTTGACGAAGCCCTGGTCGGCGGCCGCTGCCGTACCGGCGGACACGGCGAATGCGAGGGCAAAGATGGAGGATGCAGCTTTGCGAGTCATGACGTCGTTCCTTTCCAATGAAGTTCAGTGAGGGGAGGAGCGGCCGGCCCCGCGGGCCGATCCGCTTCGACGCCGGAGCGTTGCCAGCGTCGATGCCTGAACTTTATGCTTGCGGAAAGAAAAGATAATCAGGCCGTGCTGTAATGCATTGTTGCTGCTGTGGAAATAATATCCGGACAAGCACCTGCCCCGTGATGCCGCCCGGACGAAAAAAGGGGCCCCTCGGGGCCCCTCCTTCGTACTCGCCGGACCTTCTTCAAGCCTTGCGCGCGGCCTTGCGGGCGGCGGGCTTCTTCGCGGCGGCCTTCTTGGCGCCGGCCTTGGCCCCGGCTGCCTTGCGCTCGGCCCGCTTCGGATCCACCGCGGCCTTGAAGCTCGCGCCGGGCACGAACTTCGGGACCTTCATGGCGGCGATCTTCACGGGCTCGCCCGTGCGCGGATTGAAGCCGGTGCGCGCCGCCCGCTTTGCCTGGCGGAAGGTGCCGAAGCCCACGAAACTTGCCGTGTCGCCCTTCTTGACCGCGGCGATGATGGACGAGAAGACGGTGTCGAGAATGCGCGCCGCGCCGGCCTTCGAGAGGTCGTGCTCGGCAGCCAGCTTTTCGACGAGTTCGATGCGATTCATGGGCTAGTGGCTCCTTCTTGGGGCTTGTGAAATGTGACGCCCGCGGATGATACCGAACATGCGGTCAATATCCGAAGCATCCGTGCACTTTCACGCTCGGGTAGAGGCCAAAACCAAACACCGCGCGTCAGGGGCGGTCCCGCTCGCCGCGTCCATGACACGCGAGCCGCAGCGCTTCCCATTCGGTCGTCGCTTCGCTGCTGCCCTCGGCAAAGCACGCGACCGTGACGGGGCCCGGCTCGCCGGGGAAGTGGTACACCGCGTTCACGCAGCCCGGCCCCCCGCCCGAATGTCCGAACACCGGAGTCGGATCCCGGGCGTCCCCCCAGGTGCCCGTCATCAGTCCCAGGCCGTAGCCGTGCCGCACCCATGGCCGCCCCGGCACGGCGCCGCCCACCGGATGCGCGCGCCGCATTCGAGCGAGCGAGGCAGGCGCGAGCAACTCGCCACCCGCCAACGCATGCAGGAATCGGCAGGCCTGCGCTGCCGTCCCGAGCAGGCACCCGTGGTAGACCCAGCCAGGATCGTAGCCATGCACCGACTTCCAGTGCACGGCGCGGAAGTCCTCGACCGAGCGGGCGAGGCGCACGGTGCCCAGTCCGAGCGGCGCGAGGACGAGCTCGTGCAGCGCCTCGCCGAGGTCGGCGCCGGCGCAGGCCTCGATCCGCTCGCGGGCAAACAGGTAGCCCACGTTCGAGTAGGCCCAGCCCTGCCCGGGCAGGAATTCCACGCGATCGGCGCGAACGCGGCGCAGCAGCTCCTCGCGTCCCCAGGGGGCCTCGCCCGCCGCCACGGCGGCCTGGTACTCCGGCAGGCCACCATAGTTCGGCACGCCCGCGGTGTGCTGCAGCAGCTGGCCGAGCGTGTGCGGCCGGTCCCGCAACGTCTCGTCGAGCGAGAGACGGCCCTCCTCGGCAAGGCGCAGCGCGGCCGCGGCGATGACCGTCTTGGTGAAGCTCCACCACGGGAAGATCGCGTCCGGGTCACCCTGGACCCTGACGATCCCGTCGTCGGCGAGGACGGCCGAATGAATGGGAACCTCGGTCATCCCGCGATGCTAGCGCGGTCGGACATGGCCCGCTTCGACGCGGTGGACGACGCCCGGAGCGCCCGCTACGATGATCGTCCCCGCCTCGCGCGGGGCTGGAGACAACGTCCATCCGGAGACGAGACCGAATGCCTCTCCGCCTGACCCCACTGCATCCGCTCTTCGTGGCCGAGGCCACCGGGATCGAACTGCGCGACTGCCACGATCCGGCGGAACTCGCCGCGATCCGCCGGGCGATGGATGCGCATGCCGTGCTCGTGTTCCGCGACCAGCGCCTCTCGCAGGCGGAACAGCTCGCCTTCGCCGAGCGGTTCGACGGGCGCATCCATCGCGCGACTTCGGCGGCGGCCGTGGCGAAGAGCCGCCATGGCGACGACGGCCTGACCGACATCGGCAACGTGGGCGACGACGGCCGCCTGCTCGCCGCGCAGGACCGGCGTCGCATGAACGGGCTCGCCAACCGGCTCTGGCACACCGACGCATCCTTCGTCGAGCCCTGCGGCCGCTACTCGATGCTCGCCGCCCGGGTAGTGCCCGACGAGGGCGGCGATACCGAGTTCGCCGACATGCGGGCGGCGTGGGACGCGCTCGACCCGGCCATGCGCGAACGCGTGGAGGGCCAGCGCGCCTTCCACTCGATCGTGCACTCGCGCGCCATGCTCGGCTTCGAGTTCTCCGACGAGGAGCGGCAACGGCTGCCCGGCGCCGTCCAGCCGCTGGTGCGCGCCATCCCGGGATCCGGGCGCAAGGCGCTCTATCTCGCCTCGCACATCTCGCATCTCGTCGACTGGCCGGTGCCTGAAAGCCGCCTGCTCGTGCTCGAGCTCGTCGAGCATGCCACCCAGCCTCGCTTCGTCTACCGTCACAAGTGGCGCGCGGGCGACGTCGTCATCTGGGACAACCGCTGCACCATGCATCGCGGCACCCGCTTCGACGATGCCACCCAGCGCCGCGAACTCGTTCGAACCACCACCCTGGACCTGCCCCTGACGCCTGCCTGATGCAACGCATCCTCATCGTCCTCGGGATCGTCCTCGTGCTCGCCGGCCTTGCCTGGCCCTGGCTGTCGCAGCTTCCGTGGGGCCGGCTGCCCGGCGACATCACCATCCGCCGCGAGAACTTCAGCTTCCACTTCCCGCTGATGACCTCGCTGGTCCTGTCGATCGTGCTGAGCCTGATCCTCTGGTGGTGGCGGAAGTAGGCCGCGGCCGCAACGGTCGGCCGCGCCCCGTCATTTCCGGGCCCTGACCGCTCGCGGCCTGCGCCTCGCCTCGCTCTCGCGCATCGCCGCCATCGCGCTGTCCACCTGGCGCCGCGTGTGCTCCACGAGGTAGTCGAGGAAGACCTGGGTTCGCCGCGGGATGAACTTGCGGCTCGGCAGGGCGGCATACATCGCCAGCCGTCCCGTGATCCAGGGATGGAGCACACGCACCAGCTGGCCGCCCGCCAGGTAAGGCGCCGCGAGGTCGACCGATACCGACGTGATGCCCGCCCCGTCGAACGCGGCGCGCAGCAGGGTATCGGTGTGGTTGGCCATGAACACCGGCGCGACCTCCACCTCCACCGCGGCCTCGGGCTTGCCTGGCCGCCAGCAGCGGATCGTCCGCAGGCGGGCGCCCGGCACCACCAGGCGGAGCAGGTCGTGTCCGGACAGCTGCTCGGGCGAGGTCGGCGCACCGTGCCGCTTCACGTACTCGGGCGAGGCAACGAGGATCGTCTCGGTCTCGACTACCGTGCGCGCCACCACATTGGCATCGAAGCTCGCCTCGGTGCCGAAGAGCGTGATGTCGTAGTCCTCGATCGGCAGGTCGCGCGGCGACTCGACATCGAGCTCGATCCGGATGCGCGGATGCTCCGCCCGGAACCCGGCGATGACGGGCGCCACGGCGTAGCTCGCGAGCACCGGTGGGGCATGCAGCCGCAGCACGCCCGCGAGCTCGCTCGTATGGGCGCTTGCGATCGACTCGGCCTCGTCGATCTCCTGGAGGATGCCCCGCACGCGGGACAGGTACGCATGGCCCGCCTCGGTCAGCGAGAGCCGACGCGTGGTCCGCTGCAGCAGGCGCGTGCCGAGGTGGTTCTCGAGATCGGCCACGAGGCGCGTGACGACAGGCGGCGACATGTCGAGCGCGCGCGCCGCCGCGGCGAAGCCGCCCTCGTCCACGACCTTCTCGAACACCCGCATCGAGAGGAGACGGTCCATCGTGACGGGATCCGTTCGATTTCGTTACGAGGATTCTATGTTGCCGTGACCGTGCCGTTTCCTCGGGGGAGGAGACTTGTCCCCGAACGCAAGTTCAACCTCCAACCCCGAATCGAAGGAAGCAACATGACACGCAGCACCTCCTCCCTCCTCGCCCTCGCGCTCGCCCTGTCGGCTGGCTCGGCCATGGCGGCCGGCACGGGCCTGGTCAACAACGAGACCGGGCAGGGCGTCGTCGCGGAGCCCATCGTGGTCGTGAGCAAGACCCGGCAGCAGGTTCGCCACGAACTGGCGGAAGCGCTCCACCGCGGCGAGGTCATCGTGAACAACGCCACCGGCGAGACGCTTCGCTCCGCCCGGCCTGCGCCCTTCGGCCGCCATGCCGAGCCCGGGCTCACGCGCGAGCAGGTTCGCGCCGAGCTGATCGAGGCGATCCGCAACGGCGACACGATCGCCAACAATGCCACCCTGGCGCGGGTACGCGACGCGAGCTGATCGCGACGCGGACGAACCGCCCGCCGGCCCCGCCGGCGGGCGCAGGCCCGGGCGATCAGATCCGGAGGATGTCCTTTGCGAGGATGTCGCGCTGGACCTGGGAGCTTCCCCCGAAGATCGTGTTCGCCCGCGAGTTGAGGTAGGTCGCCACGATCGGGGCGACGTCCTCGCGCAGGCCGCCGGCGAGGTCGTCGAGGGCATACAGGGGCCGGCGTGACTCGCGCACCAGGGCCTCGATCCCGATCAGGTCGACGCCGAGCTGGGTGATCTCCTGGCGCAGTTCGCTCGCCCGCAGCTTGACCTGCGACGAAACGGGCCCCGGGCTCTCGCCCGTCTGCAAGCGGGACATGATCTGCAGCTCGATCATCTCCAGCGCCGCGAGATCGTCCTCCAGCGCTGCAAAACGCGCCTGGATGTCGTCACGCCCGAACGCCGGCAGCCCACGCGCGATCGCCTCTCGGCCCACCGCGTCGAGGCGCTCGAGATCACGTCGCAGCCGGTTCGAGAACTGGGCGCCGCCGCGCTCGAACTGCAGCAGGTACTTGCCGTAGGACCAGCCCCGGCCTTCTTCGCCGACGCGATTGGCGACCGGCACCCGCACGTCGTCGAAGAACACCTGGTTGACCTCGTGGTCGCCACCCATGGTGCGGATCGGCCGGATCGTGATCCCGGGCGACTTCATGTCGATCAGCAGGAAGCTGATGCCGTCCTGCTTGCGCGGCCCCTCCCCGGTGCGCACCAGCGCGAACATCCAGTCGGCGTGGTGCGCGTGCGTCGTCCAGATCTTGGTGCCGTTGACGATGTAGTGGTCGCCGTCGCGCACCGCCCGCGTCTTGAGCGACGCGAGGTCGGAGCCCGAGCCGGGCTCCGAGTAGCCCTGGCACCAGTTCACCTCGCCCGACAGGATGCCGGGCAGGAAGCGCTCCTTCTGCTCCGGCGTGCCGAAGCCGATCAGCACCGGCCCGACCATCTTCAGGCCGAAAGGCGATAGCGGGGGCGCATCGGCGCGCGCGCATTCGGCATCGAAGATCATGCGCTGCACCGGCGTCCAGCCGGTGCCGCCGTACTCCACCGGCCAGCCGGGCGCCGACCATCCCCTGGCATGAAGGGCGGCATGCCAGGGCTTGGACTGGTCGGGTTCGGCGACGACGCTGGGGTTCATCCGCTGGCCGCGGGCGAGCGCCGCCGGCAGGTTCGCGGCGATGAAGGCGCGGACCTCGTCGCGGAAGCGGCGCTCCTCCTCGCTGAGCTCGAGCTCGATGTTGTACGACACGCCGGCGCGACGCAGCCGGATGCAGCGCTCGCGATGCTCGGCCGTCGTCCCCCAGGTCGTCTCGATGCACAGCAGCCGGCGGAAGTACGAGCCGATATTGAGCTCGTCGGTCACGCCCATCGCGCCGTGCAGCTGGACCGCCGACTGGGCGACGAAGCGGGAATCGTCGCCGATCTTGGTCCTGGCGCCCGACACGGCCCGGGCTCGCGCGGCCGGATCGCCGCCTGCGTCGCAGGCGCGCGCGGCACGCAGCGCCATGGCCCGCGCCTCCTCGCAGCGCACCGCCATGTCCACCATCAGGTGGCGCAGCACCTGGTTCTCGGACAGCGGCCGGCCGAACTGGTGCCGCGTCTTCGTGTACTCGATCGTCGCGTCCACCAGCACCTGCATGCATCCGACCGCCTCGGCGCACAGCGCGGCGTTCGCCCTGTCGAGCGCCTCCGCGATCGCCGCGCGCGCGTCGGCCTCGCCGCCCAGCAGCGCGTCCTGCGCCAGCGCGAGGCCGTCGAACGTGATCGTTCCCGCGAGCCGGTCGTCCCAGGTTTCCACGCGCTCGACGCGCGGCCCCGGCCCGCCGGGCTCGATCACGAAGAGGCCGACATCCCCCGAATCGCCCAGGCGCGCGGACACGACGAGGAGGTTCGCGCCCGGCGCATCCGGCACGAAGGGCTTGGCGCCATCGAGCCGCCAGCCGTCCGGGGTTCGCGTCGCGCGGACCCCCGGCACGCCCTCCCACGGGTCGACACCCGGCTCGATGTGCGCGAAGGCCGCGCGGCGGCTGCCGTCCGCGATCCCCGGCAGCCAGCGGGCACGCTGCGCCTCGCTGCCCTGCGCTGCCACCAGCCGCGCCGCGAGGACCGACGAGGCGAGCACCGGCTCCAGCACGAGACCGCGGCCCAGTCCCTGCATGAGGATGCCGACATCGACCGCGCTGCCCCCGAGTCCTCCGTCCGCCTCCGGCAGCGGCAATGCGAGCCAGCCGAACCCGGCCATCGACTTCCAGACCTCGTCGCTGGTGCGTGTCGGGGATTCGGCGATCGCGCGCCGCTGTGCGAATCCATAGGCCTGCGCGACGAAGCGATCGACGCTGTCGCGCAGCATGAGTTGCTCTTCGGTGAATTCCAGGTTCATGCCGATCCTCGGGGCGAACGAAAGAAGTTCCGGGACACGGCGTTCCGGTTGTCCGGACTGCCTCCAGCCTGGCCGGCGCTTCGGCGGCGCCGGTCCAGCGCCCGACTATACGACAAGCGCCCGGGCCGCATTGCCCGGCGACACGGGCAAGGCGGACCCGGGCGCAAGGCGCCGCTCGAAGCTTCTCAGCGCGGCGGCGCGGACGCCATCGGCGGCAGCGAGTCCGGCCAGCCGCCGGCGAGCGCCTCGAACAGCTCCACCGCGCCGATCGCGCTGCGCGCGCGGCTGTCGGCGAAGGCGTCCTGCGCCTGCAGCCGGGTTCGCTCGGCATCGAGCACCTCGAGCAGGCCGGCGGCCCCCGCGTCGAAGCGCACCCGCGCAAGCCGCGCCGCCTCGGCGCTCTCGGCGGCCGCCTTCTCGAGATGGGCGTCCTCGCTGCGCGCGCGGGCATAGCGCAGCAGGGCGTTCTCG
>CAZDYQ010000064.1:0-18990 GCA_964509685.1 uncultured Burkholderiaceae bacterium
GGCGCCTCGGACTGCAGGTTGACCTGGTAGTTGCGCCCGAACAGGGTGAAGTCGTTGACGTAGAGCGCGCCAAAGGTGCTCTGCATCGCCTCGTACACCGTGTTGATCGGCACGTTCAGGGCCCGGGCTTTCTCGCGATCGACGCGCATGTCGTAGTTCGGCACCTGGGTGTTGAACGTGGTGCGCACGCCGGCGAGCTCGGGCCGCTGGTTGGCGGCCGCGACCAGCTTCTGGGCGGCCGCCTCGATCTCCTCGGGCGATGCCGCCAGCCGGCTCTGCAGGTACACCTCGAAGCCGCCGGTGCTCGACATCCCGGTGATCGGCGGCGGATTGAACGCCACCACGTTCGCCTCCGGGATGCCCGCGCCGATCTCGAGCAGGCGCTGCACGAAGGAGAAGGAATCCTGCCCCGGGCCCTTGCGCTCGTCCCAGTCCTTGAGCGTCACGAACGACGCGCCGCCGTAGCTCTTCAGCGCCCCCGCCAGCAGGTCGTACCCGGCGAAGCTCGTCATGCCGCGCACCACGTCGCTCGCCATCACCTGCTCGGTGAACTCGTCCATCGCGGCGCGGGTGCGTGACAGCGCGGCGGCCGGCGGCAGCTGGGTCACGGCGATGACGTAGCCCTGGTCCTCGTCCGGCACGAGGCTGCCCGGCACGCGCTCGAAGAGCAACACGGTGATGCCGATCATGCCGAGGAAGAGGATCGTGCCGAGCACCGCGCGCTTCATCATGAAGCCGACGCTGTGCAGGTAGCCCTGCGTGAGCCGCAGGAAGAACCGGTTGAACCAGCGGAACGGTCCCCGCGGCTCGGCGTGCACCGGCTTGAGGATCAGCGCGCAGAGCGCCGGCGTGAGCGTGAGCGCGACGATGCCCGAGATGATCACCGAGACCGCGATGGTGATCGCGAACTGCCGGTACATCACCCCTGTCAGGCCCTCGAGGAAACCCACGGGGATGAAGACCGCGGCGAGCACGAGGACGATCGCGATCACCGGGCCGGTGACCTCCTGCATCGCCTTGATCGCCGCCTCGCGCGGCGGCAGCTTCTGTTCGGACATGATCCGCTCGACGTTCTCGAGCACCACGATTGCGTCGTCCACCACGATGCCGATCGCGAGGATCAGGCCGAACAGCGTGAGCAGGTTGATGGAGAAGCCGAGCAGGTACATGCCCGCGAAGGTGCCGATCAGCGAGACCGGGATCGCCAGGAGCGGGATGAGCGTGGCACGCCAGTTCTGCAGGAACACGAAGACCACGATCACCACGAGCAGGAGCGCCTCGATGAAGGTCTTGATCACCTCGTCGATCGAGACCTCGACGAAGCGGGTCGTCGTGAACGGGATCGTGTACGTGAGGTCGGGCGGGAAACGCGAGGCGATCTCCTCGACGCGCACCCGCACCGCCGCCATCGTGTCGATCGCGTTGGCGCCGGGCTGCAGGTACAGCGCGATCGGCACCGTGGGCTCGCCGTTGAAGGTGGCCGTGAACTGGTAGTTCTGGGCCCCGAGCTCGAGCCGTGCGACGTCGCGCAGGCGCAGGGCCGAGCCGTCGGGATTCGCGCGAACGATGATGTCCTCGAACTCCTCGACACGCGACAGGCGGCCCTGCATGGTGACGCCGTAGGTGAACTCGACGCCCTCGCCCGCCGGCTCGGCGCCGAGCGCGCCCACCGAGGCCTGGGTGTTCTGCTCGCGCAGCACGCGGGCGATGTCGCTCGGCGTGAGCCCGAACTCCGCCAGCTTGGACGGATTGAGCCAGACCCGCATCGAGTAGTTGGCGGCGCCGAACAGCGCCGCGTCGCCGATCCCCGGCACGCGTTTCAGCTCGTCGATGATGTTGAGCAGCGCGTAGTTGCTCATCCAGAGCCGGTCGTAGGTCCCGTTGGGCGATGACAGCGCCACCATCGACAGGATGGAGCTCGAGCGCTTCTGGACCGTCACGCCCTGCTGGCGCACTTCCTCCGGCAGGCGCGCGAGCGCGGCCGACACCCGGTTGTTGACGTCGATCGTGGCCTGGTCCGGGTCGGTGCCGATGTCGAAGTACACCGACAGGCGCATCGAGCCGGCATCGGAGCTCGCCGAGCGCATGTAGATCATGCCGTCCACGCCGTTGACCTGCTGCTCGATCGGCGCGGCGACCGTCTCGGAGATCGTCTGGGCGCTGGCGCCGGGGTAGCGCGCCTGCACCACCACCTCGGGCGGCACGATGGACGGGTACTGCTCGACCGGAAGCGCGTACATCGACGCGAGCCCGGCGAGCATGATGACGATCGACAGGACCGTCGCGAAAACCGGCCGGTCGATGAAGAAGCGGGAGATCACCGTCCGCCCCCGCTGCCGGTCGCCTCGTTCGCGCGGGCGCCGTCATCCGCGGGCTGGCCCTCGCGCACCTCGACGCCGGCCCGCACGCTGCCGATCCCGCCCACGACGATCCGCTCGCCGGGCTTCAGCCCTTCCTCGATCACCTGGCCCTCCTCGGTGGAAGCGCCGAGCTTGACGGGCCGGGCCTGGGCGAGACCGTTCTCGCCGACGACATAGACGGTCGGGCCGAGGGGGCCCTCGACGACGGCCCGGGAGGGCACCACGATGGCGTCGGGCACGACGAGCCCGAGCACGGAGATCCGCACGAACTGGCCCGGCACCAGCATGCCGTCCGGGTTGGGGAAGACCGCGCGCGCCTGGACGGTGCCGGTCTGGTCGTCCACGTTCGCGGCCACGAAGTCGATCTCGCCCTCCGCCTCGTGCGCCGAGCCGTCGGGCAGCAGGATGCGCGCGCGCGGGCGCTCGCGCTCGGCGGCGCCGAGGATGCCGAACTGGCGCCGCACGGCGAGTGCATCGGCCTCGACCATGGAGAACAGCACGTGCACGGGATCGAGCTGCCGGATCGCGGTCAGGAGGGCGCCCGGCTCGACGAGGTTGCCGGGCGCGACCGCCTGCAGGCCGGTCACGCCGGCGATCGGGGCGACGACCCGGGTGTAGCCGAGGTTGATCGCGGCGGTACGGCGCGAGGCCTCGGCCGTCGCGAGCGTGGCCTGGGCGAGCTCGAAGGCCGAACGGGCCTCGTCGTACTGGCGGGCGCTCACCGTGTTCGTCTTGAAGAGCGACTCCATGCGCTTCAGCTCGCGCTGGGCCTGGCGCAGGTCGGCCTGGGCGCGCTCGCGCTCGGCCTCGGCCTGGGCCATGCGGGCCTCGTAGGGCGCCGGGTCGATCACGAAGAGCGGCGTGCCCGCTGCCACCCGGGCGCCTTCCCGGTACTTGCGCTCGAGCAGGATGCCGGACACCTGCGCCCGCACCTCCACCTCGCTGACCGCCCGGACCCGGGCCGGGTAGATGCGCTGCAGGCTGGCGGTGGTCGTCGCCGTGGTCATGGTGGAGACGACGACTGGCGGCGGTTTCGGCGGCGCCTCGCTGGTCGCCTTGCGGTCCGAGCAGCCGGAGATCGCCAGCAGGGTGCCGGCGAGCAGCAGCGCGCCCGTGGCGCCGATTCCGCGCAAGGCGCGAGCCGGTCGAGCGCCTCGCGCCAGCCGTCGCCTGAGCCCCGTTCGATCCATCCTTGTCTCCACCGCCGCGAACAAAACGGGCCTGCCCGGCGAGGCTTGCTTCGCCAGCATACAGACGCGCATGTATGTTGTTGATATTGTATCGCCATGGCCAGGAGGACACGCGCCGAGGCGGGCGCCACCCGCGAGCTCCTGCTCGATGCCGCCGAGCAGGTGCTGTTCGAGCGCGGCTACGCCAATACCTCGCTCGAGCAGATCGCCCGGCATGCCGGCATGACCCGCGGCGCCATCTACTGGCACTTCCGCGACAAGGCCGACGTCTTCAACGCGCTGGCCGTGCGGGTGAGCCTGCCGCTCGACGAGCTGGTCGAGAAGATGGAGCAGGAGACTTCCGCACGACCCCTGGCGACCCTGCGCGCCCTGTGCCTGTATGCGCTGCGCGAACTTGCGCGCAATCCGCGCAGCCAGCGGGTGTACACCGTGCTGCTGCACCGGCTGGAGAAGACGCCGGCCTCGGTCGATGCGCTCGCCCACATCCACGAGGCCGAGGCACGGGCGCTGGACCGCTTCGAGCAGCTCTTCGCCCGGGCGCGCGAGTGCGGCGACCTCGCCGAATCGATGGCGCCGCGCACCGCGGCATGGGCATTGCAGACCTACGTGCGCGGCATTTACAGTAGCTGGCTGCGGGAACCCGAAGCTTTCGCGCTCGAGGAGAACGCCGAGGCCCTGCTCGACGTCTTCTTCAACGGACTGCCGCCGGGCGCGGCACGTACCGACGAGGAAGCGGCCGGCATCGCCCCGCGGGGAAGGACGACTTGAGCGATACGCCATGACCAGCGCGATCGTCATCGGCGCCGGCCCCGCCGGCCTCGCGAGCGCCGCCTGCCTTGCCCGGCGCGGCATCCGGGCGCGCGTGCTCGAGAAGGCCGCCGGCGTCGGGGCGGCCTGGCGCTCGCACTACGACCGGCTGCACCTGCACACCGTGAAGTCGCATTCCGCGCTGCCGGGCCTGCCGTTCCCGGACGACGTGCCGAAGTACCCGTCGCGCGAGCAGGTGGTGGCCTACCTCGAGGCCTATGCCCGCCACCACGACATTCGGCCCGAGTTCGGCGAGACGGTCACGCAGGTGCTGCCCACGGGCGACGGCTGGCGCGTCCTCACCGCCGGCGGCCTCGATGCGCACTCGGACATCGTCGTCGTGGCGACCGGCGCGAACCGGGTGCCGCGCGTGCCGGTGTTTCCCGGGCGGGAACGGTTCGCGGGCCGGGTCCTGCACAGCCGCGACTACCGCAACCCGGAGTCCTTACTCGGCCAGCGCGTGCTGGTGGTGGGCATGGGGAACACCGGCGCCGAGATCGCGCTCGACCTCGCCGAACGCGGCATCGCGACGACGGTGTCCGTGCGCTCGCCACTGAACATCGTGAAGCGCGACGTGCTCGGGCGGCCCAGCCAGCTCAGCGCGATCATGCTCGACCGGCTGCCGCCGCGGCTGGGCGACACCGTGGCGAGCCTCCTGCGCGACCTCACCGTGGGCGACCTGCGCCCATGGGGCATCGCCAGGCCCGGCCAGTCCCCGCTGCGACAGCTGCGCCTCGAAGGGCGCACCCCGGTGATCGACATCGGCACGGTGGACGCCATCCGGCGCGGCGCGATCCAGGTGCGGCCGGGCATCGATCGGTTCGAGGACGATGGCGTCGTCTTCACCGACGGCCGTGCCGAACGCTTCGACACGGTGCTGCTGGCCACCGGCTTCGAGCCGGCGGTGCAGGCGCTCTTCCCCTCCACCGCGCTGCCGCTCGACGAGCGCGGCCTGCCGCTCGAGGTCGTCGGCCGGGGCGAGCGCGCGGGGCTCGCCTTCGTCGGCTTCGACATCCGCCAGGCCGGCGGGCTGCTGCGCACGATCGCCGCCCAGGCCGAAGAGATCGCCCAGGCGCTCGCTTCGCGCCGCGCCGTGACCGTCGCCGAGCCCGCGCACCGCCCGGCGCACTGACGAGAAGCACGCGCCCGGACGCCTTCCCGAGCCCGCGCCGCGGGCCCTGCCCCTTCCCGACCCGAGAGAACGACGAATGAGCCATCCCAGCCCGGACCTTCCCCTGCTCGGCCAGGGCTTCTACTGGCAGGACTTGCGCGTGGGCCAGCGCATGCGCACCTTCCGGCGCACCGTGACGGAAACCGACCTGGTGAACTTCACCGGCGTGACCGGCATGCTGGAAGCGATCTTCATCGACGCCGGGTTCGACGGCGGCGCGATCGCCGGACGCCCTGTGCCCGGCGCGCTGACCTACTGCCTCGTCGAGGGCCTGCTGCTGCAGTCGATGATCCAGGGCACCGGGCTGGCGATGCTCGAACTGGTGCAGCACATCCATGCGCCGGTGCTCGTGGGCGACACCATCGCCGCCGAGGTGGAGGTCACGGGCATCCGGCCGACCTCGAAGAACAACCGCGCCATCGTCGATTCGAGGATCGAGGTGTTCAACCAGCACGGCACGAAAGTGATGACCTACACCGCGAAGCGCATGCTGGCGGGCCGTCCGGAGGCGAACTGACGGTCATTATTACTATCGGTCATTTCTACATCAGAACTTGATCGTTCCAGTGCATGACCTGGTTTTCTAGACTCGAAGGCCCAGCGCACAGGGAGCGCGCCCGAACGCAGCGCGCCGCCCGGCCTTCGAGTCGACCATGACCGATCTTTCCGAACTCGCCCGCACTCGAGCAGACCTTTCCATCGAACCGCCCCCCGCCGCCGCGATCTCGCTGCGCGGCGTGGGCAAGAGCTTCACCCTGCGCGACGGCATGTCCCTGCGCGTGCTGCAGGACATCGACCTCGACGTCCCCGCCGGCCAGGTGCTGGCGATCCTGGGCACGTCGGGCTGCGGCAAGAGCACCCTGCTCAACCTCGTCGCCGGCCTCGTGCACGCGGACCAGGGCAGCATCCGCATCGAGGGGCAGGACATCGCCGCCTTCGCGGACTGGCGCGCCGTCGGCTACCTGTTCCAGGACGACCGGCTGCTGCCGTGGCGAACCGCCCGCGACAACGTCGCGTTCGGCCTCGAGACGGGGGGTGTTCCCCGCGCCGAGAGGCTGGAGCGCGCGAACCGGGCCCTGGCCGCGGTGGGCCTGGGCGGCTTTGCGAACGCCTATCCGCACGAGCTCTCCGGCGGGATGCGCGCCCGCGTGGCACTGGCACGCAGCCTGGTGAGCGAGCCGCGGATCCTGCTGCTGGACGAACCGTTCTCCAGGCTGGATCCCGCGATGCGCGCGCAGATGCACGCCGAGCTGCTGGCGATCCAGGCCGAGCGCGGGATCACGGTCGTCTTCGTCACCCACGACGTGGAAGAGGCGACCGTGCTGGCCGACGAGATCCTGATCATGCAGCCGGGACCGGGCCGCGTGCGCGAACGGGTGTCGGTCGAGCTGCCTCGTCCCCGCCTGCCCGAACAGGTCGCCACCGCCGAGTTCATCCGGCGGCTGCGGGCCCTGGTCTGAGCCCCGACATGACGACGCTCGCCAAGGCCATCGCCTCGCCGCTCTGGCAGGGGCTCGGGGTGAAGTTCAGCCGGCGCGTGCTGCTGGTGCTGCTCCTGCTCGCCGTCTGGTGGCTGGCCGCGCGGGGCGCCCCGGCCTACGTGCTGCCGGGCCCGGAGCGCGTGCTCGCGGCGCTCGGGCGCCTGCTCGCCGGCGACACGTTCTGGCGCGACCTCGGCATCACGTTCTGGCGCGTACTCGCGGGCTTCACCCTGGCGGCGGTGGCGGGCACCGCCCTCGGCCTGCTCTTCGGCAGCCGCAAGGGACTCGGCGAGTTCTTCGAGCCCGTGCTCGCGGTCACCAATTCCATCTCCTCGGCGATCTGGGCGATCTTCGCCATCATCTGGTTCGGCCTCTCGGACGCCTCGACGATCTTCGTCGTGTTCATGACGGCCCTGCCGCTGATCCTCACGAACGTCTGGCAGGGCGCGCGCGCGGTGCGCGCGGACCTCGTCGAACTGGCCCACAGCTTCCGCATGTCGCCACCCCGCGTCCTGCAGAAGATCTACCTGCCGTCGATCCTCCCGGACTTCTTCTCGGGCGCGCGCCTCGCGTTCGGCTTCGGCTGGCGCGTGTCGCTGGTGGCCGAGACCCTCGGCGCCTCGAGCGGCGTCGGCTACCGGCTGCGGCAGGCCGCGGACCTCGTGCAGACGGACCAGGTGTTCGCATGGACGATCACCCTCGTCGCGCTGATGGTCCTGATCGAGTTCGGCGTCCTCAAGCCGCTCGAGAACTACCTGTTCCGGTGGCGCCGCGAGGCCGAGGCCTGAGACGCCCGCCGGGCCATCCTCCCCCGAATCCCTTCCTGACCTGCGTGGATCCCCAATGCCTCGAACCATGAAAGCGCTCGTGCTCCGCGAGCACGGTGACCTGGACCGCCTGTCGCTCGTCCACGACGAGCCCGTGCCGGAAGTCAAGCCCGGCCACGTCCTCGTCCGGGTGGGCGCCTCCTCCTTCAACTACCACGACGTCTTCACCGTGCGCGGCATGCCCGGCATCAAGGTGCCGCTGCCGGTGATCATCGGTCTCGACCTGGCCGGAACGATCGCCGAGGTGGGCGAGGGCGTCTCGGGGTGGCGCGCGGGCGACCGCGTGCTCGTCAATCCGCTCAATCGCGAGAAGGGGCTGATGGGCGAGATGCTCGACGGCGGCATGGCCGAGTACACCCTGGTGTCGGCCGACCAGCTGATCGCGCTGCCCGACAACGTGAGCTTCGAGCAGGCCGCCGCGCTGCCGGTCGCCTATGGCACGGCGCATCGCATGCTGATCACGCACCAGACGGTGAAGCCGGGCGACAAGGTCCTCGTGCTCGGCGCTAGCGGTGGCGTCGGCACGGCCTCGGTCCTCATCGCCAAGCTGCTGGGGGCCGAGGTGATCGCGTGCGCCAGCGGCGCCGAGAAGCTCGCCCGGCTGAAGGCCATCGGCGCCGACCACGTGGTGGACTATCGCGAGACCGACTTCTCGCGCTGGGCCATCGCCCGCTACGGCAAGCCGCAGCGGCGCAGCGACGAGGGCGGCGTGGACGTCGTCATCAACTTCACCGGCGGCGACACCTGGGTGCCGTCGCTCAAGTGCATCAAGCGGGGCGGCACCCTGCTCGTGTGCGGCGCCACCGCCGGCCACGACCCGAAGGAAGACCTGCGCTACATCTGGAGCTTCGAGATCGCCGTCAAGGGATCCAACAGCTTCTACGACGAGAACCTGCGCGCGCTGCTGGACCTCGTCTCCTCGCGACGCATCGAGCCCGTCATCGATCGCGTGGTGCCGCTCGAGGGGGCCGTCGAGGGCCTCGCCGCGATCCGGGACCGCAAGGTGATCGGCAAGATCGTCGTCACGCCCTGAACGGAGGCAACGCAGATGTCCGAGAAGGAAACGCTCTCCGCCCAGGAAGTCGAGGCACGCCTGCTGCGCGCGCCGCATCACCGCTGGCTTGGCCTGAAGGTGCTGGCCGTCGGCCCCGGCGAGATCTCGATCCGCGCGACGTGGCGCGAGGAGTGGGTCGTCAATCCCGACCAGCGCTACACGCACGGCGGCATCCTCGCCACCCTCGTCGACCTGGCCGCCGACTGGGCGCTCGTGTCGCACACGGGGCGCGGGGTGCCGACCATCGACCTGCGCGTGGACTACCACCGGGCGGCCGCTCCGGGCGACCTGACGGTGCACGGCAAAGTCATCAAGGCGGGCCGCCAGTTCTCGGTCGCCGAGGCGCAGGTGCTCGACCAGGAGGGCCGCCTGCTCGCGAGCGGGCGCGGCGTGTACGCGACGGGCTCGGCCCCGGCCGGGAAGGCGACGTGACCACCGCGCTGCCCATCGACCACATCGTCGTCAACACCCGCTTCGAGACCGACCGGGCGGCGTCGCTCTTCGCCCGGCTGGGCTTCACGCTCACGCCGCAGGGGCGCCACGCGATGGGCTCGGTCAACCACCTGATGGTGTTCGGCGAGGACTACCTGGAACTGATCGGCCTGCCCACCGACGGCGGCCCGCTGCGCCAGGAGCTCCTCGGCCAGCCGGTCGGCATCGACGGACTGGTCTATCGCCCGCACTCGGCGGACGACGTCCACGCGAAGGCGACGGCGCAGGGCCTGCCGGTGCAGCCCGTGCACGCCTTCACGCGACCGCTCGAGCTGGAGGGCCGCCAGCATGCCGCGTCCTTTCGCACCGTGCGCTTCCCGCCGGACGCCTTCGAGGCCGGCCGCGTGTACTACTGCGAGCACCTCACCCCCGAGCTGGTGTGGCGCCCCGAATGGCAGCGCCACCCGAACGGCGCCTGCGGGCTGCGCGGCCTCACCGTGGTCTCGCGCCATCCGTCGGACGACGCGCAGGCCTACGCGAGGGCGGCGTTCGGCGCCGCCACGCGCGAGGCCGACGGGCGCTGGCGAATCGGCAGCCCGTCGTTCGCCGTGGAACTGATCGAGCCCGCGACCTACGCGCAGCGCTACGGCGAGCTCGCGTGCGACGCCCGCGGCCGCGGCAGCTTCTTCGGCGCGATCACGCTGGCGACGCGCGCTCCCGACGCGCTGCGCGAGCACGTCGCGCGTCTCGGCGAGGAGGCGAAACACCGCATCCACCCCGACGGCCTGGCCGTGAGCCTGCCGGGATTCAACGTGCTGCTGGACTTCAGACATGAGTAATGCGTCCAACCCCTTGCCCCGCAACCTGGGCGACATCCTCTCGACGAACGCCGATCCCGACGGGCTCGCGCTGGTCGAGCTCGACGAGCGGCTCGGCGAGACCCGCTACACCTTCGGCGAGCTGGACGCGCTCGCCGACGCCGTCGCCCGCGGCCTGCTGCGCCGTGGCGTGCGGCGCGGCGAGCGCGTCGCCGTCCTCTCGGCCAACAACGCGCGCTTCCTCGCGACGATGCTGGGCGCGCAGCGCGCCGGAATCGTCCTCGTGCCTGTCAACTACCGCTTCCCCCGTTCCCTGTCCGACTTCGTCATCGGCGACAGCGGCTCGGTGCTCGTCTTCACGGACGCGGCGCGACGCTCGCAGGCGCCCGCCGGCCTGCCCGTCGTGGTCTTCGACGGCGAGGGCGCGGAGTCCTTCGACGCGCTGCTCGATCCCGGCCCGTTCGAGCCGGTCGAACCGGCACCCGGCGAGCCCGCGATGTTCATGTACACGTCCGGCTCGACGGGCAAGCCCAAGGGCGTGGTGCTCTCGCACCAGAGCCACCTCTGGGTGGTCCGCACCCGGCTCGGCGGCCAGGAGCATCCCGATCGCCGCTACCTCATCGCCGCGCCCATGTACCACATGAACGCGCTGGCCCTCACCCAGCTCGCCCTGGCGGGCGCCTCGAGCATCGTCCTGCTGCCGCGCTTCGAGGCGCGCGCGTACATCGAGGCGATCGACCGCTACCGGCCCACCTGGCTGACGGCGGTGCCCCCCATGATCGCGATGATCCTGCGCGAGACCGAGGCGCTCGCGAAGGCGGACCTGTCCTCGGTGCAGGTCGTCCGCATGGGCTCCGCCCCGGTGAGCGAGGCCCTGTTCGCCGCCATCTCACGCCTGCTGCCGCAGGCCCAGGTCATCAACTCCTACGGCACCACCGAGGGCGGGCCGGTCACCTTCGGGCCGCATCCCGACGGCCTGCCCCAGCCGCGCATGTCGGTCGGTCACGCGCACCCGGAAGTGGCGGTGCGGCTCGTCGATGCCGAGGGGCGCGAGGCCGACCAGGGCGTGCTGCACATCAAGAGCCCCGGGATCATGAACGGCTACCACAACCGGCCCGACATCCGCGGCCGCATCACCGAGGACGGCTACTACGTCACCGGCGACGTGCTGCGCCGGGACGGGAACGGCTTCTTCTACTTCGTCGGGCGCGACGACGACATGTTCGTCTGCGGCGGCGAGAACATCTTCCCGAGCGAAGTCGAGCAGGTGCTCGAGACGCATCCGCAGATCCAGCAGGCCTGCGTCGTGCCGGTGCCCGACGAGATCAAGGGCGAGAAGCCGGTGGCCTTCGTCGTGCCGACGCCGGGCGCGCGGCCCGACGAGGAGGCGATCAGGCGCTTCGCCCTCGAGCGGATGCCCGCCTACCAGCATCCCCGGCGGGTCTGGCTCGTGGACGCCCTGCCGCTCGCCTCGACGAACAAGGTCGACCGCGCCCTCCTCAAGCAGTGGGCGATCGCGGGCCTTGCGCGCAGCGCCACGCCGGAGGCCGCCGCCTGACCCGTTCGCTCGCGCCGGCGATCCCGCCGGCGCGACACCCCGGCAAACCAGACCAACGGCCCATAGCGGCCCTTCCCCCTCCAGGAGAGACCATGACCCTTCCCAAGTTCATCCACCACGCGGCGGGCGCCCTCGTCGCGCTGGCGCTGGGCCTCGCCAGCGCGCTGCCCGCGCACGCCGAGAAGATTCGCGTCGGCTACTGGCCGAGCGGCATCACCCTCGGCTTCGGGGCGTACCTCGAGGCCGGCAGCTTCTTCAAGGACCAGGGGCTCGACGCGGAGTTCGTGCACTTCTCCGACGTGAACGGACCGACGCGCGCCCTGGCCGCGAACGCGATCGACTTCGCCTTCGGCTCGCCGGCGGCCGGGGCCTTCGCCCTCGCCACCGACGGCGTGCCCGTGAAGATCGTGCTCGCCACCCAGCCCGCGAACGTGACCTTCGTGGTCCACGAAGATTCCCCGATCCGCAGCCTGGCGGATCTCAAGGGCAAGAAGGTCGGGATGTCGCCCGCCGGCAGCTCGACGGCCACGATCGCCGCGGCGGTCCTCGCCGGCAACCACGGCCTCGCCGAGAAGGACTTCGCGCTGGTGCCCGGCAACGAGGCGCGGCTCGTGCAGTTCCTCGCGCAGCGGGAAGTGGACGCCGCCGCCCTGCGCAACGTGACGGTCGCGCAGATCAGGGACCTCAAGCTGCGCACCCTCTCCACCTTCGCCGAGGAATGGCGCAAGCTCTCCGGCAGCGACGGCGCGCCGTACAACGCCGTCGGCGCCGTCCGCGCCGACTACCTGGAGAAGAACCCGGACGCCGTGGTGCGGTCGATCGTGGCGCTGCGCAAGGCGCTCGAACGCGGGCAGGCCCAGCCCGACGAGGTCACCGGCGCGGTGCGCAAGGCGGCCAACCTGCCCGAGGAAAGCGCGCGCGTCTTCGCCGACCTGTGGCGCGAGAACTACCGGGTGTCACTGACCGCGGCCGACCAGCAGACCCTGAAGCGCGAGTTCGAGATCTTCAAGGCGAACGGCACGCTCAAGGGCGAGCTGCCCGCCTCGGCGCTGGACCCGGCGCCGTACGAGAAATCGCTGGCGATCCGCTAGGGCGCCGTGACGGCCTGCCGGCGTGACGCCGGCAGACTGGAAAGGAAAGGCCGCCGGGCCGACGGGTCATGCTCGACCGGCGAGCCACAGGAATTCGCAGGGGGCGCCTCGCGGACCGGCGGCATCGACGCGGCGTTATCCTACGGGGCCGCCGTCATTGCCCGGATGCCGGCGAGACCAACGAACAAGGAGACGCGCCCCATGAAGAACGCCCTCGTTCCCGCCCTGTGTGTCGCGCTGGCGGCCTGGTCCTCCACCGGCGTGGCCCAGGAGAAGAAGCGCGACGAGTTCTACTGGCTCGGCCAGATCAACAAGGCGTCGCTGGTGATCAACACCGAGCAGGGCCTGATCGACAAGGCGCTCGCGCCGCGCTTCGCGCAGGGCATCGCACAGGTGATCGCCGACGGCGACAAGGAGGGCGGCAAGAGGCCCTCCACCGTGATCACGTTCGAGCCGCTGATGATCAAGGCGGCGGGCGAGGAGATCACGCTCCTGCATGCCGGGCGCTCGAGCCAGGACATGCACGCGACCTACCGTGCCGCCATCCTGCGCGACGACCTGCTCGCGCTCGCCGAGCAGCTGCACCGGACCACCTCCACCCTGGTGGACCTCGCGCAGAAGCACGCGGGCACGATCGTGCCGAACTACACGAACGGGGTCGCGGCCCAGCCCAACAGCTACGGCCACTACCTCCTCGGCCACGTGGCGGGCCTGCGACGCGATGCGCAGCGCATACGCGAGGCCTATGCGCGCGTGGATCGCTCGGCCATGGGCACCACCGTGCTGAACGGCACGAGCTGGCCGCTCGATCGCGAGCGGATGGCGCGCTACCTCGGCTTCGCCGCCACGGTGGAGAACGCCTATGATGCATCGCAGATCTCGTCGATGGAGCACCCCGTCGAAGCGGGTGCCATCGTCACGAGCATCGCCCTGCACACCGGCCACTTCATCGAGGACCTGCTCACGCAGTACGCCCAGCCCCGGCCCTGGATCCTGCTGCAGGAAGGCGGCGACAACACCTACGTCTCGAGCGCGATGCCGCAGAAGCGCAACCCCGGCCTGCTCAACAACACCCGCAGCAGCGCCTCGACGGCGATGACGCTCGCGCTCGGGCCCGCGATCCAGGCGCACAACATCACGCCGGGCATGGCCGATCCGAAGAGCGCCAAGGCCAACAGCGCGATGGTGGCGAGCGGCGTCACCGCGCTTCGCAACTGGGACCGGGTCCTGAAGGCGCTGGTCGTGAATCCCGAGCGGGCGCTCGAGGAGCTCAACAGCGACTGGACCGCCTCGCAGGAACTGGCCGACGTGCTGATGCGCAAGCATGGGCTGCCCTTCCGGGTGGGCCATCACTTCGCCTCCGAGGTCGTCGGCTACGCCCGGCAGCACGGCATCGGGCCGCTCGAGTTTCCGTACGAGGAGGCAAGGCGCATCTACCGCGAGGCCGTGCACGGCGCCGCGTACCCGCAGGAGCTCCCAATGGACGAGGAGGAGTTCCGCAGGACGCTCGACCCGGTGGCGATCGTCGCGAACCGCGCGACCGCGGGTGGGCCGCAGCCGACGGAGATGGAGCGGATGATCGCGTCCGCGCGGGAAGATCTCGCGGCCCAGAGGGCCTGGATCGACGGGCGGCGCTCGGCGATCGCCGATGCGCTCGCCCGCCTCGACGAGGATTTCCGCGCGCTGCTGCCGGCGCAGGACGGCGCCGGCAGCGCGCGCTAGGGGCCCCGGACGACGAGGGGCCGGGGGCGGGGCAGCCGCCCGCCCCCGGGCAGTGCCCGGCCGGGACCTACGGGGTGCGCACGAGGATGGGCACGCCGGACTTGCGCAGGCACCCCGCGGTCACGCTGCCGAGGAAGGCCGCTTCCATCGGCGGGCGACCATGCGTGGTCATCGCGAGCACGACGTCCTGGCGGCCCTTGATGAACTCGGTGATCGCCTCCACGGGGTCGCCATAGAGCACGTCCCACGAGATGCGCACGCCGTGCTGGGCCTCGTAGGCCTCGGCGCGGCTGCGCACATAGGACGATTCCATCACGTCACCGGGCGTGATGCCGGCTTCCTTCTGGGCCGACGGATGGATGACGCCCATCACCGTCAGCTCCGCATCCAGCCACTTCGCGAGCCCCGCCGCCTGCGGCGCGATCGCCTCGGACTCCTTCGTGCCGTCGAGCGCGAGAAGCACCTGCCGCACCTCGATCGGCTTGCGGTCGTGGCCGCTGCCCGACGGCCGGTACACGAGCACGGTCTCGCCGCTGCGCACGATCCGCAGCGCCACGCTGCCGAGCATGGCCTCCATCAGGCCGCTGCGTCCATGCGACGTCATGGCGAGCAAGGTCCCGGGAACCCGGCGCGCTTCCTCGACGATGGCGTCGGCGACATCCCCGCTCGCCACGATGCACAGCGCCTGGGCGCCGCGGGCCTCGGCGATCGGCCTGAGGTCCGCTTCGGCGTCCGCCCTCGCGCCTTCCTTGTCGACGACCCGCAGGATCGTCAGCGGGACGCCACGCTTCGCGGCGATGCCCGCGGCATGCGGCAGCATTTCCTCGGAGAACTTCGAGCCGTCCACCGGGACGAGAATCCTGTCGTACATGGCAATCCCTCTCGATTGTGGTTCTGTGGCCATACAACGTTCCGGATCCAGCATATGCGGGGCAGCATATGCCGGGCCTGATCCTCGTCAATCGGGATGCGCGGGAATCGGGACGATGGCCGCGCGGGGGTCAGGCCCGGGCGGCACCGGGCGCGATGCGCTCGCTGGTCGGGACCAGGGCGGCCGCCACCGCCGAGCGCAGTTCCCGCGCGAACCGGGCGGGATCGATGGGGCGACCGGCGATCTCGCTCGCGCACACGGTCTGGCGATGCAGCGCGGCGGCATCCTGCGGCTCGCCGAGCATGCGCGCCAGCATGTCCCAGTCGGGCGGGGTCACCAGGGTGCCCGCCACCAGCAGCACCCCGTGGCGGCCGCGCTTTTGCGCGAAGCCCGAGAGCTTGCGGCCATCCGCGGAGACGGTTTCCCAGGGCGCCAGGCTGCCGAAGCAGGCCCAGGCGACATCGGTCTCGCGGCGGCGCGCAGCGCTGGCGCGCAGCTCCTCGGGCGAAACGAGCCTCGCATCGACGCCGAGCGCCGCGAGCACTCGCAGGTGGATCTCGCCCAGCCACCGATAGCTGTCGTGCACGCGAAGGCTCGCGGCGGGGTGCCCGTGCGGCAGCGCCACCGACAGGCTCACGAATCCCGGCCAGACGAGCACCGCCCCGCCGCCGGACTCGCGCGCCAGGACCTCGCAGCGGTCACCCGCCCGTTCGAGGACGGCGGCCAGGCGCGTTCGCTGCGACACGCCGAGCACGATGCCCGGGCGCGCGTAGCGCCAGACCCGAAACGCCGGTCGCGGCGCGCCGGGCTCGAGCTGGCGGCGGTTCCACTCCTGCTCGAGCGCCGCGCTGGTCGGCTCGATGGAGACCAAGCTCAGCCCCGCGTCGGCGCGTACCCGGCGATCTTCGAGAAGACGCCCGACCGGAACTCCACCTGGCCGGTGAACTGCGCCCAGCCACGGCGCGCCGCGAACTCCGCGCTGCGGATTGCCTCGGGACTCTCGAGCTCGTAGATGGCGACGTAGCGTCGCCCGGAGGCATCCTCGCACACGTAGCGCTGCGCCGAGAGGAAGCCGGGGCAGTCGCCGATCTCCGGCAGGTGAACCTCGTTGTACCAGCGGTTCCAGTCCTCCTCGATCCCGGGCGGAACCGTGGCCTCGACGATGAACAGGTGCGACGCGATCGGCATGGCTTCTCCTTGTGGCGGCTGTGCGCCCGTCATCCTACGCGGGTCAGTGCAGCTTCACCTGCGGTGTGGCGCGGCGCACCAGGAAACGGGCGAGCGCCAGCACGCCGGTGCGGACCGTGCCGAGCACCGCCCGGTGGTGCATCAGGTGCAGGCTGGCGTACATCCAGCGCGCGAGCAGCCCCTGCACGAACCAGGTCGCGGGGAAAAGGCTGCCCATGAGGTTGCCCACCGAATCCCGCGTGCCGATGGACACCAGGGAGCCGTAGTCCCTGTACACGTAGCGACCGCGTGGCGCGCCGCGGTCGCCGCGGGCGCGGGCGAGCAGGGCATCGTAGAGGAAGCTCGCCTGCTGGTGCGCCGCCTGGGCACGCGGCGGCACCGGCTTGCCGTCGTCCATGGGGCAATAGGCGCAGTCGCCGAGCGCGAACACGTCCTCGTGCCCCTCCACCCGCAGGTCGGGCCCCACCAGCACGGCGCCGTTGCGCGCCGTGGGCAGGCCGAGCGACTCCAGCAGGCGCGGCGCCTTGATGCCGGCCGCCCACACGACGAGGTCGGCGGGGAAGCGGCGTCCCTGCGCATCCGTCACTTCGGTGGGGCCGATCGAGGCCACCCGGCAGCCGGTCTCGATCCGCACGTGCCGCTGCCGCAGCAGCCTGGCGGCGGCATCGGACACCTTCTCCGGCAGGGGCGACAGGATGCGGTCGGCGCCCTCAAGCAGGGAGATGCGCACGTCGCGCACGGGGTCGATGCGACGGAACCCGTAGTGGGAATGCACCACGCTCGCCTCGCGCAGCTCGGCGGCAAGCTCGACCCCCGTGGCACCGCCGCCGATGATCACGATGTCCACCTGCGCGTCCTCCCCGGCGGCGCGCTTGCGCTCGGCCGCGACGAGCAAGCGCAGCATCGTCAGCCGGAAGCGCTCGGCATCCGCGGGGGCATTGAGCGAAACAGTGTGCTCCGCCGCCCCCGGCACGCCGAAGTAGTTGGACGTGCTGCCGATCGCGAGGACGAGGGTGTCGTAGGGCACCCGGCGCTCCGGGATCAGCTCCTCGCCGGCCTCGTCGCGGACCGCCGCCACCGTCACTTCGCGTGCCGCGGTATCCAGCCCCGTCATGGGGCCGAACACGAAGCGAAAGCCGTTGTCGTGGGCGAGCATCTCGTAGGAGAGGCCCTCCTGGTGGATGTCGAGGGTGCCCGCGGCGACCTCGTGCAGCGAGGGCTTCCAGACATGGAAGAGGTTCCGCTCGACCAGGGTCACCGCCTCGCGGCCCAGCTTGCGGCCGAGCTTGCAGGCGAGCTCCAGTCCGCCGGCGCCGCCGCCGACGATCACGATCCGTTCGGGCATGTGCAGACCTTCCTCTCCGGCCGATCGGCCTCCGCAGCAGTTTACGGGCTCGGCGCACGCTCCCGGCGCCGGCCCCACGGCGGGCGCCATCCCTGGACAGGCCGCGGGGCATCGGGTATCGCGCCGAGGGCCCACCTGCGCCATACTGGGGCCGGAACCACGACCCCATCGAGACAGGCCCCCGGCGGGCCGGCATGGAGACGGCAGGCATGGCGCAAGCGGCCCAGGCGGACTTTGATGCGATCGTGATCGGCGCGGGCGTCGCCGGCATCTACCAGATCAAGCGCCTCGTCGATCTCGGCCTTCGCGCCACCGTGCTCGAAGCCGCGCCCGACCTGGGCGGTACCTGGTACAACAATCGCTATCCCGGCGCGCGCTTCGATTCCGAGAGCTATACGTATGGCTACACCTTCTCGAAGGAGGTGCTGGCCGAATGGCACTGGAAGGAGCATTTCTCGCCGCAGCCCGAGAACCTGCGCTACCTGAACTTCGTCGCCGACCGGCTCGACCTGCGCCGGCACATGCAGTTCAACTGCCGGGTGGATGCCGCGCACTTCGACAACGACACCGGCCTGTGGCGGCTGAGGGTCTCCGACGGCCGCGAGCTCACCTGCCGCTTCGTCATCATGGCGATCGGCCTGCTCTCGACACCCACGCTGCCGCGCATCCCGGGGCGGGAGGACTTCAGGGGGCTCGCCTTCCATACCTTCCACTGGCCCCACGAGCCGCTGTCGCTCGCCGGCAAGCGGGTGGCGGTCATCGGCACGGGCGCAACCGCGATCCAGCTCATCCCGGAGGTCGCGAAGCAGGCGGCCCGGCTCACCGTGTTCCAGCGCCGCCCCAACTGGGCCGCGCCGCTCAACAACCGGCCCATCTCCGAGGCCGAGATGGCGGAGATCCGCGCGCGCTACGACGAGATCTTCGCCCTGTGCGACCGCTCGCCGTACGGCTTCGTGCACGAACCCGACCGGCGCGGCTTCTGGCAGGTGTCGCGCGAGGAGCGCATCGCGCTGTGGGACCGGCTCTACGACGAGCCCGGCTTCGCGATCTGGCTGGCGAACTTCATCGAGATCTT
>CAZDYQ010000065.1:0-18498 GCA_964509685.1 uncultured Burkholderiaceae bacterium
GCCGCGCACGCACTTGTAGACGCAGTACACGAACAGGAGCTGCGACAGGCCGAAGCCGAACGAGCCGATCGAGGACAGCATGTTGAAGTCCGCGAACTGCAGCGCATAGTCGGCATAGCGGCGCGGCATGCCGGCCAGCCCGAGGAAGTGCTGCGGGAAGAACGTGATGTTGAAGGTGATCATCGACAGCCAGAAGTGCCACTTGGCAATCCGCTCGTCGTACATCACGCCGGTCCACTTCGGGATCCAGTAGTAGGTCCCGCCGAACAGCGCGAACAGGGCGCCGGCGACCATCGTGTAGTGGAAGTGGGCCACGACGTAGTAAGTATCGTGGAGCTGGGTGTCGACCGGCGCGACCGCCAGGATGACGCCCGTCAGGCCACCCACCGTGAACACGAAGATGAAGCCCGCCGCGAAGAGCATCGGCGTCTCGAA
The DNA here is from genome assembly GCA_964509685.1 of uncultured Burkholderiaceae bacterium. Lineage (GTDB taxonomy): Bacteria > Pseudomonadota > Gammaproteobacteria > Burkholderiales > Burkholderiaceae_E > JAMLIN01. The sequence goes on from CAZDYQ010000065.1 coordinate 436, forward strand.
GGTCATCGAGCCGCGCCACATCGTGGCCACCCAGTTGAAGATCTTCACCCCGGTGGGCACCGCGATGAGCATGGTCGCGTACATGAAGAACAGCTGCCCGGTCACGGGCATGCCGACCGTGAACATGTGGTGGGCCCAGACGATGAACGACAGGATCGCGATCGCGGCCGTCGCATAGACCATCGAGCTGTAGCCGAACAGGCGCTTGCGCGAGAAGGTCGGGATGATCTCGGAAACCACGCCGAAGGCCGGCAGGATGAGGATGTACACCTCGGGGTGGCCGAAGAACCAGAAGATGTGCTGGTACATCACCGGATCGCCGCCGCCGGCCGCGTTGAAGAACGACGTGCCGAAGTGACGGTCGGTGAGGACCATGGTGATCGCGCCGGCGAGCACCGGCATCACCGCCAGCAGCAGGTAGGCCGTGATCAGCCAGGTCCAGCAGAACATCGGCATCTTCATCAGCGTCATGCCGGGCGCGCGCATGTTGAGCACGGTGACGATGATGTTGATCGAGCCCATGATCGAGCTCGCGCCCATGATGTGCAGCGCGAAGATGCCGAGGTCCATCCCCGGACCCATCTGGGTCGAGAGCGGCGCGTACACCGTCCAGCCCGCGGCCGGGGCGCCGCCGGGAACGAAGTAGGAGACGACGAGCAGGACGGCGGCGGCGGGCAGCAACCAGAAGCTGAAATTGTTCATCCGCGCGAACGCCATGTCGGAGGCGCCGATCTGCAGCGGAATCATCCAGTTCGCGAAGCCCACCCAGGCCGGCATGATGGCGCCGAACACCATGAGCAGGCCGTGCATCGTGGTGAGCTGGTTGAAGGTCTCCGGCTGGACGATCTGCAGCCCGGGCTGGAACAGCTCGGCGCGAAGGAGCATCGCGTTGATGCCGCCGAAGAAGAACATGAACAGCGCGAACGTCAGGTACATCGTGCCGATGTCCTTGTGGTTCGTCGCGTAGACCCAGCGACGCCAGCCCGTCAGGGTATGGTGGTGGTCGTCATGCGCGTGGTCGTGTGGGTCCAGTACGGCGCTCATTTCGTGCTCCTGCCTCGGTTCCGTCTTCCGTGTCTCGATTGGCGCTTCAGCGCGCCGCCGCCAGGGTGCTGGGCTGCACCGGGCCTCCCGGTGAATCGTTGCTCCATGCATGGCGCGTGTAGGTGATCACCGACGCGAGCTCGACATCGGAGAGCTGCGCGAACGAAGCCATGGCGGTGCCGGGCCTGCCCTTGAGGACAACCTCGATCTGGGCGGCAACATCGCCCTTGACCACCTCCGAGCCGTCGAGCGCGGGGAATGTGCCCGGCACGCCCTGGCCGTTGGCCTGGTGGCAGGCCGCGCAGTTGGCGGCGTAGACCTGCTCGCCGCGGGCGACCAGCTCTTCCATCGTCCACTCGCGGGTCGGGTCGTCGGCCGCCGCCGCCATTTCCTTCTGCTTCTCGGCGACCCAGGCGCTGTAGTCCTCGGCGCTCACGACGTCCACCACGATCGGCATGAAAGCATGATCCTTGCCGCAGAGCTCCGCGCAATAGCCATGGTAGCGACCGATCTTCTCGGCGCGGAACCAGGTGTCGCGCACGAACCCGGGGATCGCGTCCTGCTTGACGCCGAAGGCCGGCACCATCCAGGCATGGATGACGTCCTGTGCGGTCGTGACGATTCGCACCTTCTTGTCCACGGGCACGACCAGGGGATTGTCGACCTCGGACAGGTAGTGCGTCGTCTTCTCGGCCCTGCCTTCGATCTGGTCGCGCGGCGTGGCGAGGGTGGAGAGGAAGCTGATGCCCTCGCCCTCGCCATTGACGTACTCGTAGCCCCATTTCCACTGGTAGCCGACCGCCTTGATGGTGACGTCGGCGTGGCTGGTGTCCTTCTGGGCGATGACCTCGCCGGTGGCGGCCGCACCGATGCCGACGACGATCAGGAAGGGAACGATGGTCCAGACGATCTCGACCGTGGTGCTTTCGTGGAAGGTGGCCGGCTTGTGCCCCCTGGACTTGCGGTGCGCGAAGATGGAATAGAACATCACGCTGAACACCGCCACGAAGATTACCGCGCTGATCCCCAACAGCATGTTGTGGAGCCAGATCTGGCCCTCGGCGATCCGGGTGACCGGCTCGTGAAGATTGATCTGGTTCACTTTCGGGCCGCCCGGCATGTCCTCGACGGCGGCAAGCGCCGGCAGGCCGAGGGTTCCAGCGAGCAGTGCGCAAGCCAACCGGGAGGACGAAAGCGAGGCAGCGAGTTTGGTGAGGTTCATGGTCGTCACGGTTTCTTCATATACCTTTCGGCGTCGCTGCCGCTAGTGCGCCAGCGCGCTTCGTAGTTCGCGGGCGAGCATACCGCGTCGCTCCCCCGGCACGTATCTCCCGACTTCGATCGTCGTTCCCCCGGCGATCAGCCGTATCAGGTCCTCCGGCCGACCCCCGTAGTCGACCCGCAGCCATTTCGCCTCGCGTTCCGTCCGTGAGACGCGCGTCCCGCAGGTCCACTCGACCACGAGACGATCGCCGCAGGCCACGATGCGCTCGCGATCGGTCGCGTGCCGAGCGTAGGCCAGGAAGCTTGCCCCCAGGACAAGCACCTGGATTCCCGCGAAAAGCAGTATCAGCCAGTAACCATGAACCGCGAACAGCGTCCCGATGAGGAGTGTCGCGGCCGCAAGCGCGGCGATGCACATTCCGAGTTGCCCCGGACCCAGCGCGCAATTGCGCATCAGGATCCATTGGCGGATTTCCTGGCCCTGGCCACCAAACCGGTCGAAGCGCCATTGGTACAGCGCGCTCGGTTCGGCCGCCGGGCAGTGTGCCGCCGACATTTGTTCACGTCTGGTAACAGAATCCCAAGAACGGGATTATAGGCATAGCGGCTGGAACGTTCCAAGCCGCCCGGGCGGCGTGCGATCAGGACGGCCTCTTTCGCTCGAAAACGATGGGCGCATGCGACGGCCGCGGACGAGGCCGCACGCGCCACGCATGGCCATAGACGATCTCGAATCGCAGGCCGATGCGGCCGTCGTCGCCGGCCTGCGCCTGCAGGCGCTCGCGCAGGCCGTCGTGCGTGCCGCGCCCCGCGAGGCCGCGCCGGCGCGCGACGCGCGCGTCGCCACCGAGTGCGCGCAGGTCCGCCAGCAGCGCCGGGGCCGAGGGAAAGCTCACGTCGATCCACTCCATGTCCATCACCGGCTCGGCGAACCCGGCCGCGAGCAGCCAGTCCCCGATGTCGTGCATGTCGTGAAAGCGCATCACCGGCGCGCCCGCCACGCGCAGCTCGCGCAGCGTGTCCACCCCGAACGTGCTGAACATGAGCAGGCCATCGTCGCGCAGTACGCGATGCCACTCGCGCAATACCGAGATCGGGTCGGGGCACCAGTGCAGGACGAGATTGGACCAGGCCAGCGCCACGGACTGGTCGGCCAGCGGCAAGGCGGCGGCATCGGCGGCGAGCCAGCCGCTGGCCGGCCCCCGCGTGCCCGGCAGGATGCGGGCGAGGAACCCGCGACCCGGCGGCCTCGCGAGGCGCGCTGCCTCCGCGGCGATCCGGGGCGACAGGTCGATGCCGATGGTCTCGGCCCCGGGATAGCGCTGTCGAAGCGCGAGCAGGCCCTTGCCGAGGCCGCAGCCGATGTCGACGAGGCGCTCCGGCTCGAGGCGCACGATGTCGAGCCGCCCCAGCATGCGCCTTTCGACCTCGCGCAGCAGGAAGTCCGCCCCCGCCAGACGTTTCGCGCGCCGGTCGAACTGCCGGCGCACCGCCGCAGGATCTAGGTCGAAGCTCGGGTCCACCGGCGCGAGTATACGGGCCGCGCCACCGATAATTCCGTGATGCCGCCCGCCGTCCCGTGGATCCGCCCCGCCTCGCCCGCGTCCCGCGACTGGCGACGATTGCCGCGGTCCCTCCTCGACCTGCTGCTGCCGCGGGAATGCGCGCTCTGCGAGAGCGTCCTCGAGGCGTCCGAGTCGGCGGCCGGGATGTGCGCGGACTGCGTTGCCGCCCTGCCCGGTGCGCGAGCCGCGCGCTGCGGTCGCTGCGGCCTGCGCAGCAGCGCGGATCCCTGCCCCGGGTGCCGCCTTGCCGACCCGTCGTCGCCCCGGACCCTGGTGTGCTGCGATTACGCCCCGCCGGCCGACCGGCTCGTCACGGCCTTCAAGTACGGTCGTCGCCTCGCCCTCGGGCGCGCGATCGGCGCCGCCATGGCCATGCGCCTCGAAGCGGACCGGTGCGAGCATCCCCTGCCGCGCGACACCGCCCTGCTCGCGGTGCCCATTTCCAGCGGACGGCTGGCGCGCCGCGGATTCGACCAGGCGGCGGTGCTCGCCCGCCAGGTCGGCGCCCGCAGCGGCCTGCCGGTCGTCGCGGCCGGCCTGGTCCGGATCCGCGACACCCGCCCGCAGCCCGGCCTCGACCGCGGCGAGCGGGAGCGGAACCTGGGCGGGGCGATGGCGGCGAGGGTTTCGCTCGCGGGCAGGCCGCTCGTCCTCGTGGACGACGTGGTGACGAGCGGCGCCACCATCGCCGAGGCGGAGCGGGCCGTGCGGGCGGCGGGCGGGGAACCGGTGCTGCGCCTCGCGTTCGCGCGTACGCCCGCGCCGGGGGTGAACGGGGAATGGGCGGACTCGCCCGGGTGAGCTCCAGCCGGCGCACCGCGGGGCCGGCCGATCCGCTATCGTGTGCGCCCATGTTCCACGTCGTCCTCGTCGCGCCCGAGATTCCTCCCAACACCGGCAACGTCATCCGGATGTGCGCGAACAGCGGGGCGAGCCTCCACCTCGTGGAGCCGCTCGGGTTTTCGCTCGACGACGCCCGGCTTCGCCGCGCGGGACTCGACTACCACGAGTACGCCAGCATCAGGGTGCACGCGGACTGGACCGCCTACCTCGCAACGATGCGCCCTGCCCGGCTGTTCGCACTGACGACGCGGGGCACTCGCCACCCCAGCGACTGCCGTTTCGAGCCGGGCGACCACTTCGTGTTCGGCTGCGAGACCCGCGGGCTGCCCGACGAGATCCTCGAGTCGATACCGCCCGACCACCGCCTGCGCCTCCCGATGCGCCCCGGCAGCCGCAGCATGAACCTGTCGAACAGCGCGGCGATCGTCGTTTACGAGGCCTGGCGCCAGCACGGCTATGCGGGCGCGGCCGCGCCGGGCGCGGGCGACTGATCAGCCGACGGCGGCGGCGCCCAGTGCGTCGAGCAGCGGCTCGACCGCGTCCTTCACCAGGAGGTGGTCGATGTGCTCCCGGGCGACGAATCCATGGTCGGCCATCGTCTCGATCGCGGCGAGCAGGCTGCCGAAGTAGTTCTCGTGGTCGAGGATACCGACCGGCTTGCGGTGCAGCCCGATCTGGCGAAGCGTGAGCACCTCGAAGAGCTCGTCCAGCGTGCCGAGCCCCCCAGGCAGCACGATGAAGGCGTCGGAGAGCGCGATCATCCGCTCCTTGCGCAGGGCCATCGTCTCGACGACTTCGAGGCGCGTCACCTCGTGCTTGCCCTGCTCCTGGCGCAGGAGCGCGCGCGGGATGATGCCGATCACCTTTCCGCCCGCTTCGAGCGCGCCTCCGGCAAGGGTCCCCATGAGGCCGACGTCCCCGCCGCCATAGACGACCGTCCAGTCGCGCGCGGCGATCCGGCGCCCCACATCCTCGGCGAGCGCGCGCCAGGCGGGCGATGCGCCGTCGCGCGCGCCGCAGAACACACAGACGGCGAGCCCCCTCGCGGTGCCGGTTCGCTCGCTCATGATTCCTGCGCCCTGGGCTCGCGCGACAGCAGGGCCAGCACGGCCTGCCTCGCGTCCGTGCGCCCGTCCAGCACGGCGACCACCGCCTCGGTGATGGGCAGCTCCACGCCATGCCGCTGACCGAGGGTGCGAGCGGCCCGCGCGCAGGGTACGCCCTCGGCGACATGGCCGAGGTTCGCCACGATGGCGTCGAGCGGCTCGCCTGTGGCAAGCGCGAGCCCCACCCGCCGGTTGCGGGACAGGTCGCCGGTGCAGGTGAGGACCAGGTCGCCCACCCCGGCCAGGCCGAGGAAGGTCTCGCGGCTCGCGCCGAGCGCCTCGCCCAGGCGCGCGATCTCGGCGAGCCCGCGGGTGATCAGGGCGGCGCGGGCATTGAGCCCGAGTTCGAGCCCGTCGCAGATACCAGCCGCAATGGCGATCACGTTCTTCATAGCGCCGCCGATCTCGACCCCGACCAGGTCCTCGCTGGCGTAGATGCGCGCGGCGTCGTGATGCAGCGCCCGCACGGCGATGTCGCGAACTGCGGGCTGCCGGGCGGCGGCGACCAGGGCGACCGGCAACCCGGCGGCGACCTCCTGCGCGAAGCTGGGCCCCGAGAGCACCCCGCTCGGGATGTCGAGGCCGGATGCCTGCACCACCTGGTGCGGCAGGCGTTCGCCGCCCGGCTCGATGCCCTTGCACAGCCACAGCATGGCAGCGGGCCGGCCGGCATCGAGATGGCGAGCGACCTCGGCCAGCACCGGCCCGAGGCCGGCCATCGTGGTTCCCAGCAGGAGCAGGCCGCCGTCGCAGGCCGCCAGCGCGGCATCGAGGTCGGCGCCGACCGCCAGCCCGTCCGGGAAGCGGACGCCGGGCAGGTATCGGGGATTCTCGCGCCGTCGCCCCATGACTTGCGCCTGCGCCGGATCCCGGGCCCAGAGGTGGACCGGATGGCGCCGCGCCGCGTGGCACGCGATGGCCGTGCCCCACGCGCCCGCCCCGAGTACCGAGACTTTCACAGGCCCCAGACTTCCTCGACGCGCACGAAACCGGTCGCGCCCTGGTGGCGCACCTCGACCCAGCCGTTCGCGGGTTCGGTGAGCCGCTCGAGCAGGACGCCGCGCGCGACCCGGAACCGCACCGCCGCGCCGTCCTCCGGGCCGGCCCGCACGGTGGCCGTCGTGGCGGCGAGCACGTGTCGCGCCTCGCCCAGCTCGCTCGAGCGGATCCAGTTCACGGAGCCGTCGATGTCGCGAACCTTGGTCCAGGGCGGAAGAGTGGAGAGGACCTCGAGCGGGGTGGACTCCGTGACGATGAACCGCTTGTTCGCCTTGTCGGAAGGCGCGTCGTAGAGCACGGCCGCGGCAACGGCCACCTCGAGGTAGCTCGCGGCATTCGCCGCCGCCGGCAGCCCGAGCGCACCGGCGAGCAGCAGCCCGCCAAGGCGGATGCGGGCCATGGTGGCCACCTCAGCGCCCGCTGCCGGGCGGCAGGATGATCCCGGCGTCGCCACCGTCGCCCTTGCGGGCGGCTTCCTGCTGCAGGCGCTGCTGGTAGAGCGCCTCGAAGTTGATCTCCGCCAGGTGCACCGGCGGCAGGCCGGTGCGCTGGATCGTGTCCGCAACGTTCGACCGCAGGTAGGGATAGATGACGTTCGGGCAGACGATGTTGAGCAGCATCGGGAGCTGGTCGTCGGGAATGCCGCGTATCTCGAAGATCCCGGCTTCCTTCGCCTCGACGAGGAAGAGGGTCTTCTCGCCCACTTTCGCCGTGACGGTGACGGTGACGAAGCTCTCGTAGATGCCGTCGGCGATGGCCTCGCCGCCGACGTCGAGCTGGATCTCGATCTCCGAACCCTTCTGCTCGAGGAAGATGCGGGGCGCATGCGGCATCTCGAGCGAGAGATCCTTCAGGTAGATGCGCTGGATCGCGAAAACCGGACCCTGGGACTGCTCGGCCATTTCGGCTCCTGGTTGGGGGCCGGCGGCATGCCGGCGGGACTGCGCGTCGGGCGCGCGTTGGTATTCAATGCATCAGGACTGCAGCAGCGACGCGAGCTCGCCGCGACGATCCAGGGCATGCAGGTCGTCGCAACCGCCGACATGGATGTCGCCGATGAAGATCTGCGGCACGGTCGTGCGGCCCGAGCGCTCGATCATCTCGCGGCGTCGTTCCGGCTCGTCGTCGAGGTCGATGACCTGCGGGTTCGACACGCCGCGCGCGGCCAGCAGCGCCTCGGCTCGCTGGCAGAAGGGGCACCAGGACGTGCGGTAGATGACGACGGGCTTCATCGCGCCACCGGGAGGCCGGCCTGCTGCCAGGCCTGCAGCCCGCCGACCAGGTTGAAGACCTGCTCCCTGCCCGCCTGCTGCAGCAGGCGCGCCGCGCGTGCCGACCGGCTGCCGTTGGCGCAGCACAGGAGCACGGGTCGCTTGGCGGGCAGTTCGCCGACGCGCTTCTCGAGGTCGGGCAGCGGGATGTTCCGGGAATTGGGCAGGTGCCCGCTCGCGAACTCCGCCGGACTGCGCACGTCGATGATGATCGGGTTGTTGTCGTTGATGAGCCGCGTGGCGCCGAGCGTGTCGAGCGACCCGGCGCCGCCGCCCATGCTCCGCTGCAGGACCGGATAGAGCAACATGCCCCCGGACACGAGCGCGACCGAGAGCAGCGCCATCGTCTCGAACTTGAGGAAGAAATCCAAGGTTGTCACTCCGACCGAATCAACACGACATTATAAAATAGACGGTTCACGCGACCGAGCCCGCCCACGCGGCTCGCCCAGACACGACCGCTACGGACCCAGAGCGCCATGCACAAGCTAGTCCTCCTGCGCCACGGCGAAAGCCAGTGGAACCTCGAGAACCGTTTCACGGGCTGGACCGACGTCGACCTGACCGACAACGGCCGGGCCGAGGCGCGGCGCGCCGGCGAACTGCTGCGCAGCGAGGGCTTCGACTTCGACATGACGTTCACGTCGGTCCTGCGCCGGGCGATCGGCACGCTCTGGATCGTGATGGACGTCATGGACCGCATGTGGCTGCCGATCGAGAACTCCTGGCGGCTCAACGAGCGCCACTACGGCGCGCTCCAGGGGCTCAACAAGGCGGAGACGGCCCGCAAGTTCGGCGACGAGCAGGTGCTGATCTGGCGGCGCGCCTACGCCATCGCGCCGGATCCCCTGCCCGACGGGGACGAGCGGCTCTCGATCGGCGACCCGCGCTACGCGGATGTCGATCCCGCCCTGCTGCCGCGCACGGAATGCCTCAAGGACACGGTGGAGCGGGTGGTGCCCTACTGGGAGGGCCGGATCGCCCCGGCCATCCGGGCGGGCAAACGGGTGCTCGTCGTGGCGCACGGCAACTCGCTGCGGGCGCTCATCAAGCACCTGGACCAGATCGGCGACGACGAGATCGTCCACCTGAACATTCCCACCGCCCGACCCCTGGTCTATGAGCTCGACGACCAGCTCAAGCCCCTGCGCAACTACTACCTCGGCGACCAGGCCGAGATCGAGGCGGCCAAGCTGGCCGTGGCCGCCCAGGGCAAGGCCCGCTGAGCACGCGGGCCCATCGCCCGGGACCGGGGCGCGACCCCTGGCCGGCCCGGCTGGCGGGCCGACCCCACCGGTCATGCGGAGCCGCCCCACGCGCCTCCCCGCGCCGTTATACTGGCAGGAACGCCTGCGCCAGGCGGGGGTGGCCGTGCCTGCGAGCCATGCCCGGGCCAGCGCCCGCGCCATCCGCACCCGCCGCCCGGTCCGGCAGTAACCAGGTTCCACTTGCGGCCCCGGCCGCGCGCACGGACAGTAGATGAAGAGCAAGTTCAAGCAATTCGGCCTCATTGGCGTCGGCGCCTTCGCCGGCGTGCTGATCAGCATCGGCATCAATGCGGTCGCACAGCGGGACCAGGTCGCCGGGCTCCCCCTGGACGAGCTCAAGCAGTTCTCCGAGGTCTTCGGCGCGATCAAGTCGAACTACGTCGAGCCGGTGTCGGACCGCAAGCTGGTCACCGAGGCCATCAGCGGCATGCTGTCGGGCCTCGATCCGCACTCGGCCTACCTCGACGCCGATGCGTTCCGCGAACTCCAGGTCGGCACGCAGGGCGAGTTCGGCGGACTCGGCATCGAGGTCGGCACCGAGGACGGCTTCGTCAAGGTGGTGTCACCCATCGAGGACACCCCCGCGGCCCGCGCCGGCATCAAGGCGGGCGACCTGATCATCAAGATCGACTCCACGCCCACGAAGGGGCTCACGCTCAGCGAAGCCGTCAAGATGATGCGCGGGAAGCCCAAGACGAAGATCGTCCTGACGATCTCGCGCAAGGGCGAGTCCGCCCCGATCGTCGTGCCGATCGTGCGCGACATCATCCAGGTCAAGTCCGTCAAGTGGAAGATGCTCGACGACGGCATCGGCTACGTGCGGATCACCCAGTTCCAGGAGCACACCGTCGAGAACCTCGCCAACGCGCTCCGCAAGCTCGATGCCGAAGGCATGACCAAGGGCATCGTGCTCGACCTGCGCAACGATCCGGGCGGGCTGCTCCACGGGGCGGTGGGCGTGTCCGCGGCCTTCCTGCCGCCGCGCGCGCTGGTGGTGTCCACCGACGGGCGGACCGACGACGCCAAGCGCAAGTACCACGCCGCGCCCGAGGACTACCTGCGCGGCACGCGCGAGGATGTCCTCGCCAACCTGCCGCCGAGCGTGAAAACCCTGCCGATGGTGGTGCTGGTCAATGCCGGCTCGGCATCGGCATCCGAGATCGTGGCCGGCGCGCTGCAGGACCACGGCCGGGCGGTCGTCCTCGGCACGCAGACCTTCGGCAAGGGCTCCGTCCAGTCGATCCTGCCGCTCGACAGCAATACGGCGATCAAGCTCACGACCGCGCGCTACTACACGCCGAAGGGCCGCTCGATCCAGGCCCGCGGCATCGAGCCCGACTTCCTGGTCGAGGAAAGCCCGGACGGCAACTATGCGCAGTTCCGCGTGCGCGAGGCCGACCTGAGCCGGCACCTGAGCAACGACCGCGAGGGCAAGCAGGAAGATCACGACGCGCTCGTCGAGCGCATGGCCGCCGAGGCGGCGGCCGACGCGGCCCGCGCGGCGCGCAAGCCGGTCGAGTTCGGCTCGGCGGAGGACTACCAGCTCCAGCAGGCGCTCAACCACCTCAAGGGCCTTCCGGTCATGGTGGCCAAGGCGCCCGGCGAACAACCCGAGCAGAAGGCGGCGACCGGCACGGGCAAGTAGGCCTCGCCCCGCACGGGCGCGCGCGATGGATGACGAGCAGCTCCTGCGCTACAGCAGGCACATCCTGCTCGACGAGATCGGGGTCGAGGCGCAGGAGCGCCTGCTCGAATCCACCGTCCTGATCGTGGGCGCGGGCGGCCTGGGATCGCCCGCGGCCCTCTACCTGGCAGCCTCCGGGATCGGCCGCATCGTCATCGCCGACGGCGACCACGTCGATGCGACCAACCTGCAGCGCCAGATCGCCCATCGCGTCAAGCGCCTCGGCTGGCCCAAGGCGAGCTCGGCGAAGGTCGCGATGAACGGCATCAACGACGGCATCGAGGTCATCGCGCTCGACACCCGGCTGGACGACGGGCAACTCGACGACTGGGCCATGCGCAGCCACGTGGTGCTCGACTGCACGGACGACTTCGCGACCCGCCATGCGATCAATCGCGCCTGCGTGCGCCATCGCACGCCGCTCGTAAGCGGCGCGGCGATCCGCTTCGACGGGCAGGTCGCGGTGTTCGACCTGCGCGATGCGGACAGCCCCTGCTACCAGTGCGTTTTTCCCGCCGACCAGGCGGTCGATGCCGTCCCCTGCGCGACGATGGGGGTGTTCGCGCCGCTCACCGGCATCATCGGGACGGTGCAGGCCTCCGAGGCGCTCAAGATCGCGGGCGGCTTCGGCGAGCCCGCCAGCGGCCGGCTGCAGATGCTCGACGCATTGCGTATGCGCTGGACCGAGGTGGGACTGCGGAAATCGCCCTCCTGCCCGGTATGCGGCAGCGGACCGGCCTGATCCGCGCGGCGCGACCCTAGCTGTGCAGGCGCGCGGGCGGCCGGCTGCGCTGCGCCGAAGCGATCGTCGGGCCCAGCATCGTGGCCGGCATGGGCCGGTGAAAGAGAAAGCCCTGCATCTGGTTGCAGCCGAGGCCGACGAGGACGTCGCGCTGCATTTCGGTCTCGACGCCTTCCGCGATCACCTCGGAGCCCATACTTGCGGCAATCGCGATGATGGCGCGCACGATGGGCGCATCGTCGCGGCTGTCGACGATGTCCTTGACGAAGCTTCGGTCGATCTTGATCACGTCGATCGGGAAGCGGCGCAGGTAGGCGAGGGACGAATGGCCGGTGCCGAAGTCGTCCAGCGACAGGCGCACGCCGAGCGCCTTGATCTTGCGCAGCAGGTTGGCCGTGCGTTCCGGATCGCCCATCACCATGCCCTCGGTGATCTCGAGCTGCAGCTGGTTCGGCGGCAGTCCGGTGGCCTCGAGGAGCTCGCGCAGCTCGGCCACGAAATCCTCGTTCTCGAACTGCGCCGGCGAGACATTGACGGACATGTAGACGGCATCGGCACCGGCGTGGCGCCAGCTGGCGAGCTGCTGGCACGCCTTGCGCATCACGAGGCGCCCGATCGATCCGATCAGTCCGTACTCCTCGGCGATCGGGATGAAGCGGGCGGGCTCGACGATGCCCCGCTTCGGATGGGCCCAGCGCACCAGCGCCTCGATACCGTCGATGCAACCGCTCCTCGCGCCGACGATCGGCTGGAACGCGAGGACGAACTGGGCGCGGTCGATCGCGCTGCGCAGCTCGTTGACCATCTCGAGGCGCTCGAGGCTGCGGGCATTGATCTCCGGCGCGTAGAAATGCACGCCATGGCGGCCGATCGCCTTGCGGGCATACATCGCGGCATCGGCATTGCGCAGCAGTTCGCCCGTGCTCGCCCCGTCGTCCGGGAACATGGCGACACCCACGCTGCCCGAGAGCTGCGCCGAGATCGAGCCGATCTGCAGGGGACGCTCGATCGCGTCGAGCATCTTGCGCGCAACGACGGCCGCGTCGCGCCGACCCTCGATCCGGTCCACCAGCACGAGGAACTCGTCCCCGCCGAATCGCGAGAGCATGTCCTCGTCGCGGTGTACCTCGGAGAGCCGCTTCGCGATCTCGACCAGGACCTTGTCGCCGACATCGTGCCCCAGGGAATCGTTGATGACCTTGAACCCGTCGAGATCGATGAAGAGCACCGCGAAACGGCCACCGTTCTGGCGTGCATTCGCGATGGCGCCCTCCACCCGCTCGCGAAAGCGCGCCCGGTTCGGCAGGCCCGTCAGCTCGTCGTGATACGCGAGGTGCTCGATGTGCGCCTGCGCGCGGCGGCGCTCGGACACGTCGAGGAAGCTGCCCCGCAGCCGGGCGATGCGGTAGTCGGGGCCCAGCTCCGACTCGATGCGACACATGAACCAGCGCACGTCGCCGCCAACGGTGATGACGCGCAGTTCGTCGCCCACCGAGAGCGGCCGGCGGATGGCCTGCCACAGCAGTCGACGCACCCGCGGTCGATCATCCTCGTAGATCGCGCCCAGGAGGGTCGCCGGTCCCGCGCAGGCAAGGTCGCCGTCGAGCTCGAGCAGCCTGGCGAGTTCCTCGGACACTTCCAGCCGGCGCAGCTGCGGCAGATACTGCCAGTTGCCCATCGAGGCGAGTCGCTGGGTCTTCGCCAGCTCCGCCTGGCTGAGCGCCAGCTCGGCGGCGCGCTGGCGCGCCATGGCCTCGAGCTCGCCATGCTCCAGCCGCAGCTGCCGGTACAGTTCGGCGAGTTCCCGGCTGGCGCGGCGCTCCGCCATCTGCACGTTGAGCATGGCCTGGTCGGTTTCCGCATAGGTGCGGTCGACCTGCTCGAGCAGGTGGCGGACCGCGGCGGCATCGAGACGGTCCGCCGATTCGACATCCAGTCCCGCCCGACGCAGCTGGAGCGCGAGCAGGGGATGCACGCCTCGACGCTTCAATCTCCCATCCTCGGCCGGGAATGGGGGGTAAGGCGGGTGCGGTGAAGGTGGATCATTCTGGGTACTGCTCTGGTTTCCTGGCGCGCCGGCTGAGGCGGCGCGACCCGAAGCATACACCCTGCACCGAGATGGCCCATCCGACCAGTCGGAAACGCGGACGCCGGCTCGTAACCGCCGTGCGTCGGTGCGATGGCGACCCGGCACCCACCGCGCCCTATGCTGGGGCAACCAGATAGCCAGGCCACGCCGGCGCGTCGGGCCGGTGCCGGCCCCGGGCCGCGCCGGCACTCGGGGCGCGAGGCGCCCCGCTCGGAACGACCCAGATGGCAGATCCCAGCACCCTCGGCGCCCCGCCGCATCCAGCGGGACCCGCGCCCCGCGAGCGTTCGCGGAACGACCACACGGCCGACCGCGATGTCCGCCGCGCGCGACGAATCGTGCGCGCCCTGCATGCCGGCGGTGTCGGCGTCTGGGAAGTGGACGTCCCCCGCGACCGGGTCAGCATCGACCGCAGGGGCTTCGAGATCCTGGGAATCGAGCCGCACGAATTCGACGGTTCGATGCATGGCTGGCTGCGCCTCGTCGAGCCCGACGACCTCATCGCCACCCGGGTGGCCCTGGCCGACGCCATGGCCGGCCGCCGGCCACTGGACCATCACTTCCGGATACGCCGGCCGGACCGCGCGATCCGCCACCTGCGGATCTGCGGCCAGACAGATCGTGACGAGTCGGGCCGGGCGCTGCGCATGTGCGGCATCGTGCTCGACGTCACGCGGGCCATCGTAGCGTCGGCATCCAGCGCGAGCGCCGAATCGGTCGAGCAGTCGCGCCGGCTGCACAACGAGATGCTGCTGCGGATGGGGCACGACCTGCGATCGCCGCTCAATGCCATGATGGGCTTCGCCCAGCTCATCGAACGCCATCCCTCCGAGCTGCCCGACCCGGTACGGCAGCATGCCCGGCATATCGCCGATGCCGGCTCGCGGCTGCTGGGGCTCCTGGCCGACCTGCTCGACCTCAGCCGCATCGGCGTGGCGCCCCCGGCATCCGCCGGGGAGGGCTTCAATGCGGCGCAGGCACTGCGGCACTGTGCCGACGCGTTTGCCGAACCCTGCCACCAGCGCGGCATCGACATCGAGGCCCGGATCGAGCCGGACCTGCCCGTGCGCGGCAGCGCGGAATCGCTGGTCCAGGCGGTCCATCGGCTCCTGCATCACTGCCTCGCCCGCAGTCCGCGCGGCAGCCGGATCCTCTTGCGCGCCCAGCGGATGGCATCGCCCTCCGGCGCCGGCGTTCGGATCGAGATCTCGGATGGCGGGCCGGCGCTGGGAGAGGCCGAGCGGATGCAGCTGTTCACCCCCTTCTCGCCCAGCGCCCGGCTCGGCACGACACGGGGCAGCCAGGACGAGGGTCTCGGCCTGGCGATCGCCCATGCGCTCGTCGAGCGCATGGGCGGCTCGCTGGTCGCGCCCGATCCGGTCAGGACGGGCGTATTCCTGCGCATCGACCTGCTGGCGCACGAGGCGGTGCCAGCGTCGGCTTCGGCCGGCCCCGCGCCCGACAGGGCACCCCGGGCGAACGGCAGTTCCGTTGCCATGGGGCGCACGCGGGTGCTCTACATCGAGGACAACCGGCTGAATGTCGCGGTGCTCGAGAGCCTGTTCGCGCGCACGCCGGGCTACGACTTCCGGTCCGCGCCGGATGGGCCGTCCGGCCTCGAAGCCGCGGAACGGGATCCGCCCGACGTGGTCCTGCTCGACCTGGACCTGCCCGGCCTGCCCGGCGACGAGGTCATGCGCCGCCTGCATCGCCTGCCCCGCCTCGCCTCGGTGCCCTGCATCGCCGTGAGCGCGAATGCATTGCCCGACGAGATGGCGCGCTACCGAGCGATGGGCTTCGTCGACTACGTCACCAAGCCCTTCGACCTGCGCGTGCTGCTGGCCACGGTCGCGCGCCATGCCCTGCGCCACGAGCCGCCGAGCCTCGAGGCGCCGCCTGGGAAGCAGCCCGGAGCGGTCGGGTCATGCACGGCCCTGCGCTTGGATGCTGCAATGCGGTAAGATCGGGTTTTCCAGCATACGACACGGCTTTCGCAAAACGGAATGCGGTGATGCATGCGGAATGTCACGGAAGTTTCCCGGCACCCAAACCAGAATCGAGCCAGTTCCTCTTCGGACCGGCGCGGGGACATCGCCCGGCGGGCCGGCACGCAGGACCCTCTCGGCTGGGAAATCTCAGGATGATCAAGCACTTGAAGACCGGTACGGCCGCGATCCTCATGACCGTCGTCATGTCGGCGCCCGCCTGGGGCGCGGATCAGCCCCGGGTGGAATCCAGTGAACCGGTGCGCACGGCGGCGGTGTCCACGCAGGCGATCGATATGGTGCCCCGCAACACGCCCTCCGAGGACCGGCTCCAGCAGCCGCAGCCGGAGTCGAACGGGTGGGCGATGCTGGCGGCGGGCCTCGCCGTGGGGCTGCTGATCATCACCCGCCGGCAGCGCGGCTGAGCTCGGGCAGGCGACGACCGGCGCCGCCGGTCGCTTTCTCGAAGGCCAGCGCGGCGACCAGGACGTCGCGGTCGCGCCGCGGCGCGCCGATCAGCTGCATGCCCATGGCCCGGCCGGCCGCGTCGAACCCCACCGGGACGCTGATCACGGGACTGCCCACGAGCGTCGCGTAGATGACCACCTCCATCCAGCGGTGGTAGGTGTCCATCGTGCGGCCGGCGACGACATCCGGCCAGGGCCGCTCCACATCGAATGCGAACACCTGGGCGCTCGGCAGGGCGAGCAGGTCGAAGCGCTGGAAGAGCGCATTGAGCCCGTCGAACAGGGCGGTGCGCACGACGGACGCGGCATGCAGGTCCAGGGCCCCCATGCGCAGCGCGTTCTCGACCTCCCACTGCGCCTCGGGCTTGAGCAGCTCGCGGCGCGCGGGATCCCGGTAGTAGGCGGCCAGCGAGCCGCCGACCACGAGGCTGCGCAGCCGCATCCAGGCATCCCAGGCCGCCGCGGGCGACACGCCGAGCGCGCCGTGGCCCAGGGGCTCGACCCGCGCCCCGGCCGACTCGAACCGGGCGAGCGCCGCCTCGCAAAGCGACAGGATGCCCTCCTCCATCGGCAGGTAGCCGTCGAGATCGGCGAGCCAGCCCACGCGGATCGGTTGCGGCGGTTCCGCCGGGAGGTCCGGGTCGAAGCCGCCGTCGAGCGACAGGGGAGCGCGCGGATCGTGGCCCGCCTGCACCGCCAGCAGCTTCGCGACATCGGTGACGGTCCGGCCCATCGGGCCCTCGGTGCCGAACTGCTGGAAAAAGCGCTCGGGCGCCGGGTACTTGGGCACCCTGCCCTGGCTCGGCCGGAAGCCGTACACGTTCGCGTAGGCCGCGGGATTCCGCAGCGACCCGCCCATGTCGGAGCCGTCCGCCACGGGAAGCATTCGCAGCGCCAGCGCCACGGCGGCGCCACCGCTCGAGCCGCCCGCGCACAGCGCGGTATCCCAGGCATTGCGGGTCGCGCCGAAGACGGGGTTGTAGGTCTGTGAGCCGAGGCCGAACTCGGGCGTGTTGGTCTTGCCGATCAGGATGGCGCCGGCGGCGCGCATGCGCGCCGCCATCAGGCCGTCGGCCTTGGGGACGTTGTCGCGAAGGATCGGCGACCCCATGGTCGTCGGAATGCCGGCGACATCGCTCAGGTCCTTGACCGCGATCGGCAGGCCGTGCAGCCAGCCCCGGCTCGCGCCGGCCGCCAGCTCGGCGTCGAGCGCATCGGCCTCCGCAAGCAGCGCCTGCGGATCGCGAAGCGACACGATCGCGTTGACATGCGGGTTGAGCAGCTCGATACGGCGCAGGAAGGCCGCCATGAGCTCCCGGCAGGAGATTCGTCGCTCGTGGACCAGCCTCGAGAGGCTGTCCGCGTCGAGCTCGCAGGGATCGGTACTGATGTTCACGGCGCGGCTCCGGGGAAGGCGCGACCTCGGCCCGACGCCGATGCGTCAGGTGATCAGCAGGACGATCTGCTGCTCGATGCCCTCGGTGGGACGCTGGCGAAAGCCCGTCTTCGCGAAGCGCAGCCAGCGGCCGATCACGTAGGAGACGAAGAGGTTGGCGCGCGCGGCGGGATCGGTGTGCTCGGGCAGCTTGCCCTGCGCGATCGCGGTGCGGAAGCACTGCTTGATGGAGGTCTCGACGCGATCGACGATCTGGTTGATGCGCACCTGCAGGCGATCGTCTTCCGTGACCAGTGCGTCGCCGACGAGGACACGCGTCATGCCCGGGTTCTTCTCGGCGAAGCCGAGCAGCATCACGAGGATGGCGCGCAGCTGCTTGA
>CAZDYQ010000066.1:0-18010 GCA_964509685.1 uncultured Burkholderiaceae bacterium
CGATCGCCTCGGTCACCGTCGAGAGCACGAAGGCCTGGTCGGCCACGTTGCCGGCCCGTGTCATCACCGCGTCGCCGTGCCGCTTGCCGAGCTGGGCGAGGCCGTCGGCATTGAGGTCCACGGCAACCACCCGCGCCCCGAGCGAGATGCAGCGATCGGTGAGCGCGGCGCCGATGCCCTGCGCCGCGCCCGTCACGACGACGACCTTGCCTTCGAGGGATCCCAGCCCTTTCATTCCTGTCTCCTTCTGTGCATGAAAGCCGGGAAGCTTAGCGCGACCCAGGCAGCGTAACGCTCGCCCCCGTCCCCACTGGACGGCTCGTCTCGTCCGCGGCGCCCCTGCCGCACCTTGCACTGCAGCATCCATCGTGCCGACCCGATCGGTCGAGGAAGGGCACGACTCCCCGGTTCCGCGACTCGCCTGTGGAAATCCCCACAGCACGGCCGGCCCGATCGCGGCATAAGAACAGGAAGAAACGGGAGCGGCGAGCACATGCAATGCATAGACTGTTCGACAACGAATCCTGCAAGCGCACGCTATTGCGGCGAGTGCGGTTCGCCCCTTCCGTCCGTCCAGCCGAGACCGGATCAAGGCCAGCGTCGACTGCTGACGGTCCTTTTCTGCGATCTCGTCGGGTTCACGGAACTCTCGAGCCGAACCGACCCGGAGGAACTGGCCGAGATCCTGGCCCGGTTCCAGGAGATATGCGCGCGTGCGGTCGGGAAACACGACGGGCATATCGCGCAGTTGCTCGGCGACGGCGTGCTGGTCTATTTCGGTTTCCCCCGGGCGCATGAGGACGATCCGCAACGCGCACTCGATTGCGGCCTCGCCATCCTGGCGCAGGCCGCGGAATCAAGGCGCTTGCTCGACCATCGGCTGCCGCCGATCCGGATCGGAGTCCATACGGGACGCGCGTTCATCTCGGCACAGCGTGCGGGCCCCCACAGGGAGGTGCTGGCGATGGGCGACCCCCCCAATGTGGCCGCCCGCGTCACCAAGGAGGCGGAGCCCGATACGCTCTGGGTGAGCGACGCCACCTGGCGTCTGGTCGACGGATGGTTCGAAGGTAGCGACGAGGGAACCCGCCGGCTTCGCGGATTGGCCGGGGGGATGCGCCTGTGGCGCGTCACGCAGCGCACACGGGCGACCAGTCGCCTCGATGCCTTGCGCGTTCATGCACCGTACGTCGGTCGCCGGGCCGAACTGGGCGAGATTCACCGGCTGTGGCGGCAGGTGCGATCGCGGCAGGGCACCAGGATGCTCACCGTGATCGGCGAGCCCGGCATGGGCAAGTCGCGCCTCTTCGAGCAGTTTCTTGGCGCGGCCGACCTTGGCGACGCGGCAGCACCCAATGCATGGCAGCTTCGCTGCGTGGAAGCGATGTCGGCGACTGCCTTCCATCCGGTGATCGAACGGCTTCCCCTGCTCCTCGGAATGCCGGGGAGCTCGGACGAGGGTTCGTCGCGAGCGCTACGGGATCTCGAACTTCGCTGCGCGAAGCTGGGCCTGCATGACGATGACGCCGTGATCCTCCTGGCTTCGCTCCTCGGCCTGCCGCTGCCTGCCTCGGGTGCCTCGCTGCTGGCCGGCATGAGCCCGGCCAGGCGGCGGTCTCGTACGATGGAGACGCTGGTCGCGCTGCTGGCCGCCCTGGCAGCCACAGGCGGGCCTCTCCTGCTGGTCGTCGAAGACCTCCACTGGGCCGACGCGTCGACCCTGGCGTGGCTGCAAGCATGTCTGGCAGAGCTGGCCGAGTCGCCAGTGCTGATCCTGTGCAGCGCGCGACCCGAATTCGAGCCGCCATGGCGCGGCGCCGGCGGTTCACGCGAGCTGGCGCTGCCGAGGCTGGGCGTGACCGAGTCGCAGGAGCTGGTGCGCGGAATCGCCAGGGGCAAGAGTGTCCCGCTGGCCGTCATGCACACGCTCGTCGCCCGCTGCGACGGCGTCCCACTTTACCTCGAGGAGGCGACAAGATCGATCCTGGTGTCGGGGTATCTCCGCGAAGATGAGTTCACGTGGGAGGCCGAAGGCGAGCGGCTCGTCGTGGACATCCCGTCGAGCATCGAGGCCGCGCTCGTGGCCAGGTTCGACGCCATCGGGCCCGCTCGTGCAACGCTGGACCTTGCGGCGGCCATTGGCCGCGAGGTATCGGTCCCGCTGCTGGAAGCCGTAAGCCTGGACCCACCGGAGGCCGTGGCCGCCCACCTCGCCGCGATGGTTGCCTTCGGCCTGCTGCAGCCGGTGACCGACGAGTCAGCCGAACCGCGGATGCGGTTCAAGCATGCCCTCATTCGCGATGCGGCCTACGAGGCCATCCCCAGGCGGAACCGGGCGACGCTGCATGCCCGGATCGTCGAAGTGCTGCGCAGCCGATTCCCGCACTGGGCGGAGACGCAGCCGGAGCTCTTTGCGCTACACCTGTCCGGTTCGGGTGACTATCGGGAGGCCATCGCATATCTCCAGGTAGCAGCCCAGCATGCGATGCGCGATGGTGCGCTCGACGAGGCCACCACGCATCTGGAGCACGGATTGCATCTGCTGCGGTCGCTGCCAGCAGACGAAACGACACTGCGAACCGAGCTGGCCGTTCAATCCTCCCTGGCGACGATTCACAACGCGCGCAGCTGGACCAACCAGGCCTTGGAGGATACATGTCATCGTGTCGTCGAGCTTGCCCGGCGGCTCGACGATTCCCAGGCTTTGCATCTTGCCCAATGGGGGCTTTGGGGGGTATGGCTGACGCGCGGCCGCATGCGCGAGAGCATGGCGGCGGCGAACCTGATGCAGGCGGCAGTCGCCGAGCATTGCGTCGACTTCACGGTGCTCGCCGCCCCCTATGCGAGCTCGGTGACGGCCCTGGCGGCCGGAAGGATCGAGCTTGCGCTGGCCAGTGCGAGGGTGCCCACGGACATCGACGTCGGGGCGATGGACCAGTTCGTTGCCAGCGCGATCCATGTATCCCCGTGGGCGGGTATCCTGGTGGCCCGCCACTGCGGCCATTACATCCAGGGCCATTACTCCAGGGCGGCGGCCGACTGGGAGGAAGTCGAGCGCATTGCCGTCGGACTGGCCGCGACGCCCGTCGCTCAGGGCTTCGCTACCGCCCTCGGCCTGACCCTGCGCTACATGTCGGGAAGCCTCGTCGACCAGGCCCGACGGGATCCACGGACCCTCGACGAGCAGCTTCGCAAGCTGATCGCGTTCTGCCGCGAGGAAGGTATCGGCATGTGGCAATCATTCGCGATACTCGTCCAGGCCGCGTTCGACTGCCAGCGCGGGCATATCGACGGAGCGAGGCAGCGCGTCGCCGAGCACATCCGCCTCCTGGATTCGGCGGGCATACGCCTGTGGTTCGTACAATTCCTGACGCTGCACGCGCGCTTGTGTCACCTGGAGGGCGATTCCGCAAAGGCCCTTTCACTCCTGGATGAGGCCGAAGCGGAGGCACGGGGAAGTGGCCAGGAGCTCGGCGTCTGCGAGATGCTCCGCCTCCGGGCACAGGTGCTGGCGGGCATGGGCAAGCGGCAACAGGCCATGAAGGCGCTTTCGGATGCGAGCGCGGCCGCCGCGCGCCTTGGCAGCCCGACCTTCGGTTTGCGGTGCGCACTCGACCAGCACGCGCTCGCGCGCGAAACCGGCGAGAAGCATGTCGCCCTGGTCCTGCTGCAGCGGGCGTTCGACTCGTTGCCGGAGCCCCAGGCCGATACGCCGGACATCAGGCGGGCTCGCGCCGTGCTGTCGGGCTCCACCTTGCCCGAGTCCAGGCCGCACCGCGGCAGTGGCCGCGCGTGACCTCGTGCCTGGCGGATTCCGAGGCCGCCTTTCCCTGGCGAGACCACCCGGAAGTCACGCTCCGCCGTCGCGTCCGATCCAGGCGATCACGCCGGGCCGAGGGCACACCAGGAGGGCACGGCGCAGGGCGGGTCGTGGGCATTCCTCAATAGCGCGGGCCTCGCCCGGCGCAATCGACTCATCGAAATGAAGGATGCCCACTTCCGGCGCCATCCATAAGCTGGCCCTGTGCCCGCTCCTCGAGCCGCGGCTCAAGAGCCGCGGGGAAGCAACCAGAAGCCAGCATGATGACCAGTACCCTCGACCGATTCCGTACCCCGCTCGCGGCCCTGGCTGTTCTTCTCGGGCTTGTCGCGTGCGCGACGACTGCGGTTCCCAACGCTTCCGGGGTTGCGACCACATCGATCGATCCCGCGACGCGTGGCCCCGTGCACGGTGTCGGAATAGAAAGCCACGACATCGTGGCGATGTCCGACCAGATGATGAGGGACATGCTCTCCAACCCGAGGCTCGCGAGCCTGGACCCCAACGGGCGCCCGAGGCGCGTGATCATCGACGCCCAGTACTTCCAGAACGACTCCACGCAGCCAATCAACCGGAACCTCATTACCGACCGGCTTCGGGTCGCCCTCAATCGCGCCTCCAACGGCCGCATGGCCTTCGTCGGACGCCACTATGCCGGCATGGTCGAGAAGGAACGGACGCTCAAGCGTGAAGGCGTGGTCGATGTCGCGACGACGGGTCTCACCCGTGCGGCGATGGGAGCGGACTTCCGCCTCGGAGGTCGAATCGCCTCGATCGACCAGAAGTCCAGTACCACGGGAATGATCCAGCGGTACACCCAGATCACCTTCGAGATGGTGGATCTGGAAAGCCAGGAGATCGTGTGGAGCGGCATCTACGAGTTCGCCCGGTCGGCTGCGGACGACGTGATGTATCGATAGTTCCCCAGCAAGCGGGAGGAGAGGATGGGTCAACGTCACTCAATCGCCTGCGCGCTCGTCGCGCCCCTGGTCGTTCTCGCGGGTTGCATGGAAACCGGCCCGTTGCGGCACGACCAGTCACTCGTCGAATCGTCCCGACAGCTGGCCGCCGCCCACGACCCCCGGCTGCGGCCGTTCATCGAGGCCCTGTATCGCGACGGCGAGTGGAACGCGGTCCTCAACTTCCAGCAGCTCGCCCTTGCCGCAATGGAAATCGGCGAGCTGAAGATCGCTGCCGACAGCCTCGATTCGGCGATAACGCGAGTGGAGGCAATCTACGCGGACGACGAGAACGCCCGCAAGGCGCGTAGTGCGTTCAACCAGGAGGCGGTGAAGGACTTCAAGGGCGAGCCGTACGAGCGGGCAATGCTCTACTACTACCGGGGTCTCCTCTACGCGCACGAAGGCGATTTCCAGAATGCCCGCGCGGCCTTCCTCGCGGCCGACCGGCACGACACGCTCAGTTCGGCCGAGGATCGTGAATTCGCCGGGGATTTCGGCATGATGAAGTACCTGGCGGGATGGGCCTCGTACTGTGACGGCGACGAGACCCGGGGTGGCCAGCTCGTCAATGAGGCGAAGGCGAGCGACGACCTGGTGCGCCGGCTTCCGGACAGGCCGCCGAAACGATTGCTGCTCGTCGACGCGGGCGGAGCCCCCGAGAAGTACCGGGAGGGCCAGTTCGGCGAGCGACTGAAGTTTCGTGCGTCGGCCCTGGCCGACGACGACGTGAGGGTTCACCCTTCGGAGAGCGGACCGCCCAATCCCTTGCCGCTCGTGGCCATCGGGGATGTCGCCTACCAGGCCCGGACTCGCGGAGGTCGCGAGGTCGATGCCATCCTGGCCGGCAAGGCGCAGTTCAAGGAAACTGCCGCTACTGTCGCGGCCATCGGTACCCAGACGGGCGCGCTCATGAGCATCGCCGGCGCGCAGTCCGGCCAGCGCGACGTCATGAACGCCGGCTTCGCGAGCATGCTCGCCAGCGTCATCGCCTCCGCGATCAGCGATGCCACGGCACCCCAGGCCGATGTTCGCGCCTGGCGCTCGCTGCCATCCCGCGTGCTCATGGCGGATCTGACGAATGTGCCGTCGAGCGCATTGAGGCTGACGGGAGCCAGCGGAGCCCGCCCGTTGACCCTGCATCCCGAAAGTCGGCACGCATGCTCCATTGCCTACGGCCGGACGACATCCCCTCTCATGACGGCCGATGGAGGCGTCGTGACGACCGAATCGGTTCGGCCCCAGGAGAATGGGCGAGAGCAGCGCAATGCCGCGTTCCGCGACGAACTGACCACGCGGTTCGCCCCTGGCGCACTCGCGACTCGCTGACACCCTCCGAAACCGTCGTCGAGTGAGTCGGCAATGATCAAGCTGGTCGCGAGCGCCCTGACAGTCGCGTCGCTGCTGTCCCTGGCGGCCTGCCACACGGTGCACGGCAATCCGCCCGTCGTTGCCGAGTGTGCGGCCCCGCAGCCGGGAGAAGGCATCCGCAGCGGGCCCGCCCTGGTGGGCCAGAACTACGGAATGCAGATGACGGCGATTCCGATCAACAGCGTGCAGTTCGATTCGCATGCCACCGCTCGCGCGATCGCGGTGCAGCAGCTCTTCGCGCGGAGAACCGCATCGGATACGGTCGAGGTCACGGCGAGGTTCGTTGCGTGCGGCGATGAACTATCGACCGTTCGCGTACGCACGTCGTTCCTGCGGGCCGACCATGCACCTGCCGAGATGCCGAGCGCCTGGCAGCAGCTTCATCTCGGGCCTCGCATGACGGCCGTCTATCGCGAGTTCTCGACGAGCCGGGATGTGGCGGGCTACCTGCTGGAAGTCGCCCGATGAGGCTCGCCAAGCTTGGCGCCTTGTGTGCCGTGTGCGTCATGCCCCTGGTTGCCCCCGACCGGGGAATGGCCCAGTACCGACCGGACGCCGCCCCAGTGCTGGAGTCGCCGAAGCGGCCCCCGCCGCCGCGTCCCTACGATCCGGTCCCGGCCTTCAAGGCGGCATACGAGCGGGCGGGTCGCCCCCGTGTCGCGCTGCTGTGGAACCGGCTGCTGGACGACCAGGTGGACACGCCCAGCACCCGCTTCGACCTTTCCACGACGACTCGCAGCGCGCACTCATCGGAGCTGGAAGAACGAACGGCGGGCGACGCGGGAGACTCGACCTTTCGCGAGCGGAATGGCAGCTTCAGCGAGAGCCGCCTGCGTCGCCAGGGGATCGAGCGCGCGACACGGCCGCAGCGTGAAACTCGATTCTCCGAGCGCGACGCGGCCCTATTGCTCAATGCGTTCAGCGGCGAGTTCGCCCGCGGTGGCCTGCAGTTCGTCGACCGGGACCTTGCGATTCGGGCAACCGCCGCCTCGCGTCACCGGGACGGCGGTGACCCCCAGCTCATCGAGACGGATGCCATCACAGGCTTCGCGGACCTCCTCATGGAGGTCCTGCTGGTTCCGGATCCCGAGGCCCCGCTGGCGTACGGCTTCGACGTGAGGCTGAAGAATCTCAGGACCGGCCAGCAGGTACTGTCGGTCTACAGCCAGGGCAGGCCCGGGGCTTCGCCTGCGCAGGGCCGCTGGGAAGCCACGTCGAACGGGTTCGAGTACCGGGTACCGGAAGCCGCGGCGCCCAGTGTCCAGGAAATCGGTTCGGCATTGGCGCACGATGTCATGACGGTTCTGGAAACTCGACGCATCCCTCTCGCTGGCATGGCCCGCTGAACGGGCGCCGGACGAATCGCCTGCATCTCGTCGCCCATGACGGGGCGGCATGGCGCGAGCGCATCCGCTTTTCGGGGTTCCCTTTGAAGCGGTGCCGGACTTCGCGCGGCCTACGCCATCCGGGAGGACGAGCTCGCCGCCGTTCACCCGGGCGATCGCGACGCCTGCACGCGGGGCAAGGCCGAAGCCACCCGCAGGACCGTCACCAGCGCCGCGGCAGCTCGCGGTGCAGCTCGATGAAGTCCCGCCCTACCGATATGAACCCACCTTCGCCAAGGTCCTTCAGGATGCGGTTGACCATACTGCGCGAGGCCCCGATGCGATCGGCGATCTTCTGCTGGCTCATCCGTGGCACCACGCGACGCCCGTCCTGCTCCCTGGCCAGCTCCACGAGCAGGCGGGCGACGCGGCCGTAGACATCCATCAGCGCGAGGCTCTGCACGCTGCCGGTCAGTGCCATGATCCGCCGGATCAAGGTCTGGATGAGGTGGAGTGCCAGGTCGGGGCGGGCCTGGATGAGGCGCTCGAAATCGGCGCGCTGCACCACGCACAGCCGCGCCGGAGAGAGCGTCCGCACCGAGGCCGTGCGCACCCGGCTGCCAAGCAGCATCTCGCCGAAATACTCGTTCGGCCCGAGACGGCTGAGCTCGGCCTCGCGTCCTTCGTCGTCCGAGACATAGACGCGCAGCTCGCCCTCGATGACGATGTAGAGCGTCTCGGCCGGCTCACCCTCGAGCACCACGATCGTGTTCCTGGGAAACTTGCGCACACTGCCGCAGGCGACCAGCGCCTCGAGAAGCTCGTCGGGCAAGGCGGCGGTGTACGCGCGGGGAGGACTGTGGGCGGCGGACGGCATGGCGAAGGTTGGCAAGCCGGCTGCGGGAATCGTCCGCAGTCTAGAGCCAAACCGTCAATATTGAACGTTCCCGCTGCGCAATCGCTGCACGGCAAGGCGCCGGATCGTCGCTAGCCTACCCACAACGAGGTAAGAAGGCCCGTGCAGGGCCTCCACAGCATGGGAGGAAGCACGATGGAATTGGTCGATCCAGGGATCCGGGATCTTGCTCAATGCGCATGGCACACCGGCTTGCCGCCGGCGATGGCCCACCGATGGGTGGACGAGGCGCCGGTAGCCCTTTTCCTGCTGGGGCGAAGCGGAGAGCTGCGCTACGCGAACGTCCAGGGCCGGCGCGAGCTCGACCAGCAGTCTTGTCTTCGCCTGTCCGGCAATCGCGTAAGACCCGTCGATCCCGACTTCCACGGGCGCTGGTGCCGCACGCTGCGATGCATCGATCGGCTCGGCAGCGCCTCCATTCGAATCGCGAGCACGCCCGAGGAACGCTACGCATCGATCCGCCAGGAGCGTCTGGATGCCGCCCCTGCCGCCGGCGACGACTTCGTCCTGGTGGTGTCGCTGAATCGGCGCCTCGATGCCCGGTGCAGGGCCTTCACGCACTGGTGCGCCATGCACGGGCTGACCCCTGCGGAGGCCCGCACCGTGCTCGAGCTCGCGCGGGGCGATTCGGCCAAGGAGATCGCAAGGCGCGCCGGCGTCGCGGTCAGTACGATTCGATCCCAGATTCGCAGCGCCTGCGCCAAGGTCGACTGCACCACGAGTCGGGCCCTCGTCGCTTCGATGTTGCGCTTCGGGGTCGTCTAGCGGGCCGCGCGATCCCGATTCGGCTCGTTCGCGCGGATCGTGTGCCGCACCGGGATCGCGTGCCCGACTCCGCTCACAGCCCCACCGGCTCCCCGTCCGGCACCCAGCGCGTGCCGTCGAACTGCATCAGCTGCACCTTCCGGAACGGGTTGTAGTTGTCCGGCGAGATGGTCATGGTGACGCCGGGCAGCAGCATGGGCGCCTTGAAGTCCTTCAGCTGCGTGAGCTGCTTGAGGATGTTCTCCCGGCTCAGGTCGTCGCCCGCCTTTTCGAGCACGTGGGCGATGGCGGCGCAGAAGGCCATGACCGCCGCATTGCTGCTGACCTTGGGGTCCTCGCCCGGGCGGTACTTCGCCATCCACTCCATGTAGGACTTCATGTCGGGATCGTCGGCCCAGGTGGGATCGGTCGGATCCTTGTTGACCAGCGCGGTCCTCAGCCCCACCAGCTTGTCGAGGCCGACGATCGACAGCGTCGGATGGATCTGCGCCGAGACGTGGCTGATGTACACCTGCGGCTTCCAGCCCATCTCGACCATGGTGCGCAGCGCCTGGCTGACCTGCTTCGAGTAGGCGGCGAGCAGCACCGTGTCCACGCCGGCGTTCTTCAGGGAGATGACCTGCGAGCTCACGGTCGGGTCGGACGATTCATAGCTGAACTCCGCCACGACCGCCTTGCCGGCGCCCGCCTTCAGGCCCGCGACATAGTCCTTGCCGAAGTCGTCGTTCTGGTAGAGCACGCCGATCTTCGCGTCCGGGTTCGCCGCGACGATCTGCTTGCCGTACACCTGCGCCTCGAACTGGTAGTTCATCAGGCCGGAGGTGCTGTAGGGAAAGTTCTTCGGATCCTGGAAGTTCTGCGAACCGGAGAGCACGAAGATCTGCGGCACCTTCTTCGCATTGAGGTACTTGCGCACAGCCGAGGCCGTGGCCGTCCCGACCTGGTTGACCATGGCGTGCACCTCGTCCTGCTCGACCAGCCGGCGCGTCTGCTCGACCGTCTTGGGCGGCTGCAGGCCGTCGTCGAGGCTGATCACCCGGACCTTCCGGCCGTTGATTCCACCCCGGTCGTTGACCATCTCGAAGTAGGCACTGGTGGCCCTGCCGATGGAGCCGTAGAAGGATGCCGGGCCGCTGTAGGGCACGGTGTTGCCCAGCCGGATCTCGTCGTCGGCGGCGACGGCGACGCTCGCCGCCGAGGCGATGACGGCGGCCGCGAAAATACGTGCAAAGGGAATGCGCTTCACGCGGGGTCTCCTCAGTTTCGTTATGGTGCGGGCACGGAGGCCGCGCGCGGATGATAGCCCAGGAGCGCGCGATCCCTGCCCCCGATCCGCGAAAGTCGTCGTCCGCCGGCACATTCCCAACCGGCCGAGCGGAAGGTCGTCGGCAGCATGACCGAATGGTCAATATTGAACGTTCGCCCTGCGCAATCGCTGCACGGCACGCCCCCGAAGCGTCGCTAGCCTACCCCGGATGGGCGATAGAGGCGGATCCAGGGCCTCCATAACCCAGGAGGTCCGAGGCACTCCATCGAGCCGGCCCCGCACACGCGGCCGACTTCGCCAAGGCGACGGAAGGGGTGCCTTTCAGGGCTGGAGCGGACTCGCCTGCGAAACATGAAGAAAAGGGGGCCAGATGATTCAGGTGGGAAGGGCAGATCGGCGACGATCGGCCCGCCGGTTGAACGTGCTCCGCACCGTCGTGTTCTCCATTGCCGCACTGGGCCTGCACGGTTGTGGCGGAGGAGGTGGCGAAGACGACTGGAACTTCACGAGCTGGGAGGGCAACAACAACGGCACCGTCGTGATGGCACGGGACGACTTCCCTGTTCGCTTCACATCCGAAGCCTATCTTCATCACAGCGGGACGACCTGGACCAATGTCGTCGTGACAGGCAATGCGACCGTTCTCCTGAACGGATCCCCGTTCGCGAGAGTCGAACTGGCTCCAGCCTCGGGAGGGGGGCAGATCGCGGTCCTGCGCTGCATTGCTTCCAGTCGGCTCGTCGCGATAGACAAGAACGGCAAGATGAGTTGCGCCGATCCGGACCCCGGTACGGGCGGCACGAACAACACCCTCAACACGGGGAACACGAGCAATACCGGCAACACCGGGAGTCCGGGCGATCCTGATGGCATGAATGACACGGACAACCGTCCGATGCCGATCTTCTGCCTCGAGGACGCCGGCGGGGGAACGAACGGGCTCGGGTTTTACAGCCCGACGGGCATCACGACGTACCAGCTAGCCACTACTGCAGCCGGCGCGCCCAGTCGAAATACGCTCGGATGGGGAGTGCGGTACATCAACCCGGGCCTGTCGGCTGGCAGCTACTCGGGCTCCCTCAGGGCACGTCTCTGGGCGGTGAGTCATTCCTACCATGGCGGCACGATCTCTGGATACGTGCTGGGAACCTTCATTCCCAACTTCACGGGCCCCGGCGCCGCGAGCCCGAACCAGGTGCGCGTGGGCGGCTCCACGACAACCCAGGTCCAGAGCGTCGACAGCGTCTTCAACCCGCCCATCGGCAGCTACTGCATCGTCGCCACGTTGGAGGAGTACGACGGCGGGCAGTTCTATATCGTCGACTGGATACAGTTCGGGAGATCCGCGGAGTTCTTCTGACCGTTCGAGGAAATGAGTCTGGGCGGGTTGCTCAGGGCGTGCGAGCCAGCACACGCTGCACCGCGTCCCGCCAGCCGGCCAGCGCCCGGTCCCGCTGCGTCGCCTCCATCGCCGACTCGAAGCGCCGCTCGCGCCGCCATGCCTTCGCGAAGCCCTGCTCATCGGGCCAGACACCGGCCTGCATGCCGGCGAGCCAGGCGGCGCCGAGCGCCGTCGTCTCGAGCACCACGGGACGGTCCACGGGCGCATCGAGCAGGTCGGCGAGGCGCTGCATGGTCCAGTCGCTCGCCACCATGCCGCCGTCCACGCGCAGGACCGTGCCGCCGTCGTGCCGCCAGTCGCGGTACATCGCATCGAGCAGGTCGCGCGTCTGGAAGCACACGGCCTCGAGCGCGGCGCGGCACAGCTCCTTCGGGCCGGTGGCGCGGGTGATGCCGAAGATCGCGCCGCGCGCGTCCGCATCCCAGTGCGGGGCGCCCATGCCGGTGAAGGCGGGCACGAGGTACACCTGCTGGTTCGGGTCGGCCTGGGCGGCGAGCTCGCCGGATTCCGCCGCGTTCTTGATGATGCCCAGGCCGTCGCGCAGCCACTGCACCGCGGCGCCCGCGACGAAGATCGAGCCCTCGAGCGCGTAGGTGGTCTTGCCACGCAGCCGGTAGGCAATGGTCGAGAGCAGCCGGTTCCTCGACTGCACCCGGTCCGCGCCGGTGTTGAGCACCGCGAAGCAGCCGGTGCCATAGGTGGCCTTGATCATGCCGGGCTCGAAGCAGGCATTGCCCACGGTGGCGGCCTGCTGGTCGCCCGCGATGCCGAGCACCGGCACCGCCGCGCCGAAGAGCGAGGGATCGGTGGCGCCGAAGTCGGCCGCGGAGTCCTTCACCTCGGGCAGCATCGACCGCGGGATGCGCAGCGCCTCGAGCAGTTCGTCGTCCCACTGGTTGCGCACGATGTCGTAGGCCAGCGTCCGGGAGGCATTGGTGGCGTCGGTCGCATGCACCTTGCCGCCGGTGAGCCGCCACAGCAGGAAGCTGTCCACCGTGCCGAAGGCGAGTTCGCCGCGCTCGGCCGCCGCGCGCGCGCCGGGCACCGCGTCGAGGATCCACGCGATCTTGGTGCCGGAGAAGTACGGGTCGATGATGAGGCCGGTGCGTTCGGCGAAGAGCGCCTCCAGGCCATCGGCCTTCATGCGGTTGCAGGTCTCGGCCGTGCGGCGGTCCTGCCAGACGATGGCGCGATGGATCGCGCGGCCGGTCTTGCGGTCCCAGACGAGCGTGGTCTCGCGCTGGTTGGTGATGCCGATGCCGGCGAGCTGGCGCGCGTCGATCCGCGCCGACAGCAGGGCGTGGCGAACGGTCTCGAGCGTGGTGCTCCAGAGGTCCTCCGGCTCGTGCTCGACCCAGCCCGAATTCGGGAAATGCTGCTCGAACTCCTGCTGGCCGATGCCGACCGCACGAAAGCCGTCGTCGAACACGATGGCGCGGGTGCTGGTGGTGCCCTGGTCGATGGCGAGGATGTAGCCCTTGGTCTGCACGTCAGTCTCCGGGGGAAGAATCGAAGTTTCGCAGCTTCGGCGACGCATGGACATGCCCGGCGCCCGACGGACGGTCGCCGCGGCGTATTGACTCCCCGGCGCCGGACCGATATCCACGAGGTTCCGCAACCGGCGCCCCCCGGCGCGACCGCAGGATCGTGCAATGAACGATACCGACATCGCTCGCGCGGGCATCCCTTCGACGGTCGGTGCCCCCGGAACGATCGCCCCGGGATGCCTGCCACCCGAATTCGCGGCGCGCGAGCTCGCCTCGGTGCGAGCCCGTCGCGCCGCCCTGGGGCTGGAGCTCGCGGAGGGCGATCGCTGTGGCCGGGTAGGCCTGGCGATCTCCGGCGGCGGCATCCGCAGCGCCACCTTCGGCCTCGGCGTGCTCCAGGCATTGGCGAAGGAACGACTGCTGAGGCATGTCGACTACCTCTCCACGGTCTCGGGGGGCGGCTACGTGGGCGCCTTCCTCGGCGCCCTGTACCTGCCGGCCGAGGCGCGCGGCGAACCGCGCGGCGACAGGCCGGCGCCGACACCGGCCACCGCCGCCCGCATCGCCGACAACGTGGATCGGGTCGAGGCCATCCTCGCCGACGACGGTTCCCCGCCGCTGCGCTGGCTGCGCGAGCACGGCCGCTACATCACGCCGCGCGGTGGCGGCGACGTCCTCTACGCGGCGGCGGTGTACCTGCGCAACCTGCTGTCGCTGCACTACGTGTTCGCGGTCACCGTGCTGACGGTGCTGCTCGCGGGGAACCTCCTGAGGGCGTTCGCCTGGGAGCGCCTGCCCGGGCTGCGCGCGTTCGAGGCATGGCTCTTCCATGCGCAGGCCGGGCCCTGGTGGAGCCCCTGGTTCGCGTTGCCGGTGGCCGGCCTGCTGCTGGTGCTCGTGCCGCTCGGCTGGGGATACTGGCTCACGCAGACGCGCCAGGACGCGGGGCACCGGCTGCGCAACCCTGCCCTGATTGCCACGTTCCTCGTCGCGCTCGGGAGCGCGGCGTTCGCGCTGCACCGGGTGGGGTCCGTCGCGCCGGGCACGGCACAGGCCGACGTCGCGGCGCTCGTGTCCGCCTGGCTCGTGTATGCATCGATCGCGGCCATCGTCGCCTGGGCCCTGGCCCGCATCGGCACGAGCATCGACGGCGTGGCGCGCAACCGGCTGTCGCGCTGGCTCGCGGGCGGGCTCGCCATGGTGCTGCTCGCCGCGGCCTGGGCGGCGGTCGACAGCCTGGGACAGACGCTCTACTGGCTCACCCGCACCGGGCGTTCCGTCGGCTGGGCGACGCTCGTGCCGATCGCCTCGACGGTGGTGCTGCTCGTGCAGCGCTTCGCGCCCGCCATCGAGCGGCTCGGCGGGCCGCAATCCGGACTGCGGCTGCCGGCCTCCGCGATGCTCTCGGGGCTTGGCTTCGCGCTCTTCGCCGCGCTGCTCGTGGGCTGGTCGGCGGTGGCCCATGCCCTGCTCTGGCTGGGCTCCTGCACCGAGTGCGGCGAGGCCTCGCCGGCTCCGCGGGCCGATGTCACCGCCGCCGTGCTCGCGGCACTCGTCGTCATCACGGCGCTCACCGCGCGGACCCTGCCCTTCCTGAACCTCTCCACGCTCGCGCAGTTCTATGCGGCGCGCCTGGCGCGGGCCTATCTCGGCGCCTGCCATCCGGGCCGCAGCGGCTACCGGAGCGCGACCCCGGCGCCCGGCGCGGCGACCGCGGCGGCGAGCGCAACCTCGCTCGCGGCCGGCCCGGACAGGCCGGCCGGGGGAACCCGCGAGGCCCCGCTTCGGGACGACGTGACGCAGGCCTCGCCGAACGACGAGATCCGCTGGCATGCCTACCGGCCCGACCTGTTCGGCGGCCCGCTGCACCTGGTGAACGTCACCGTGAACGAGACGGTCTTCGGCGCCTCGCAGCTCGCGCAGCGCGACCGCAAGGGACTGCCGATGGCGATCGGGCCGGTGGGCCTGAGCGTGGAGCGCCACCACGCCCTGTGGGACGGCTCGGACGCGCGCATCGTGCCGGTGCCGTCGTCGAACGACCCGACCTCGCCCTTCGCCGCGGGCCCCGGCGCCGCGCGCGAGGTCGAGCCCCTCGTGCTCGGACAATGGGTCGCCGTGTCCGGCGCGGCCTTCAGCACCGGGCTGGGCGCCCGCACCCGCATGGGCCTGTCCATGCTGCTCGCGCTGTCGAACGCCCGCCTCGGCTACTGGTGGGACAGCGGCGTCGGTCCGAAGCGGTCCACCGCGCCCGGCGTGCGCGGCCTGCGCGAGCGCCTGTTCGCGCGGCTCGCCACGCTCGCGCCGGTGCAGGCGGGGCTCGCCGCCGAGACCTTCGCCCGCTTCCACGGCACCCGGCGGCGTCGCTGGCATCTCTCCGACGGCGGGCACTTCGAGAACACCGGCGTGTACGAGCTGCTGCGCCGGCGGGTGCCCTTCATCATCGTCTGCGACGACGGCCAGGACCCCGACGACCGATTCGAGGACATCGGCAACCTCGTGCGCAAGGCGCGCATCGACTGGGGCATCGAGCTCCGCTTCCTCACCGCCGGCGAGATCGCCGGCCTCGTGGGCGAGGACTCGCCGTTGCTCGCGAGCCTCGGCACCCCTGAGCAGCTTCGCCGTGCCGCGACGGCGAACACCCCGGGCGCCGGCGTCGCCGGACCGCGTCGCGCCGAACGGCGCGCGAGCCTCGCATGGGCCCACTATGGGGACGACCCCGAGGCGCGCTCGCTGCTGCTCTTCGTTCGGCCGGCGCTGCTGGGCGACGAGCCGCTCGACGTGCTGGAGTACGCCGCCCGCCATCCCGACTTCCCGCAGCAGAGCACCGCGGACCAGTCGTTCGACGAGGCGCAGTGGGAGAGCTATCGCCGGCTCGGCGAGCACATCGGGCGTCAGCTGTTCGCCACGCGGGCCTCGTCCGGCCACTGGACGCCGGGCGCCATGTGCGCCCCTTCGAGCGGCGCCTCGAGCAGGTAGGTACGCACTTCGCCAATGCCCTTCATCGGCACGGGCGGCAGCTCGCGCGTAACGAAGGCATCACGCAGCCGCTGCCAGGCGGCTTCCGAGATGTGCACCCCGGACGGGCTGCCGCTCGACTCGAGACGGGCGGCCAGGTTTACCGTTTCGCCCCAGCAGTCGAAGGCCGGCTTGCGGGTGCCGATCACCCCCGCCACCACGGGGCCGACATGCAGGCCGATGCGGACATTGAGCGGCAGGCCCGACTCCCGCGAGACCTCGGCCACATGCGCCTGCAGCGCGAGCGCGAAGCGCGCCGCCCGCTCCGCATGATCCTCGCCGGCAGGTTCCGGCGCGGTGCCGGGCCCGAGCGTGGTGATCCCGCACACGGCCATGTAGGCATCGCCGATCGTCTTGATCCGCTCCACCCCGTGCTCGCCGGCGATCCGGTCGAAGTCGGAGAAGAGCCGGTCGAGCAGCTGCACCAGCCGCGATGCCGGCAGTCGGTTCGACAGCGCGGTGAAGCCGACGAGATCGGCGAAGACGATGCTCACTTCCCGGTGCGCGTCGGCGATCGGGGACTCGCCGCGCTGGATGCGGTCCACGATCTCGCCCGGCAGCATGCTGTGCAGCAGGTCCTCGATCCGGGCCTTGGCCGCGGTGACCTCGTTCAGCAGCCGGAACTCGCGCCGGTTCTCGCTCTCGCGCGTCCATGCGCCGTAGAGGCCCAGCACCAGCGCGGCGGTGACCGCCAGCGAGTTCGCGACCGAGAGCGCCGGCTGCGAGCGCACGGTGGCGACCACCACGGCCATGAACGAGGCCCACGCCACCAGCGAGAAGACGGCGAAATGCCGGAAGCGCAGCCGGATGATGAAGATGGTGGACAGCATCAGCAGCACGATGCCGGGCCCCGCCCGGATCAGGCCGTCCTCGATGCGCACGTAGATCACGGCGAGCGTCGCGGCGACCAGGCAGGCGACCAGGGTGGCGCCCGACTCGTACACGTCCTTGACCCAGGGCCGGCCGACCGCCCAGGCGAACAGCAGCATCACCGGCACGACGAGGAACAGCCGGATCGCGATGGTGACGCGGGCGCCGTCGGGATCGAGCATCCAGTCCGACAGCGCGAAGAGGCTGATGAGGATGGCCCCGGCCAGCAGCGCGATCGCGGTGTGGCGGCGAAACCGCAGGCAATAGAAGTTGCGAAACGCTGTCTCTTCCGCCGGATCGTCGAAGCGCAGGCGTATCCGGTCGGTCAGGCCGGCCATCGTCAACCACCGTGAAGTCGTTCCGCGCGGGAATTGCGGCGCCGCGCTCCGGGAGGGGAATCGTACCGCGGGCCACCGTCGCGGTCGAGGCGCAGGCGCTAGACGTAGCGGAAGATCGCGACGGCGAGGAGGACGGAGACCACGCTCGCGCCCCACAGCGGCGTCCCCAGCCAGCCGAGCCATCCGAGGTGGATGAAGGCGGCCGCGAGCAGGCTGATGAACAGCCGGTCGCCGCGGGTGGTGACGAGGCCCAGGACGCCGCGACGGGCGTCGCCGCCCGGGCGCCTGATCTCCCAGGCCACCATGATCGCCAGCATGACGGCGATCGCGATGAAGAAGGCCGCGGTCTGCCAGGTCCAGGCCATCCAGGAAAGTCCGCTCGGCGCGTTCATGTCAGACCCTCCCGAGGGCGAAGCCCCGGGCGATGTAGTTGCGCACGAACCAGATCACCACCGCGCCCGGGATGATGGTGAGC
>CAZDYQ010000067.1:0-17799 GCA_964509685.1 uncultured Burkholderiaceae bacterium
ACGAGATCATGAGAGGAGTGGGGCCGTACATTGCATTGCTTCTCGGAGGCCTCGTCATTCTCATGGCATGGCCGGCGCTCAGCCTGTGGCTGCCCCAGACGATGATTCGATAGGGGTCCGTCAAGCTGGGATAGGCGTTCATCGCGCTCGGGAAGGGCCCGGCGTCGGGCAGCAACCCGGAATGCCCGCGCGCGGGCCCGCTTCCTGCATCGTTCGCCATCGCGCCGGCATCCGTCGGCGCATGCGCGCGGCGCCGGCCCGGCGGGGCGGTTCGCCGCGAGGAGCGCCACGATGCGGTCGAAGCCACCCGGGTACCAGTTCGATCGGGAGCATGAGCGCGTCGCCGCGGGGCTTGCCCTGGCGGCCCTGGCGATCGCGACGCCGATGCTCGCCCGCTGGGCGGGCATCGAAGACAGCGCGCCGGTCGCCCGCCAGGTCGAGTTCCTCGCCGTCTTCGGGCTGGCGCTCGGCCTCGTCGCCGCCCTGCTCACCTGGCGGCGCTGGACCCGGTACCGGGGCCTGGCCGCGATCGTGGTGGGCAGCACGCTCACCCTGGTGGCGGTGGCCGACCTCGCCGAAACGCGCATCCGGGAGGCGCAGCTGGCCTCCTTTCGGGCCGAGCTCGACCATGCCGCGCAGCGCCATGCCCACCGGCTCGCCCTGCTCGACGAGCGCCTGCTGGTGGCGGGCCTCGCCGGCTCCACCCGGTTCCACGACCTGGAGGACGAGGCGCACCGCGAGCACATGCGCCGGCGGCTCGACGAGCTGGCCGCGCTGGTCGCCCGCCGCGCGGCGTACCGGACCCGCATGCGGGCCGATTTCGCCGTGCTCGCGCGCGAGCGGCTCTATGCGCGTTCATGGCGGGACCAGGGAATGGCCGAGGCCGCCCAGCTGCTCGCACGCCTCGAGGCGGAGGAGGTGCCGCGCGAAGCCGCCGCCCTGGCGTTCGTCGAGGCGTCGCGAAGGGCGCTCGACTGGTTCGGGGAGGGCGATGCGGGCAACGGACGCGCCCCCGGCGAGCTCGCCGAGCGGGTGTCGCAGGCGCTTGCCGCCGAGTCGGCCTTCGAGCAGGCCTGGCAGGAGGTCGGCCGGCTGGCGGGAGAGGCCCAGCGGATTGCGGGCCGGGGCGACCCCGGCCGCTAGCCTAGCGCTGCGCGAGCGGGCCGCGGTCCGCGGGATGCTCGAAGGGGTAGGGCGCGAGCGCGGCGGCCGCCGCGGCGCCCGGCGTCCCGGCCGGCGCATCCGCGACCGGCGCGGCAAGCTCGGCGGGCGCGGACTGCAGCGCCGACAGCAGCATGCGCAGGCGGCGGGCATCCCGCTCGAAGCGTTCGTGGACCCGCTCCTGCTCGGCCCGGCGGGCCTTGATCAGCTCTTCCTCGGCAAGGATGGCCAGGGCCCGGGTGCGGGCCTGTTCCATCCATTCGGCCGCGCGGGGGCCGCCGACGACCTGGGCGCGCATGCGCAGGGCCTCGAGCTCGCGGTGCAGGGCCACCATGCGGCGGCGCGCCAGCTCGATCTGCGCCGCGATGTCGGCGATCTGCCGGTCGCGCATGGCGAGCAGGGTGTCCACGTCCCGGTAGGCGGCCAGCAGCCCCCGGTCGCGCTCGGCGCGCTGCATGGCCCGGGCGGAATCGCCGGGAGCGAGGGTGCGATGGCAGATCGGGTCCACCTCGCCGTCCCGGGCCGCGATCGCCGCCGCGCTGCAGCGGCTCTCGAGGATCCGGTTGGAAACATGCTCGGCCGGGCTTTCCGCCGGGCCGCCCGCCCGGGCCGGCGCCGATCCCAGGAGGCCGGCGGCGAGGACCGCCGCGGCCATGGCCAGGCCCGCCGCTGCGCGCGACCCTGCCTCGGCTCGCGAGGACGGTTTCGGGGCTGGACTCGGCATCGTCGGGTGGATCAAGGCTGTTCGGACGGTGTCAGGATGCTAGGGATCCGCCGGCCGCGACGCCATAGCGGGCGCGATAGGCGGCGACACGATCACGATGGGTGGCGAGCCCGGCGTCCTCGGAATCGCTCGATTCCAGGAAGGCGAGCAGGTCGTCGAGGCTCGCGA
The DNA here is from genome assembly GCA_964509685.1 of uncultured Burkholderiaceae bacterium. Lineage (GTDB taxonomy): Bacteria > Pseudomonadota > Gammaproteobacteria > Burkholderiales > Burkholderiaceae_E > JAMLIN01. Next base: position 2,054 of record CAZDYQ010000067.1, read on the forward strand.
TCGCGAAGACCGGGATCCCGTGGCGCTCGCGGATGGCCTCGGTGGCCGAGGTGGGGCCGATCTCGGTCGCGGTGCCGCTGCGCTCCTGGCGGTCCAGCGCGATCAGCACGCCCGCCGGCTCCGCGCCATGGCGCCGGATGATTTCCACGGACTCGTTGACCGAGGTCCCAGCGCTCACCACGTCGTCCACGATCACCACGCGGCCCGCGAGCGGCGCCCCGACGATCTCGCCGCCCTCGCCGTGGTCCTTCGCTTCCTTGCGGTTGAAGGCGAAGGGCACCCGCCGCCCGTGGGCGGCCAGGGCGACCGCCGTGGCGCTCGCCAGGGTGATTCCCTTGTAGGCCGGCCCGAAGAGCATGTCGAAGCGGAACTGGTGCGTGCGCTCGGCGGCGAGCAGGGTCTCGGCGTAGAAATTTCCCAGCTTCCCGAGCAGCAGGCCGTCGTTGAACATGCCGGCATTGAAGAAGTAGGGGGAGACGCGACCGGCCTTCGTCGTGAACTCGCCGAAGGAAAGGATGCCGGCACCGAGACAGAAGCGTATGAACTGCGCGCGCAGGTCTGCCGACATGTGAGGCTGGTCCCCGTCCGGAATGCGAGAGAAAAATGCTGGCCCCGATGATACGTGGGATCGGGGAGGACTTGCACCGTATTCTTCACGCATCACGCGAACTTTCGGGCGCCGAGCGCGTGGCCAGGGCAAGGATTTCCGGATCGACGGCGCGCTCCGCGGGCAAGGGGATTGCTGGCGGCTGCGAGGTAGCACACGCCTCGAGACGGGGGTATGCTCCCCTGCAAGGGCGTCGGGAGCCAGCATGAAGGCAGCACACTCGCGCGTCGTCTGCGCCACCGCCATCGCCGTGTCCCTGGCCTGTCTCGCGGGCTGCGACCGGAACGAACCCCCTGTCGCCCCGCCGGCCAGTCCCGGCCAGTCCACCCCCGCCCCCTCGTCATCACAGCCGGTCGCGCCCGCGCCCTCCGGCGACGGCGTCACGCGCGAGGAGCCGGCCGCAGGACCCGCCACCGGAGGCACCGCCATCGGGGGGGTCGCCGGTGGCGACAACCAGCCCTCCGGCGGCCAGGGCGCCGGCCAGGGCGATGCGCCCGCGCCGACGGGCGGGGACGCGGCGGGCACGCCCGCATCGGATCCGAAGAAACAGGAGTGAGAGGAGACGCCCATGGACATGACCCGAAGGCAGTTCCTGCAGGCGAGTGCAGCAGGACTGGCCGCCTCCACCATGACGGCGCTGGGGTTCTCACCCGCGCCGGCGCTGGCCGAGACGCGCCAGTTCAAGCTGGCGCGAGCGGTCGAGACGCGCAGCACCTGCCCGTACTGCTCGGTGAGCTGCGGCCTGCTCATGTACAGCCTGGGTGACAAGGCGAAGAACGCCACGCCGGAGATCTTCCATATCGAGGGAGACCCCGACCACCCGGTCAACCGCGGGACGCTGTGTCCCAAGGGCGCCGGCCTGCTCGACTTCGTCCACAGCCCCAGCCGCCTGAAGTACCCCGAGATCCGCGAACCCGGATCGAAGGAATGGAAGCGGGTGAGCTGGGACGAGGCGTTGTCCCGCCTGGCGAAGATGATGAAGGCCGACCGGGACGAGAACTTCGTCGAGCGCACCGAGGACGGCAGGATCGTCAACCGGTGGATCACCACGGGCATGCTCTGCGCGTCCGCCTCCTCGAACGAGACGGGGTACATCACGCACAAGACGATGCGATCCCTCGGGATGCTCGTCTTCGACAACCAGGCACGCGTCTGACACGGACCCACGGTGGCCAGTCTGGCCCCGACGTTCGGTCGCGGTGCGATGACCAACCACTGGGTCGACATTCGCAATGCCGACCTGGTGCTGATCATGGGCGGCAATGCCGCGGAGGCCCATCCTTGCGGCTTCAAGTGGGTGATCGAGGCCAAGCAGCACAACAAGGCGCGCCTGGTCGTGGTCGATCCTCGATACACGCGCTCGGCCGCCATGAGCGACTACTACGCGCCGATCCGCGCGGGCACCGACATAGCCTTCCTGGGCGGCGTCATCAACTACCTGCTCACCCACGACAGGATCCAGCGCGAGTACGTCGCGAACTACACGAACGCCACGTTCATCGTCGGCGAGGCGTACAAGTTCGAGAACGGCCTCTTCTCCGGCTATGACGAGGAACGGCGTCGCTACGATCCCTCGAGCTGGGGCTACGAAATGGAGGGCCAGTACGCCCGCACCGATCCCACGATGGAACACCCGCGCTGCGTGCTGCAGGTGATGAAGCGCCATTACTCGCGCTACACGCCCGAGGTGGTGAGCCGCATCACCGGCACCCCGCAGGACCAGTTCCTGAAGATCTGCGAGCTGATCGCCGAGACGGCCCGGCCCGACAAGGCGATGACGATCATGTACGCCCTCGGGTGGACGCAGCACAGCGTCGGCTCCCAGATGATCCGCACGGCGGCCATGATGCAGCTGCTGCTCGGCAACATCGGGATCTCGGGCGGCGGGATGAACGCGCTGCGCGGCCACAGCAACATCCAGGGCCTCACCGACCTGGGGCTGCTCTCGAACTCGCTGCCGGGCTACCTCTCGCTCGCGCGCGACGACGAGCAGGACCTCGAGACCTACTACCGCACGCGCGCGCTGGCGCCGCTGCGGCCCAACCAGACGAGCTACTGGCAGAACTACCCGAAGTTCTTCGTCAGCCTGCAGAAGGCCTGGTGGGGCGACGCGGCCACCGAGGAGAACGAGTGGGCGTTCCACTACCTGCCCAAGATCGACAAGCTCTACGACATCCTGCAGGCCTTCGAGCTGATGAACCTCGGCAAGCTCAACGGCTACATCTGCCAGGGCTTCAATCCGGTGGGGGCTTTCCCGAACAAGAAGAAGATCGTCGCCGGGCTGTCGAAGCTGAAGTACCTCGTGATCATCGATCCGCTCAACACGGAGACCGCGGAGTTCTGGCGCAACTACGGGGAGCACAACGACGTGCGACCCGAGGAGATCCAGACCACGGTCTTCCGCCTGCCCTCGACCTGCTTCGCCGAGGAGGACGGTTCGCTCACCAACTCGAGCCGGTGGCTGCAATGGCACTGGCGCGGCGCCCCGCCCCCGGGGGAGGCGCGCGGCGACAACGAGATCATCGCCGGGATCTTCCTGCGCATCCGCGAACTCTACGAGAAGGAGGGCGGCGCCTTCCCCGATCCCATCGTCAACCTGACCTGGCCGTACAGGATTCCGACGGCGCCCTCGCCGGAGGAACTCGCCAGGGAGTACAACGGCAGGGCGCTCGCGGACATTACCGCGCCGCCGGACCCGAATCGGCCGGGAAGCGAGCCGGTGGTGATCGCCCGCAAGGGCCAGCAGCTCGCCGGGTTCGGCCAGCTGCGCGACGACGGCAGCACGGCCTGCGGCTGCTGGATCTACGCGGGGGCGTGGACGGAGGAAGGCAACCAGATGGCCCGGCGCGACAATGCCGACCCCTGGGGCCTCGGGCAGACGCTGCAGTGGGCCTGGTCGTGGCCGGCCAACCGCCGCATCCTCTACAACGCGGCCTCGGCCGCGCCGGACGGCCGGCCGTGGGATCCGAAGCGGCCGCTGGTGCACTGGAACGGTACGTCGTGGGGCGGGGCGGACACGCCCGACATCGGGCTCGGGGCCGATCCGTCCGATCCCGAGCGGGTGAAGCCCTTCATCATGACCGCCGAAGGCGTGGCGCGGCTCTTCGCGCCGACCGGCATGGCCGAAGGGCCGTTGCCGGAGCACTACGAGCCCTTCGAGTCCCCGCTCGAGCGCAACCCCATGAACGACAACCCGATCGCGCGTGCCAACCCGGCCGCGCGGGTGTTCAAGGGCGACCTCGAGGCCTTCGGCAAGCCGTCCGAGTTCCCGTACGTGGCGACCAGCTACCGCCTGACCGAGCACTTCCACTACTGGACCAAGCATGTCCTGTCGAACGCGGTGCTCCAGCCGGAGCAGTTCGTCGAGATCGGGGTGGAGCTCGCGCGCGAGAAGGGCATCGCACCGGGCGACCGGGTGCGGGTCACCTCGAACCGGGGCTACATCGAGGCGGTGGCGGTCGTGACCCCGCGCATCCCGCGGCTCACGGTCGATGGCAGGACGGTGGACACGGTGGGGCTGCCCAACCACTGGGGCTTCGTCGGGCTCGCCAAGCCGGGCTACCTGGTGAACACGCTGACCCCCTTCGTGGGTGATGCCAACACACAGACGCCCGAGTACAAGTCGTTCACGGTCAACATCGAGAAAGCCTGATGAGCAGCCTGCAGTCACTCGATATCGCGGCGCGGTCGGCCACCACCGTGCAGCCGCCGGTCGTGCGGCGCAACGTCACCGAAGTCACCAAGCTCATCGATGTCTCGAGCTGCATCGGCTGCAAGGCCTGCCAGGTCGCTTGCATGCAGTGGAACGACCTGCGCGACGAGGTGGGCGAGAACGTCGGCCAGTACGACAACCCGTCGGACCTCACACCGCAGTCCTGGACCGTCATGCGCTTTGCCGAAGTGCAGATGAAGCAACCCGACGAGAGCACCCGGCTCGAGTGGCTCATCCGCAAGGACGGCTGCATGCACTGCGAGGACCCCGGCTGCCTGAAGGCCTGCCCGGCACCGGGGGCCATCGTGAAGTACGCCAACGGGATCGTGGACTTCATCAGCGAGAACTGCATCGGCTGCGGCTACTGCATCACCGGATGCCCGTTCGACATCCCGCGCATCTCGCCGGTGGACAACCGGGCGTACAAGTGCTCGCTGTGCTCCGACCGGGTTGCGGTCGGGCTGGAGCCGGCCTGCGCGAAGGTATGCCCCACCGGCGCGATCCGGTTCGGCAGCAAGCAGGACATGCTCGAGTTCGGCGCCGGGCGGATCGCGGACCTCAAGGAGCGGGGCTACGAGCACGCGGCGATCTACGACCCGCCCGGCGTGGGTGGCACCCACGTGGTGTACGTCCTGCAGCACGGCGACCAGCCGGAGCTGTACAACGACCTGCCGGCCAATCCCGTCGTCAGCCCGCTGGTGTCGCTCTGGAAGGGCGTGGCCAAGCCGCTGGCGGTGGCCGGCATGATCGGCGCCGTCCTTGCCGGCTTCTTCCACTACATGAAGGTCGGGCCGGTCGAGGAAGAGGAGGACGGCGGCGACGCGCCCGCGCGGCGCGCCCGCCCGGGCGCCGGCACGACCGGCGAGCGCGACACCACGCGAGGAGGCTGACGCCATGGCCCGCCTGATCCGCCGCTACGACGATGGCACGCGCATCAACCACTGGATCGTCGCGTTGCTGTTCCTGGCCGCCGGCCTGTCCGGGCTGGCGCTCTTCCACCCGCTCTTCTGGCCGTTCACCGGCCTGTTCGGCGGGGGGCAGTGGACGCGGATCCTGCATCCGTTCATGGGGCTGGCGATGGTGGTCGGCTTCGTCGTGCTGTTCTTCCAGGTCGTTCGCGACAACTGCTGGACCCGGGGCGACACCGAATGGCTGCGCCGCTCGCCGCGCCTGATCCGGACGAAGCGCGAGGACGAGCTGCCGCCGGTGGCGAAGTACAACGCCGGCCAGAAGGGCGTGTTCTGGCTCTTCACGGTGTGCCTGCTGGTGCTGCTCGTGAGCGGGTTCTTCTTCTGGGAGCCGTGGTTCGCCAGCGCCGTGCCCATCCTGGTGCGCCGCATCGCGGTGGTGCTGCATGCGCTCGCGGGCTTCCTCCTGGTCCTCGGCGTGATCGTGCACGTGTACGCCGCCATCTGGGTGAAGGGCTCGATGCGGGCCATGACGCGGGGCACGGTGACCTCGGCCTGGGCGCGGCGCCACCATCCCGTGTGGCACCGCGAGGTGTCGGGCGAACCGGCGGGGGACGCGCCCGAGCGATGAGCGAGATGCCGCTGCCCAGCCCGGAGGAGATCGCGGCGCGCGCCGGCCGCGAGCCGCCGGTGCTGCACCTGCCCGACAAGGCCCGGGTGTTCGCCGAGCGCGAGATCCGCCTGCGCGAGAGGGCGGCGGGCCATGCGATGCGCGACTACCTGCTGCTGGTCGCCGAGCTTGCGCGCGCCCAGCACGAGCGGCTGCAGTCGCATCCTGCGGTCCGGCTGCCGGACGAGGCCGCGCTGCGGGCGGCCGTGCGCGCCGCCCGGCCGCCGCTGCCGGCGGAACTCTGGCCGCGCGATCCGCAGTGGCGGGAGGGGCTGCGCCAGATCGTGGACACGATGTTGCCGCGCCTGCCCGAGGGGGCGGCCCGCTCGACCGCGCAGTCGCTCCGATCGATGGAGGCGCAGGCGATCGAGCAGCAGGCCGATCGCCTGCTGCGCGGCGTGGCCTCGGGGCTGGACATGGCCGCCGCCCCGTTCGTCGCGGCCGCGCTGCAGGCCTACTGGACGCACATGGTGCTCGCCACGCAGGCCGCGTACGGCACGGCGCTGCTCGCCCCCTTCGGGCGCATCGACGATGCCACGCGCTGCCCCTGCTGCGGCTTCCTGCCGGTGGCGAGCGTCGCGCGCATCGATGCGGGCAGCGGGGCGCTGCGCTACCTGCAGTGCGCGCTGTGCTCCACGCAGTGGCACATGGTCCGGATCAAGTGCAGTCACTGCGAGGGCACCAAGGGCATCCAGTACCAGTCGCTCGAGCGCATCGACGGCGAGGCGGCACCCGGGGCGGGCAAGGCCGCGATCGAGGCCGAGACCTGCGACGTGTGCGGCCACTACCTCAAGATCGTGCGCATGGACCGCGATCCGCAGGTCGAGGCGGTGGCCGACGACCTCGCGTCGGTGACGCTCGACCTGCTCGTCGGCGAGGCGGGCTTTCGCCGTCACGGCGTGAACCTGCTGCTGCTCTTCGGCGAGCCCGACGACGGCGGGGGCGGCTGATGCGCTCGCCCGACGAGTCCGTGGTCCACGGCTCGAAGGCGAGGCCCCGGGATCTCCCTTCGGTGGACAGGCTGCTGCGGCTGCCGCAGGTGGCGCCGCTCGTGGCCGCCCACGGACACACCCTGGTCGCGCGCGAGGCGCGCGCGATGCTCGATGCGCTGCGTCCCCTGGCGCTGGGCGGGGAACTCGCGCGCGAGCGCCTGGCGCCCACCGCGCTCGCCGGAACGCTCGGCGAGCGGATCGAACGGCGCATCGCCCCCCGCATGCGGCGCGTCATCAACCTGACCGGCACCGTCATCCATACCAACCTCGGGCGGGCGGTCCTGCCGGCTGGCGCCATCGAGCACCTGGCCAGGATGATGGCGGGGCCCGCCAATCTCGAGTACGACCTCGAGGCCGGCGGCCGAGGGGACCGCGACGGCCTCGTCGAGGACCTGCTGTGCGAGATCACCGGCGCGGAGGCCGCCACGGTGGTGAACAACAATGCCGCGGCCGTGCTGCTCGCCATCGCGGCGCTCGCGGGCGGGCGCGAGGCGATCGTCTCGCGTGGCGAGCTGGTGGAGATCGGCGGCTCCTTCCGCATGCCCGATGTCATGGCGAGCGCGGGCGCGACGATGGTCGAGGTCGGCACCACCAACCGCACCCATCTCGCCGACTACGCGCGCGCCATCACGCCGCGCACGAGCCTGCTGGTGAAGGTCCACACGAGCAACTACGCCGTGCAGGGCTTCACGGCCTCGGTGCCCGAGTCGGAGCTGGCGGACCTGGCGAGGGAGCGCTCGCTCGCGCTGCTGACCGACCTGGGCAGCGGCTCGCTCGTGGACATGACGCAGTTCGGCCTGCCGAGGGAGCCCACGCCGCAGGAGATGCTCGCGGCCGGATGCGATGTCGTGACCTTCTCCGGGGACAAGCTGCTCGGCGGCCCGCAGGCGGGCCTGCTGGTGGGGCGGCGGGAGGCGATCGCGCGCATCCGCGGCTTCCCGATGAAGCGGGCGCTGCGGCTGTCCAAGCTGCCCCTTGCGGCGCTCGAAGCCACGCTCGCGCTCTACCTGCGGCCCGAACGACTGGTGCGCGACCTGCCGACCCTGCGCTGGCTCGCGCGGCCGGCCCCGCAGGTGCGGGGCATGGCCACCGCCCTGCTCGAGCCGCTGCGCGCCGCGCTGGCGCCGCGGTTCACGGTGACGGTGACCGACATGATGAGCCAGGTCGGGTCCGGCTCGCTGCCGGTGGACCGGCTGCCCTCGGCGGGACTCGCCTGCGATCCGGTGCTCGACGGCCGGCGCGGGGCCGGCGCCGCGCTCGATGCGCTCGCCGCCGCGCTGCGCGGCCTGCCCGTGCCGATCATCGGCCGCATCGCCGAGGACCGCCTGCTGCTCGACTGCCGCTGCCTGGACGATCCCGGCGAGGTCGTGGCGCAGATGCCGGCGCTGCGCGAGGCGCTGTCATGATCGTCGGCACGGCGGGCCACATCGACCATGGCAAGACCGCGCTGGTGCGCGCGCTCACCGGCGTGGACGGCGACCGCCTGCCGGAGGAGCGGCGCCGGGGCATCACCATCGAGCCGGGCTATGCCTCGATGCCCGGGGACGGCGGCCCGCCCGTCGGCTTCGTGGACGTGCCTGGCCACGAGCGGCTGGTGCACGCCATGGTCGCCGGGGCGAGCGGCATCGACTTCGCGCTGCTGCTCGTGGCTGCGGACGACGGCGTGATGCCCCAGACCGTGGAGCATCTCGCCATCCTGGTGCTGCTCGGTATCGAGCGCGGCGCCGCCGTGCTCACCAAGGCCGACCGCGTCGATGCCGGCCTGCTCGCCGAGCGCGAGGCGCAGGCCCGCGCGCTGCTCGTCCGGCACGGGCGCGGCGACTGGCCCGTGCTCGCGGTCTCGGCGCTGCGCGGCGACGGCATCGAGGCGCTGCGCGCGCTGCTGCACGCGCAGGCGCGGCTCGCCTCGGGACGCGGCGATCCCGACGCGGGCTTCCGCATGCCGCTCGACCGCATCCTCAGCGTGGACGGCATCGGGACCGTGGTGGCGGGCAGCATCGTGGCCGGCCGCGTGCGGATCGGGGACATCCTCGCGCTCGCGCACGAACCCGGCCGGCCGCTGCGGGTGCGCAGCCTGCAGTCCCACGGCGCGGGCGTCGAGGAGGCGGGCCCGGGCCAGCGCTGCGCGATCGGGCTCGTCGGGCTGGCGCGCGAGGAGGTCGAGCGGGGCCATGTCCTGTGCGCGCCGGCGATCGCGCAGTCCAGCCAGCGGCTCGACGCCTGGCTGGCACTCGCACCCGGCGAGCCGCGCGCCCTGCGCTCCGGCACCCGGGTGCACCTGCACATCGGGACCCGCAGGTCGATGGCCACGGTGGCGATCCTGGGCGCCGCGGCGCTGGAGCCGGGCGGCGAGGGGCTCGCGCAGCTCGTCCTGCCCACGCCGGTGCACGCCTGGCAGGGCGATCGCTTCGTGATCCGGGATGTCTCCGCCAGCCGCACGATCGGCGGCGGCTCGGTGCTCGCGGTCGATGCGCCGAGCCGCTACCGGCAGTCACCCGAGCGGCTCGCCTTCCTGCGCGCGCAGCGCGCGCCCGGTCTCGCGCGGCGGCTCGCGGACACGCTGGCGCTGGCGCCGCACGGGCTGGAGGGCGATGCCTGGCTGCACGCGGCGGGCCATGCGGACTGGCCGTTCGGCCCGGAATCCGTGGCCGGGGCCGTGCGCCTGCCGGGGGGCTGGATCATCGATGCGACGCATCTCGCCCGGGCCGAGGCGGCGATCCTCGCGGCCCTGGCCGGCTTCCACGAGCGCTCGCCCCAGGAGCCGGGGCTGGAGTCGCGCCGGGCGCGGCGGCTCGCCGCGCCGCGCATGCCGGAAGCCCTGTGGCAGGCGATCGTCGCGCGGATGCTGGCCGGTGGCCGGTTGCGGATGCGCGCGGGCTTCCTGCACCTGCCCGAGCATGGCGAGCGGATGCGCGCGGCCGATCGCGTCGCGGCCGAGAAGGTGCTGCCGATGCTGGTGGCCGGCCAGTTCGATCCGCCCTGGGTGCGCGAGATCGCCGCCGATGCGCGGCTGCCGGAGTCGCAGCTGAGGCCGGTCATGGCCCGCCTCGCGCAGGCGGGCGAGGTCTTCCAGGTGGTGAAGGACCTCTACTACCCGGCATCGACCATCGAGGCGCTTGCCGCGATCGCCCGGACGCTCGCCGCGCGCGACGGCGCGGTCACCGCCGCCGCCTTCCGGGACGCGACCGGGCTCGGGCGCAAGCGCGCGATCCAGATCCTCGAGTTCTTCGACCGGGTGGGCATGCTGCGCCGGGTCGGGGACCGTCACCTGCCGCGGCCGGACACGCGGATGTTCGAGTCCGGCAGGGAGGCTTCATGAACATGGAAGAAAAACGTCCCTGGTGGGGCGGCTGGGCTTCAAACCCAGTGGGCGGCGCCATGCGTTGCCGGGCGGGTTCGACTCCCGCTTTCTTCCGCCAGTTGCCGGCCTGAGCGATGGAGATCCTCGGCTTCGAGTATCCCGACGACGCGTACTTCCTCCTCGAGGAGGACGTGTGGTGTCGGCCCGGCGAGGACGGCGCGATGACGGTGGGCGTCACCGCGTTCGGCATCCATCTCTCGGGCGACGTCTACATGTGCCGGCCGAAACCCGCCGGCACGCAGGTCGCGCAGGGCGGGCCGGTGGCGCTCGCCGAGCTCAGCAAGAGCGTCGTCGCGATCCGCTCGCCGCTCACCGGGCGGGTCGTCGAGGCCAATCCGCTGCTCGCGGACCGTCCGGAGCTCGTCCATCGCGAGCCCTACGGGCGTGGCTGGCTGGTCCGCATCGCGCCCGGGCGCTGGCACGAGGACCTCGCCCGGCTGGCGCACGGGGATTCGTTGCGCGCCCGGGCGACCGCGCGCATGCGCGCCGCCGATGCCGGCGGCGGCGAGGACGCGCGATGACGCCGCGGCGCGGCCTGTCGATCATGGTCTGGTCCTGCGGACCCGGCGAGGCCGAGCAGGCCGCGACGCCCTTCGTCGTCGCGCAGGCGGCGGCGCTGGACGGCCTGGAGGTCGAGATGCTGTTCAGCGCGCGATCCGTGCACTGGCTGCTCGCCGCCGAAGGGGCGACGCCCATCGGCTTCGGGCCGCAGCGCCGGCCCGTGTCGGACTACCTGCGGGACTGCGCCGACGCCGGCGTGACGATTCGCGCCTGCGGCCAGGCCATGGCCGCGCTCGCCCTCGACGAGCGGGCGCTCGCCCCGCAGTGCCGCGGGGCCGGCGGCACGCTGGCGTTCGTCGAGCATGCGCAGGACCCGGCATGGGCTTGCCTGGTCTTCTGAGGGGTGCCAGTACACTTCGGGGTCCGACCACCGACAGGCGTCCGACCTTCCGGGCCGCATCGCGAGAGTGCCAGGCGATCCATGCTGAGAGTCATCACGACCAACCTCAACGGTATCCGGTCCGCGCAGCGCAAGGGCTTCCACGAGTGGGCCGCCGCGCAGGGGGCCGACTTCATCTGCGTGCAGGAGATCAAGGCCACCGAGGCCGACATCCCCGACGAGATGCGGCGCATCGGCGAACTGGACGGGCATTTCCACACGGCCGAGAAGAAGGGCTACAGCGGCGTCGGCATCTACTGCCGGCGGCCGCCGGAGCGACTGATCGCCGGTTTCGGCGACGAGGAGTTCGATGTCGAGGGGCGCTACCTCGAGGCGGTCTATCCGGACCTCGCGGTGGTGTCGCTCTACCTGCCGTCGGGATCGAGCTCGCCGGAGCGCCAGGAGGCGAAGTACCGCTTCATGGAGCGCTTCCTCGTCCACCTGCAGAAGCTGCGCGAGCGCGGGCTCGAGGTGATCATCTGCGGCGACTGGAACATCGCGCACAAGGAGATCGACCTCAAGAACTGGAAGAGCAACCAGAAGAATTCCGGCTTCCTGCCCGAGGAACGCGCCTGGCTTACCCGGGTCTTCGACGAGCTCGGATTCGTGGACGTGTTCCGCCGGCTCGACGACCGGCCGGAGCGCTACACCTGGTGGAGCAACCGGGGCCAGGCATGGGCAAAGAACGTCGGATGGCGGCTGGACTACCAGATCGCGACGCCGGGCATCGCGGGGCGCGCGAAGGCCTGCGACATCTACATCGACGCGCGGTTCTCGGACCACGCGCCGCTGCGGATCGACTACGAGTCGGTCTAGGGCATCCGCGATCAGCACTCGCAGCCGCAGCCGGCGACGGTCACGGCTTCGATCCGCTCGGCGAGCGGTCGCTCCACCCGCACGAGCCGCATGTCCTCCGGATGGCGCCGGACGGCGAAGCCGATGGTCCGGGCCATCGAGAGCATGGCCCGGTTGTCGCGCAGGACGTCGCCGTACATGAGCCGGATGCCCTTCGAGCGGGCGGCGACGACGAGCTGGCACAGCAGGCGCTTGCCGATCCCGAGGCCGCCCCAGGCATCGGCCACCGCGATCCCGAACTCGGCGACCTCCGGATCGGCGCCGTCGCGCACGAAGCGGGCATCCCCCACCTGGGTCTGCCTGCCGTCGGGGAACGACTCGGCGACCAGCGCGAAGTGGTTGTGGTAGTCCACGTGCGTGAAGGCGTGCGCCAGCGAGTCGGGCAGGGCCCCCAGGCCCGACTGGAAGCGCAGGTAGCGCGACCGGGAGGTCATGCCGTGGGCGACGAACTCGCGCTCCTGCACGTCGTCCTGCGGGAGAACCGGCCGCAGCGTCACCCAGCGGCCGTCGGGCAGCTGGAAGCGGTCGATCCATTCGACCGGGTACCGGGTCGCGACGCCGATCATGACCGAATTCCCGTGGACGAGGCGCCGCCGCGGTCGCGGCGGCGGGGGACGGGGAGGGGCTTGGTTTCGAGACATTCTCGGGAGGAATCCATGTCAGCTCCTTCGTTCTGCTCGTCGGCCGTGAATATGCGGCTTCCACTAGTCCCGATCAAACGAGGGTTCTGCATGTTTCGCATGAATCTCGGGAATGCGAAGGAGCGTCGGCCATGAGGATCCTCTGGACCTACCTGCGGCCCCACTGGCGGCTCGCCCTGCTGGCGCTGGCGCTCGCCGCCGCCAGCCAGGTGCTCGGGCTGGTCGACCCGATCATCTTCGGCATGATCATCGACGACTACGCCATCGGCGACGGGTCGATGAGCGACGAGGAGCGCATCGCGGGCGTGCTGCGGCTGCTCGCCCTCGCCGTGCTGGTCGCGGTGGGCTCGCGACTCGCGCAGGCCCTGCAGGAGTACGTGACGCGGCTGGTGGTCCAGCGCTTCGGCACGAGGCTCTTCAACGACGGGCTGCGGCAGGCGCTGCGCCTGCAGTTCGCGGAGTTCGAGGACCTGCGCAGCGGCGAGGTACTCTCGCTGCTCCAGAAGGCGCGCTCCGACAGCGAGCGCTTCATCAATACCTTCATCAACACGGTGTTCGCCGCCCTGGTCGGGATGTGCTTCCTGACCTGGTACGCACTCACCCGCAGCTGGCTGCTGGTGCCGGTGTTCATCGCCGGGGTGCTCATCCTGGGCGGCCTGACCGGGCTGCTCAGCCGCGAGATCCGCACCCAGCAGCGATCGATCGTGCGCGAGACCCACCGCAGCTCGGGCTTCATCACCGAGTCGCTGCGCAACGTGGAGCTGATCCGCAGCCTCGGTCTCACCTATGCGGAAATCCGGCGCCTGCAGGCGCGCACCGAGCACATCTTCGCGCTCGAGATGGAGAAGGTGAAGCGCGTGCGCCTGCTGTCCTTCCTGCAGGGCACGACGCTCAGCCTGCTCAAGCTGGCGGTGCTGTTCGCGCTCCTGTGGTTGATCTTCCGCAACGTGCTCTCCACCGGCGAGCTCATCGCGATGCAGTTCATCTCGGTGGCGATCTTCGGGCCGCTGCAGCAGCTGGGCAACATCATCATCGCGTGGCGCGAGGCCGAGGCGTCGCTGCTGAACTTCGATGCGCTGATGACCAAGCCCGTCGAGCGCCGGCCGCCGCAGTGGACGGACGTGGGTCCGCTCGAGGAGATCCGCTTCGTGGACGTGAGCTTCCGGCATCGCGGCGCGCCCGACAACGCGCTCGACGGGGTGTCCTTCTCGGCGGCCTTGGGCGACACCGTGGCCTTCGTCGGTCCGTCGGGTTCGGGCAAGTCCACCCTGGTGAAGCTGCTGGTGGGACTTTATGCGCCGGCCGGGGGCGAGGTGCAGTTCAACGGGATCTCGAGCCGCGCCACGCGGGTCAACCGGGTGCGCCGACAGATCGGCCTGGTGACCCAGGAGACCCAGCTCTTCGCGGGAACGATCCGCGAGAACCTGCAGCTCGTGCGGCCGGAGGCGACCGATGCCGAGATGCTCGCGGCGCTCGCGCAGGCCTCCTGCCTCGGCCTGATCGAGCGCTCCCCCGACGGGCTCGACACGCTGATCGGCGAGCGGGGCGTGAGGCTCTCGGGCGGCGAGAAGCAGCGCCTCGCGATCGCGCGGGCGCTGCTGCGCGATCCGCGCCTGCTGATCTTCGACGAGGCGACCTCGGCGCTCGATTCGCTTACTGAGGAGCAGGTGAGCGACACGGTGCGGCAGCTCTCGAGCCGGCGCAACCGGATCACGATCCTCATCGCCCATCGGCTCTCGACCGTGATGCATGCCGACACGATCCACGTGCTCGAGCGCGGCCGCATCGTGGAGTCGGGCACGCACGACGAGCTGGTGGCCGCGGGTGGCCTCTACCACGCGATGTGGCGCCAGCAGATCGGCGAGAGGCCGATGCCGGTCGCGGCGGAAACCGAGCCGGCGGGGATGGACGAATGAAGAGCCACAAGGCACGGAGGCTCGCCGGGCAGCCCTGCGACCCGGCCGTACCGTAGTGTGCCCGGGAGACGCCATTGCGCGGCGGGCGAGGCCTCCCGGTTACACTTGCCGGCCATGGAACCCGCCGCGCGCAAGCGACACCCGGTCCTCGACGTCTTCGCGAACGCGCGGATCGCCGCGATGCTCGCGCTCGGGTTTGCGAGCGGCTTGCCGCTCGCGCTTTCGACCGGCACGCTCCAGGCCTGGCTGACCGTCGACGGCATCGACGTCACCACCATCGGCTTCTTCGCGCTCGCGGGCCTGCCCTACACCTTCAAGTTCGTCTGGGCGCCGCTGCTCGATCGCTTCGAGCCACCGTTCCTCGGCCGCCGCCGTGGCTGGCTGGTGCTCACCCAGCTCGGGCTGGCGGTGGCCTGCTTCCTCATGGCGGGCTTCGACCCGGCCCGGCACATCTGGGCCATGGCCGGCTGTGCCGTGGCGATCGCCTTCCTGTCGGCGTCGCAGGACGTGGTGTTCGACGCCTACCGCAGCGACCTGCTGGCCCCGGCCGAGCGGGGCGCCGGCGCCGCGGTCTCGGTCTTCGGCTACCGGATCGCGATGCTGGTCTCGGGCGGGCTCGCGCTGATCCTGGCGGACCAGTGGCTCGGCTGGCCCGGCGCCTTCCGGGCCATGGGCGTGCTGTTCGTGCTGATCGCCGCCGTCACCCTGTTCACGCCGCGCGTGCCGGAGGTGGAGGTGGCGCGCGCCCCGGTGCGGCGGGAGCTGCTCGGCTTCGTGGCCATGCTCGCGGCCGGCCTCGCGGTGTGGGGACTCACCCGGCTGCTGCCGCTCGAGGCCATGGGCGCCGGGCGCTTCGGCACGCTCGCCTGGAACACGGTGGCGCTGGTGGCCGCTTTCGCCACCGCGCTGTGGGCGGCCCGCGCGGTGGGCTTCCCGTCCTTCGTCGAGCCGTGGGACGCGTTCTTCGACCGGCGCAAGGCGGTGTGGCTGCTCGCGCTGATCGTGCTCTACAAGCTGGGCGACGCCTTCGCCGGCAGCCTCACCACGACCTTCCTGATCCGGGGCGTCGGCTTCTCCGCGAGCGAGGTCGGCTCGGTCAACAAGGTGATGGGGCTGTCGGCGACCATCGTCGGCGCCCTGCTGG
>CAZDYQ010000068.1:0-17771 GCA_964509685.1 uncultured Burkholderiaceae bacterium
AGAAGGTGTCGAGCGCGTCCTTCAGGAGCTCCTTCTTGAGGCCCGGGAAGTGGACATCGACGATCGCCTGCATCGTCTCCCGGTCGGGGAACTTGATGTAGTGGAAGAAGCAGCGGCGCAGGAAGGCGTCGGGCAGCTCCTTCTCGTTGTTCGACGTGATCATGACCACCGGCCGGTGCCTGGCGCGGATCAGCTGCCGCGTCTCGTAGCAGTAGAACTCCATGCGGTCGAGCTCGCGCAGGAGGTCGTTCGGGAACTCGATGTCCGCCTTGTCGATCTCGTCGATCAGCAGCACCACGGGGACGTCGGATTCGAAGGCCTGCCAGAGCACGCCCTTGACGATGTAGTTGTTGATGTCCTTGACCCGTTCGTCGCCCAGCTGGGAGTCGCGCAGGCGCGAGACGGCGTCGTACTCGTACAGGCCTTGCTGGGCCTTGGTCGTCGACTTGATGTGCCACTGGAGCAGCGGCATGTCGAGCGCCGCGGCGACTTCCTCGGCGAGCATGGTCTTGCCGGTGCCGGGTTCCCCCTTGATGAGCAGCGGGCGCTCCAGCGTGATGGCGGCATTGACCGCGAGCTTCAGATCGTCCGTCGCGACGTAGTTGCTTGACCCTTCAAAGCGCATGTGAAGTCCTGTCTGTCTCGATGATTGTCGGGGTGCAGCGCCCCGTGAGTCCCCGCAGGCCGCTGGCGCGGCGCACAAGCCTTTCAGTATAGCGGCAAGCCCGTGGGGCCGCCGGGGCGCATCCCGCGGGCCTGCGCCGGTCGGGGGCACGTCGTGCGCCTGCCGCAAGCTGGACGATCGCGAACGCGCTCGGCTAGAATTCCATGCTTGCCCCCGGGCCATCGGCCCGCCTTCACCGGAAACCGACAAGACGCGCGGTTTTTCGACACGCGCCACGAAGAATGCCCATGCCCAGTTCCTGTTCGCGTTCGCAACGCCTCGCCGGGGCCCTGCTCGTCGCCGCCTCGCTCGCCCTCGTACCGCTCGCCAGCCAGGCCGCCGAAGGTGGCGACCCCGAGGCCGCGAAGGACAAGGTCTCGATGTGCATCGGCTGCCATGGCATTCCGGGCTACAAGACGGCCTATCCGATGGTCTATCACGTGCCTCGCATCTCCGGGCAGAGCGCCAAGTACATCGAGAACGCGCTGATGGCCTACAAGAAGGGCGATCGCAGCCATCCCTCGATGCGCGCCATCGCCGCCAGCCTGAGCGAACAGGACATCGCCGACCTCGCGGCCTACTATGCCAGCCGCTGAGCAACCGGCCCGCATGCGGAATCCCAAGATGACCAAGATCCTCGTTTCGACTATCGCCCTCGTGGCCTGCATGGGCGTGGCGCAGGCCGCCGACATCGCCAAGGGCGCCGAGAAAGCCGAACAGGTGTGCGCCGCCTGCCACGGGAAGGACGGCAAGACCCCGATCGATCCGTCCTATCCGATCATCGCCGGCCAGCACGAATCCTTCCTCATCCAGGCGATGCGCGACTACAAGTCGGGTGCGCGCAAGAACGCCATCATGAGCGCCCAGGCGAGCCTGCTGTCGTCGGCCGACATCGAGAACCTCGCGGCCTACTACGCGAGCCTGCCGAGCGACCTGAGCCACAAGAAGTAGCGTCGGGCCCGGCCATGCCCAGTCCCGAGCCTCCCGCCACCACCGACATCTGCGACGCCAACGAGGCGCGCCTCGAAAGCGGCACGCTGCGCATCCTCTCGCCGATGCTGCGGGCCTGGGGCGGCCGCATCGCCTTCGCCGGCCCGGCGGCGACTGTCCGCTGCTTCGAGGACAACACGCTGGTGAGAAGCCGCCTCGAGACGCCGGGCGAGGGGCGGGTGCTCGTGGTCGATGGCGGGGGCAGCCTTCGCTATGCGCTCCTGGGCGGCAACCTCGCCGTGCTCGCGGAGCGCAATGGCTGGACGGGCGTCCTGGTGAACGGCTGCGTGCGCGATACCGCCGAGATCGACGCCTGTGCGATCGGCGTGCGGGCGCTCGCGGCGATGCCGCGGCGCAGCCGCAAGCTGGGCGGTGGCAGCATCGATGTCCCGGTCGATTTCGGCGGCGTCACGATCGCGCCGGGGCACTGGATCTACGCGGACGCCGACGGCGTGCTCGTCAGCGACCTTCCGCTGCACTAGGCGGCGCGCCTGCCCGGGCGGCACCGCCCGGGAATGCCGCCCGGGAAAGGCAATCCCCTCAGACGAGCCCGTCGATGGGCAGGCAGTCCACCCGTTCCCCGGGGGCGACGGGGCCCCGGTCGTGCGGCAGCACGATGACGCAGTTGGCGCGGGACATCGCGCTCAGCACGCCCGACCCCTGGCTCGGATCCGGGGTGACCTCGAGCGCCCCGTCCGGCGCGACGGCGAGCACGCCGCGCGGGTACTCGGTTCGTCCCGCCCGCTTGCGAATCGGCGCCGTTGCCCGGGCGGGCACCGGTACCGGCGCGGCCTCGGCAGCACCGGCCATGGCGAGCAGCGCCGGCCGCGCGAGGAAGAGGAAGGCGATCATCGCGGCGACCGGATTGCCGGGCAGCCCGAAGTAGCGGGCCGTGCCGATCCGTCCGTAGGCCATGGGGCGGCCGGGTCGCATCGCGATGGTCCAGAACTCCACGCGGCCGAGGCGGGACAGCACTTCGCGCGTGTGGTCCGCCTCGCCGACGGAAACGCCCCCGGAGGAGAGGATGGCGTCGGCCCGGGCGGCTCCTTCGCGCACGGCCGTCGCGAGCGCCTCGCGCTCGTCCGGCACCACGCCCAGGTCCCGCGACTCGACGCCCATCCGATCGAGCAGCGCACCGATCGTATATCGGTTGCTGTCATAGATGCGTCCCTTACCTAATGGGCTTCCGATAGGTTGGAGCTCGTCCCCCGTCGAGAAGAACGCCACGCGTAGCCGTCGCCGCACGACGAGGCGATCGATGCCGAGCGACGCGGCAAGCCCGATGTCGGCCGGTCGCAGGCGCCTGCCCGCCGGCAGCGCCACGGCACCGGCGGCGAGGTCCTCGCCCGCGACCCGACGGTGCTGCCCGGGCCTCTGGCCCGGGGGGACCCGGATCCGGCCCCCGTGGGCCTCGATCGATTCCTGCGGCACGACGGTGTCCAGCCCCGCCGGCATCGGCGCGCCCGTCATGATGCGGATCGCCGTGCCCGGAGGACAGTTCCCCATCCAGGGATGACCGGCAAGGGCGCGCCCGGCGACGACCAGTTCGGTGGGTCCGCCGGGATCGAGGTCCGATGCGCGCATGGCGTACCCGTCCATTGCCGCGTTGTCGCAGGAAGGAACGTCGCGCGGCGACACGAGGTCGGCCGCGAGGATACGACCGCAGGCCGCCCGCAGGGAAAGCGCCTCGGTGCCCTCGACGGGCTCGATCCCCGCGAGGATGCGCGCGAGCGCGCGCTCGACGGGCAGGTCGTGATTCGAAGCCGGTTCAGCCATCCGCGTACCTCGAAATCTGGTCCGGCGTATTGATGTTGCGAAACGCCTCCGGATCGTCGAAATCGACCATGACACGGGGGAGCGCCGCGTACCAGAGGCCGACGCGGGCGTCGCCGCCTCGCAGGAAGCGCGCGATCCCCGACGCGAGCGACCGGTGCGCGAGCAGGAACACCGACTGGTCGCGACCGCCGGTGCGAGCCACGCCCAAGGGCACGCGGGCGTCGGCGACCGCCACCGCCATGCGGGAAACGAGATCCCGCGGCAGGAAGGGCGCGTCGCACGGAACGGTGAGGAGCCAGTCGTGCCGCGCGACGGCCATGGCGGCATGCAGGCCCGCGAGCGGACCGGCGAACCCGGGAATCCGGTCGGCGACGACTCGCGCCCCGAAGCCGGCGTACATCGCCGGGTTCCGGTTGGCGTTCACCAGCAGCTCGTCGAGCTGGCCCGCCAGGCGCTCGATCACCCAGGCGATCATCGGGCGCCCCCGGAACTCGACCAGTGCCTTGTCGACGGGTCCGTCCGGCCCGCCCCCCATGCGGCGGCCCAGGCCCCCGGCGAGCACCACCCCGGTGATCCCGCCCGGCCCCGGCGGGGCGAGGGCGATCGCGGATTGCCGCTCAGCCACCGATGTAGGACATCTCCACCTTGCGCAGGCCCGGCGTGGCGCTCGATCGCAGGGCGGAGTAGCGGTCGTCCCGCGCGCCCCAGACCGCGCCGATCGCCGCCGCCAGGCCGGCATCGTCGACACCGTTCCGAAGCAGGGCGCGCAGGTCGTGGCCATGGGCGGCGAACAGGCAGGTGAAGAGCTTGCCCTCGGTGGACAGGCGTGCTCGCGAGCAGTCCGCGCAGAATGGGCGGGTCACGGAGGAAATCACGCCGATCTCGCCGCTGCCGTCGCGATAGCGCCAGCGGCGCGCCACCTCGCCGGGGTAGTTGGGGGCGATCGGCTCGAGCCCGAACGCCTCGTCGATGCGGCGGATCACCTCGGCGCTCGGGACGACGTCGTCCAGCCGCCAGCCGTTCGTGTTGCCGACGTCCATGAACTCGATGAACCGGACGATGTGCGGCGTGCCGCGGAAGTGTGCCGCCATCGGGACGATGCCGTCGTCGTTCACCCCCCGCTTCACCACCATGTTGACCTTGACCCGCTCGAAGCCGGCCTGCCGGGCGGCCTCGATCCCGTCGAGCACCGCCTCGACCGGATAGTCGGCATCGTTCATGCGGCGGAACACGGCATCGTCGAGCGAATCCAGGCTCACGGTGAGCCGGTCGAGGCCGGCGGCGCGCAGCGCCGTCGCCTGGCGACGAAGCAGGGCGCCGTTGGTGGTCAGCGCGAGTTCCGGTCGTTCGCCCGTCGGGGTGCGCAAGCCGGCCAGCATGCCGACCAGGCGATCGAGGTTCTTGCGCATGAGCGGCTCGCCGCCAGTGAGCCGGAGCTTCCTGACCCCCTGGGCCACGAATACGCCGGCGATCCGCGTGATCTCCTCGAAGGTCAGGAGGGCGGACTGCGGCAGGAAGGCGTAGTCCCGGCCGAACACCTCGCGCGGCATGCAGTAGGTGCAGCGGAAATTGCAGCGATCGGTGACCGAAATGCGCAGGTCGCGCAGCCGGCGGCCGAGACGGTCGGAGAAAACGGGCGGGGTCGTCACACCGCCAGTCTAGTGCAAACCGCCGGGCCGGGCCCCTTGGCGGGGCCCGGGACGAGGGCGGGCCCGCCTTGGCGGGCCCGGCTTCGTCAGGCGCCGGCGCCGGGCCGGGTCTCCACCTGCTGAAGCGGCTCGTTCGAGACGGGAGGCGCCGGCTTGCGCGTGCGGGGCTTGCGCGGCGGGATCACGATCGGCTCGGATTCGGCCCGGAGCGCCTCCTCGGAGGTCTCGATCATCTGCAGGCCGGCGGACGCGACCACGGCCTTCAGGTCGATCGGTTCGCCGGGCTGGGGCGCGATCGGGGTGACCTCCGCGATCCCGGCTGCCGCCGATTCGAGTCGCGATTCGGCCAGCTCCGCATCCTCCGCGGGCTGCGCGGGTTCGACGTTGGCGGAGACCGGTTCGGGCTCCCCGGCCTGCACCACCTCCGACTCCGCGATCACCTCGCCGGCTTCCTCGACCGGTTCCGCAGGCTCGGCCTGCTGCGGCGCGGCTGCCGGGGCGTCGACCGTGTCGCTGCTGGCGGCGGCCACCTCGGCCCGGCCCTCCGGTTCGGGGCTCGCGAGCGGTTCCACCCCGGCGGGGCCCGATGCGGCGGCAGCCTCGTCGTCGCTCGCCGCGAGGCCGGCATCCGCAAGGGTGGCCGTCCGGGCCGGCGCATCGTCGCCGGCGCTCGTCGATTCCGCTGCCTGCGCCTCATCCGAGGCGGTCGGGGACTCCTCGACCTGGGCGTCGCCCGCGACGGTCGTCGACTCCTCGGCACCGGCGGCGGCCTCGCCGCGGCCGCGACGGCCACGACGACGGCGACGGCGACGGCGGCCGTCCTCCTCGCCGGTCACGCCGGCCGGCTCGCCCTGGCCGCCCTCGATGCCCGCGACATCATCGCGCTCGGCGGCATCGGTGGCATCGGTCTCGAACCCGGCAGCGCCGGACTCGGCATCGGCCGCGGCCGCGGCCGCGACGGCCGATTCGGCCGCCTCGACCGATTCCTCAAGCCGGCGCTCGGTCTCGCGGCCCTCTCCCGAACCGCGGCGACCACGCCGGCGGGACCGGCCCTCGCGGGCCGTTTCGGCCTCGGCCGGGGCGGGCGCAGCGCTCGTGGACCCGGCGGTGGCGGTCACCTCGTCGCGCTGGCCGTTCGCGCGCTCGGCCGAACGTTCGCCGCGGCGCCCGCGGCCACGCCCGCCTTCGCTGCGGGCCTCGGTCCCGTTGCGGGAGCGTTCGCGACCGTCGGATCGCCCGTTGCCATTCCGGCGGGCCTCGCCGCGGCGTCCATTGCCGCGCGTGCGCGAGGCCTGGGTGGCGGACTCGGCCACCGCGGCAGGCGGCGCCTCGGTCACCGGCGCCCGGGCATCGGCCTCGTTGGCGGCCTTGCCGGTGAGCCAGTTGATGATGCGGCCGATCAGGCCGCCCGTAGCCTGTCCGGCCGTGACCGCGACGGGCTGGGCCGGGGCAGGGCTGGCGGCGACTTCCGCCGGCTGCGGGCGCACGGGCGCGGGGCCCTCGCGCACGATGCCCTTGACCACCGCCTCCTGGCGGGGCTTGCCGCTGTCGAACTTGTCGGCGAGGTAACGGTTGTCCTCCGGCGGGCCGTCCGCGATCGAATAGCTGGCGCGATAGGTCGCGAGGCGCTCGTCGTCGTGGCGGATCCGCTCGAGCCGATAGTGCGGCGTCTCGATGAACTTGTTGGGGATCAGGACGATCTCGACCCGCAGCCGGGCCTCGAGCTTCGTGATCTCGGCGCGCTTCTCGTTGAGGAGGTAGGTCGCGACATCGACCGGCACCTGGGCATGGATGGCGGCCGTGTTCTCCTTCATCGCCTCTTCCTGGATCACGCGCAGCACGTGCAGGGCGGAGGATTCGACATCGCGAATCACGCCGGTCCCCGTGCAGCGCGGGCAGGTGATGTGGGTCCCCTCGTTGAGGGCCGGGCGCAGCCGCTGGCGGGAGAGCTCCATCAGGCCGAAGCGCGAGATCTTGCCCGCCTGGACCCGGGCGCGGTCGTAGTGCAGGGCCTCCTTCAGGCGCAGCTCGACCTCCCGCTGGTTGCGGGCATTCTCCATGTCGATGAAGTCGATGACGATGAGGCCGCCGAGGTCGCGCAGGCGCATCTGCCGGGCCGCCTCGTCGGCCGCCTCCAGGTTGGTGCGAAGGGCGGTTTCCTCGATGTCCGAACCCTTGGTCGCGCGGGCGGAGTTCACGTCGATCGCGACCAGCGCCTCGGTGTGGTCGATGACGATCGCGCCGCCCGAGGGCAGGGGCACCACGCGCGAATACGCCGTCTCGATCTGGTGTTCGATCTGGAAGCGGGAGAAGAGGGGCGTGTCGTCCTGGTAGCGCTTGACCCGATTCACCATGTCGGGCATCACGTGGGCCATGAACTGGTGCGCCTGCTCGTAGATGTCGTCCGTGTCGATCAGGATCTCGCCGATGTCGGGCGAAAAATAGTCACGGATGGCGCGGATGACCAGGCTCGATTCCTGGTAGATGAGGAAGGGCCCCGGCGCCGAGCCGGCCGCGCCCTCGATCGCGTTCCAGAGCTGCAGCAGGTAGTTCAGGTCCCACTGGAGCTCCTCGACGCTGCGCCCGATGCCGGCGGTCCTCGCGATGAGGCTCATGCCCGAGGGGTACTCGAGCTTGTCCATCGTCTCGCGTAGCTCCTGGCGGTCCTCGCCCTCGACCCGGCGGGAGACGCCCCCGCCGCGCGGATTGTTCGGCATGAGCACGAGGTAGCGCCCGGCGAGCGAGATGTAGGTGGTCAGGGCGGCACCCTTGTTGCCGCGCTCCTCCTTGTCCACCTGGACGATCAGTTCGGTGCCCTCGGATATGACGTCCTGGATCCGGGCCCTGGAGGCGTCGCCGCCGTTGCGGAAGTACGAGCGGGCGATCTCCTTGAACGGGAGGAAGCCGTGGCGCTCCTCCCCGTAGTTGACGAAGCACGCCTCCAGGCTGGGTTCAACCCGGGTGATAACGCCCTTGTAGATGTTGCTTTTCCGGGATTCGCGTCCGGCCGACTCGATGTCGATGTCGATCAGCTTCTGCCCATCGACGATCGCGACGCGCAGCTCTTCGGCGTGCGTCGCGTTGAACAGCATTCTTTTCATTGAAAACTCCCGGCGCAAAAGTGCGTGACCGGCGCCAGAGGCCAGCGGGAGATGTGAAAGGAAGCGCGAGGGGCGGGCAGCTAACGGCCGTGGCCGTCGGCCTTCGTGGCATCGGGAGGGCGAACGAAGGCAGCCCCGGGCCTTCTTCGCGAAGGGGGGCTGTCGTCCTGCCAGTCGTTGTCCGGAAGGGCCATCCGCCAGAAGGGCCGCGCATGGGCGCAGCCACTCGAAATCGTCGCTTGAATTCGCATCGTCCCGCGCACCGCCATTCGGGGGCGATGCCGCGGATTGTCTGTTCTTCCTGCTGCCCGGCCGTTCTGCGGCCGCTAGAATTCGCCCGAGAGGATCGGGACGAGCCCGATTGGTCCCGCCGGCAGTCCCTGGACTGCGAGAGCTGGCGCGCCCGTCATGGCGCGCGGCGGCAAGCGAGAATCCCTCGACAGCGCAGCGAGTATAGCAACTTGAAGCCCCTGCCGTCACATGACGGAAACCCCTCGAACGGACCGGAAGTCGGGCCGCAAGGGCCGCCCGAGCGGTCCCCCGCCGTCCGGATGGTGCCGGTGGACGAACGCTCCGTCGGCCAGCGACTGGACAATTTCCTTGCCCGCGAGTGCCGCGGGGTCCCGCGCAGCCATCTCCATCGCGTGATCCGTGATGGCCAGGTGCGGGTCAACGGTCGCCGGGCCCGGTCCGACACGCGCCTCGAGGCCGGCGACACGGTCCGCATACCGCCCCTGCGGATCGAGGCCGCCCCGGCCCCGCCACGGATGTCCGCGGCGGCGCGCGCAAGGCGCGCCCGCTCGCTCGCCGTGCTCTTCGAGGACGAGCACCTGCTCGTCATCGACAAGCCGGCCGGGTTCGCGGTCCACGGTGGCAGCGGCGTGGGTGCGGGCGTCATCGAGATGCTGCGGGCCGCGCGGCCGGAGCAGCGCTTCCTGGAGCTCGTCCACCGGATCGACCGGGACACCTCGGGCATCCTGGTGCTGGCCAAGCGACGGCAGGCGCTGGTGAGCCTGCACGCCCAGCTGCGGGAGCGCGCGGCGGTCAAGGAGTACGTCGCCATCGTCCAGGGCCGGATGCCCTTGCGCGCGCGCACGATCGACGTGCCGCTGCGCCGCTACCTGACCGCGGAGGGCGAGCGGCGCGTGGCGGTCGATCCCGCGCAGGGACAGGCCGCGCTGACGCGGGTGCGGGGCCTTTCCCGGGCGAGCCTGGATATCGGCGAGTTCACGCGCGTGGCCTGTCGCATCGAAACGGGCCGCACCCACCAGATCCGGGTGCACCTCGCCCACCTGGGATATCCGGTCGCCGGCGACCCGAAGTACGCCGACTTCGCCCTGAACCGCGCGCTGGCGCGCGCCGGCCATGGGCGCATGTACCTCCATGCCGCCGCGATGACGCTGCGCCATCCCGCCACCGGCACGACCCTGCGGCTGGTCGCACCGGTCCCCCCCGAGTTCGACGCCCTGGTGCCGCCCCCCGCCGTTTCCGGAGGAAACCCCGCCTGATGCCCTCGAACCGCAAGTTCAGCCTCGTCGTCTTCGACTGGGACGGCACCCTGATGGACACGACCGGTGCGATCGTCCACGCGATCCGCCAGTCGGCCGCCGACCTCGGGCTGCCGGTGCCGTCGCCCGAGCGCGCTGCGCATGTCATCGGGCTCGGCATGCTCGAGGCACTCGCGCACGCGGTGCCCGAGCTGCCGCGCGAGCGCGTGCCGGAGTACCTGGAGCGCTATCGGCTGCACTACTTCTCGCGCGACGCCACGCTCGTCCCCTTCGAAGGTATCGTCGGCCTGCTCGAGCGGCTCGCGGCCAGCGACGCCTGGGTGGCGGTGGCCACCGGCAAGTCGCGCGCCGGCCTGGACCGGTCGCTCGAGCAGACCGGCTGGTCCCGCTTCTTCGTCACCACGCGCACGGCGGACGAGGGCGCGCCCAAGCCCGATCCCTGGATGCTGCGCGACATCTGCGAGGAACTCGGCGTGGATCCGGGGGATGCGGTGATGATCGGCGACACCACGCACGACCTCGACATGGCGATCGCGGCGGGCACCGCCGCGATCGGGGTAACCTACGGCGCGCATCCCCGGGCCGAGCTCGCCGCGCGCGCCACGCTCGGCCTGGTCGACCGCCCGGGCGCGCTGGCGGATTTCCTCCTTCCCAGGGTCCGCTGAGATGTACGGCCTTGTCCCTGAAGGTACGATCACTGTCTTCTTGAAGCCGGGAGTCCGGAAGTGACTGGGAACGAACATGCGCAATCGCCGCGTCCGGTCGACGAACGCTGGACGCGGGAGCTGCTCGAGAAGCTCGCCACGGAAAGCCTCGTCGAGCGTCGCAGGGCGCGGCGCTGGTCGATCTTCTTCCGGTTGACCTACCTGCTGCTGTTCATCGTGGGCGGGCTCGCGGTGCTGGGCGCGCTCGGCACGGGCCTCGGCGTCGTCGGCTCGCACGCGGCCGTGATCGAGATTCGCGGCACGATCGAGGAGGGTGGTTCGAATTCCGCCGAGCGCATCAACGACGCGCTGCTGTCGGCCTTCGAGAGCGACGCGGTAGGCGTGATCCTGCGCATCAACAGCCCGGGCGGCAGCCCGGTGCAGGCAGGGCAGATCTACGACGAGATCCGGCGCCTGCGCGGGAAGCATCCCGACAAGCCGGTCCTCGCGGTCATCGAGGAGATGGGCGCGTCGGGGGGCTACTACGTGGCCGCCGCGGCGGACCGCATCTATGCCGACAAGGCGAGCCTCGTCGGCTCCATCGGCGTGCTGATCAACGGGTTCGGCTTCACCGGCGCCATGGAGAAACTCGGCGTGGAGCGCCGCCTGATTACCGCCGGCTCCAACAAGGGCTTCCTCGATCCGTTCTCCCCGGAGGACGAGACCGATCGCCTGCACGCCCAGGGCCTGCTCGACACGATCCACCAGCAGTTCATCACGGCGGTTCGCGAGGGCCGGGGCGATCGCCTGCGCGACCGGCCCGAGCTCTTCACCGGGCTCGTGTGGACGGGCGCGAAGGCGGTGGAGCTGGGGCTGGTCGACGCGATGGGCACGGTCCGTTCCGTCGCGCGCGAGGAACTCGACGCCGAGTCGATCGTGGACTACACGCCTCGCGAATCAGTCGCCGAGCGGCTTGCGCGACAGGTGGGGGCGCAGCTTGCGGCCGGCCTTCGTGCGGCGCTCGAGTCGGGACTCGATGCCGGTGCCTCGGCGCGGGTCCGCTGACCCCGCCCGGCGCAGTGCCACCGCCTTGAGGCCAAAGACGGCGGGTATGCGCCGGTCGACCGCCCCGGCTGCCCCGGACCCCGTTCGGCGCCATTCCGCGATCGGACGGGAGACGATCCGCTCGCTCGGGAGGCTGAGGCCCGAGGCGCTCATGAACACCGTGTCCGGTGCGAGGACATCGATTGCGGCCTCCACCATTGCCTCGTTTCTATAGGGGGTCTCGATGAACAGGATCGTTTCATCGCCGGCGGCCGATCGGAGTTCCAGGGCACGCAACGCCTGCCTGCGCGCGTCGGCCTCGCTCGGCAGGTAGCCTGCGAAGCCGAATCGCTGGCCGCCCATGCCGCTGGCCATGAGCGCGAGGAGCAGGGCGCTCGGGCCGATCGCGGGCACGACACGGGCGCCGAGCCGATGCGCGGCAGCCACCAGGTCTGCGCCGGGATCGGCGACGGCGGGGCAGCCGGCGTCCGACAGCAATCCGATGTCGCGGCCGTGACGCAGGGGCTCGAGGGCTTCCTCCGCGGAAAGGCGCCGCTGGTTGGCATTCCATTCGACGAGCTCGAGCGACTGCAGGGGACGGTCGCCGACCAGCGGCTTGAGGAACCGGCGCGCGGCCTTCGCGTTCTCCACCACGAACACGTCGATGCGGGCGAAATGCCCGAGCGTCGCGGGCGGAAGCACCTCGAGCGGGGACTGGTCCGGGTCGAGCGGTACCGGCAGCAGGACGAGGCGGCCGAGGTCGCTCATCGCCCTTCGTCCCAGGCCTCGCCCAGTACCGGGAGCCCGGCGCGGGCAAGGAGCGAGCAGACCGTGATCAGCGGCAGGCCCACGAGCGCGCTCGGATCGTCGTCGCTGATGCGCTCGACCAGCGCGATCCCGAGCGCCTCGCTGCGCGCGGCGCCCGCGCAGTCGTATGCCGGCTCGAGGCGAAGGTAGCGCTCGATGGTCGCATCGTCGAGCGGCCTGAAGCGCACGCGGGTCTCGACGTCCTCGCAGGCGACGAAGCCGGCGTCGCGATTGACCAGGGCCACCGCCGTATGGAAGACGAGTTCCCGGCCGGACGCCTCGCGCAGCTGCGCGACCGCGCGCGCGTGGTCGCCCGGCTTGCCGATCGTGCCGCGCCCGTCGGCGGTCGCCACCTGGTCGGAGCCGATCACCCAGGCCCCCGGCTCGCGCGCGGCGACCGCCTCGGCCTTGGCGAGCGCCAGGCGGCGCGCGAGGTCTGCCGGTCGCTCGCCCTCGGCGGGCCGCTCGTCCACCTCCGGGGAGACGACGCGAAAGGGCAGGCGCAGCCGGGACAGGAGTTCCCGGCGATAGACGGAACTGGAGGCGAGGACGAGGTCGGGCATGGGCACGGGGCTGGCTTCGGGGTTCCGGGACGCTCGCGGCGGGCGCCGGCCGCGCGGGCAAGCTTGCGCAGCCCGCTATTATGGAGGGCGGAGAAGCGGGAAGGTCGCCGGCGCGGCCAGTCGGCAGGAACCAGGCATGGAGCATTCGAGGATCGACATCGACCGGCTCGCCCGGAGAGGCGAGGCGCTCGCGGGCGCCTGGCCGCTGGCCGGCTTCGAGCGACTGGGCAGCCTGCTCGCCAGCGATGCAGGCGAGGTTCACTGGGAGGCGGCTGCGCGCCGGCGGCGTCGCGTCGAGGGCGGGGAGGACACCTACCTCGGGCTCGCCATTCGCACGACGCTGCAGGTGGCCTGCGTGCGCTGCCTCGGGCCGGTGGCCGTCGATGTGGACGACCGGCGCGAGTTCCTGCTCGTGCCCGACGAGGAGACGGCCGAGCGACTTGACGATCCCGAATCGGAGCTCGAGGTCGTCGCGGCCGATGCTCCGTTCAGGCTTGCCGACCTCGTCGAGGACGAACTCATCCTCGCCGTGCCGCCGCTGCCGCGCCACGAATCCTGCGACCTGCCGGCAGGCCACGGCTCGCCCGCGGATGCCGAGGCCGGCCCGAATCGCGACACCGTGCGGCCCTTCGCCGGGCTCGGGAAGCTGCAGGGTGGCGTCGACGAGACGGAATGAGGGGTCGGCCGGCAATACATGGAAATCGAACCAGCATCGGCGCATATAACGCTGATATAATTGCGGATTGACCCGAATCCTCCGGCACGCACGGATCCGCCTTGAGGGCGCGTTCCGCCTCTGCGGGCCCGTATCCAGGAGTTTCCGAACATGGCCGTTCAGCAGAACAAGAAGTCGCCGTCGCGGCGCAACATGCGTCGCTCGCACGACGGGCTTCAGGCTGGTGCGCTTGCCCTCGAACCCACCACGGGTGAAGTCCACCTGCGTCATCACGTCAGCCCGACCGGTTACTATCGCGGCAAGAAAGTCGTAAAGACCAAGACCGACGAGTGATCCCGGCGACGCCGCCGGCCCGGGCGCTGGCCGCGCATTCGAGCGCGGCGGATGGGGTCCGTCCCGAGGGCGCGGCCCTGACGACATGAGCGTTCGAATCGCGATCGACTGCATGGGCGGCGATCACGGCCTGGCCGTGACGATCCCCGCCGCCGTGTCCTTCCTGGCGCACGAGCCGTCAGTCCGCCTCCTGCTGGTCGGGCGCGAGGCCGAGGTTCGGGCCGCGCTCTCCCGCCATCGCGCGGTGGAGGACGGGCGGCTCGACGTGCTCAATGCGGAGGAGGCGGTGGCGATGGATGAATCCCCCTCCGCCGCCCTGCGCAGCAAGCGCCAGTCCTCCATGCGCCTCGCCATCGAGGCGGTGAAGGAAGGCAGGGCCGATGCCTGCGTGAGCGCGGGCAACACCGGGGCGCTCATGGCGATTTCCCGGTTCGTGCTCAAGATGCTCGAGGGCATGGACAGGCCCGCGATCGCCACGCAGATGCCCAACCGGCTCGGCGGCATGACGACCGTGCTCGACGTCGGCGCCAACGTCGATTGCGAGCCCGAGCACATGCTGCAGTTCGCGATGATGGGCGCCGCGCTCGTCACCGCCCTCGACCGGAAGGAGCGGCCGACGGTCGGGCTGCTCAACATCGGCGAGGAGGTCATCAAGGGCAACGAGACGGTCAAGCGCGCGGCGGAGCTGCTGCGCTCGGCCAACCTCAACTTCGTCGGCAATGTCGAGGGCAACGACGTCTTCTCGGGCAAGGCCGACGTCATCGTCTGCGACGGTTTCGTCGGGAACGTCGCCCTCAAGACTTCGGAAGGGCTTGCGCAGATGCTCGCCGGATTCATCCGCGAGGAGTACGAGCGCCACCTTTTCACCCGCCTGTTGGCGGTCCTCTCCTTTCCCGTGCTGCGACGCTTCAGGAACCGGCTCGATCATCGTCGCTTCAACGGCGCGGCGCTGGTCGGCCTGCGGGGTGTCGTCGTCAAGAGCCATGGCTCCGCCGATGCATTCGCCTTCGAGGCGGCCCTGCGGCGGGCGTTCGACTCGGTCCGCAACGGGCTGCTGCAGGGCATCGCCGACAACCTGGCGCGGGCCGCCGCGGCGCCTCCGGCGGGGATCGAGGAGCCGGTCGCCGCCGCCCAAGGATCGAACATCCCATGACAGTATTCAGCCGCATCGTCGGCACGGGCAGCTTCCTGCCCGGCGAGCCGGTGGACAACGACACGCTTGCCCGTCGCCTGGCCGAGAAGGGCGTCGAGACGTCGGACGAGTGGATCGTCGCGCGCACCGGGATCCGCCAGCGCTACCTGGCCGAGCCGGCCGTGACCACCAGCCAGCTCGCGACCGAGGCCTCGCGCCGGGCGCTCGAGGCGGCGGGCATGCAGGCCGCCGACATCGACCTCATCATCCTCGCGACATCCACGCCCGACTGGGTGTTCCCGAGCGCGGCCTGCCTGGTCCAGAAGGCGCTCGGCGTGACGGGCTGCGCGGCGTTCGACGTCCAGGCGGTGTGCTCGGGCTTCGTTTACGCCATGGCCACGGCCGACGCGATGATCCGCGCGGGCACCGCCCGCAGCGCGCTGGTGATCGGGGCGGAGACCTTCTCGCGCATCCTCGACTGGTCGGACCGCAGCACCTGCGTCCTATTCGGCGACGGGGCCGGCGCCGTGGTGCTGCAGGCGGCCTCGGAGCCGGGCATCCTCGCCAGCCGGCTGCATGCGGACGGCAGCCACGAATCCATCCTGCGCACGCCCGGCCAGGTGTGCGGCGGCAACGTCACGGGCCATCCCTTCCTGACCATGGACGGGCAGGCGGTGTTCAAGCTGGCGGTCGGCGTGCTCGAGTCGGTGGCGCGAGAGACCGTGGCTGCGGCCGGCCTCGAGATGGAAGCCGTCGACTGGCTGATTCCCCACCAGGCCAATGTGCGCATCCTGAAGTCGACCGCGCGCAAGCTCGGCCTGCCCGCCGAACGGGTGGTCGTCACGGTCGACCGACACGCCAATACCTCCGCCGCCTCGGTGCCGCTGGCGCTCGACGTCGCGGTGCGCGACGGCCGCATCCGTCCGGGGCACCATGTGCTGATGGAAGGGGTCGGCGGCGGCTTTACCTGGGGCGCCGTGCTGGCGCGCATGTGAGACGATGATGACGATCGCCTGTGTTTTCCCGGGGCAGGGCTCCCAGAAGGTGGGCATGCTGGACGCGTTCGCGGCGCAGCCCGAGGTCGCCGGCCTGCTGGCGGCGGCGGATGCCGCGCTCGGCGAACCGCTGTCCGCCCTGATCGCCAACGGGCCCGCCGAGGACCTCGCCCTGACCGTCAACACGCAGCCCGCGATGCTGCTCGCCGGCTACGCCTGTTACCTCGCCTGGCGCGCCGCCGGTGGTCCGGCCGCCGACCTCGTGGCGGGCCACAGCCTGGGCGAGTACACCGCGCTGGTCGCCGCCGGCGCGATCGAGCCGGCCGATGCGGTGCCGCTGGTGCGCCTGCGCGCCGCCGCCATGCAGGAGGCCGTGCCCGTCGGCACGGGCGCCATGGCGGCCGTGCTCGGCCTCGAGGACGAGGCCGTGGCCCAGGCCTGCGCTCGCGCCGCCGAGGCCGTCCCCGGCGAGGTCGTCGAGCCCGTCAACTTCAATGCGCCGTTGCAGGTCGTCATCGCCGGACACAAGGCGGCGGTCGAACGGGCCTGCCAGGCCGCGAAGGAGCTCGGCGCCAAGCGCGCGATGCCGCTTCCCGTCTCGGCGCCGTTCCACAGCAGCCTGCTGCGGCCCGCAGGGGAACGCCTCGCGCAGGCGCTGGCGCAGATCCCCATCCGGCCACCGGCGGTCGCGCTGGTGAACAATGTCGATGTCGCGGTCGAGTCCGATCCCGACCGCATCCGCGATGCGCTGGTCCGGCAGGCCTACAGCCCGGTGCGCTGGGTCGAGGTCGTCCGGAAGCTCAGATCGATGGGCGCGACCCGCATCATCGAATTCGGTCCCGGCAAGGTGCTGGCCGGCCTCATCGGGCGCATCGACAAGTCGATTCCCGTGAGCGCGGTCTACGACCAGGCCTCGCTCGAAGCGGCTCTCGCGGAGGCATCATGAGCATCGAGGGACAGATCGCGCTGGTGACGGGCGCATCGCGGGGCATCGGGCGGGCGATCGCGCTCGAGCTGGGTCGCCAGGGCGCCACGGTCGTCGGGACGGCCACCAGCGCCGCCGGGGCCGACGCCATCTCGGCCGCATTCGCGCAGGCGGGGATCAACGGCGGGGGGGAAGTCCTCGACGTCGCGGACGCGCAGGCCTGCGCCGACCTCGTCGATGCCGTCGGCAAGCGCTTCGGCCCGATCACCATCCTCGTCAACAATGCGGGTATCACGCGCGACAACCTCGCGATGCGCATGAAGGACGAGGAATGGAATGCCGTGATCGAGACCAATCTGACCGCGGTGTTCCGCCTGTGCCGCCTCGTGATCCGCCCCATGATGAAGGCGCGCGCCGGTCGGATCATCAACATCACGTCGGTGGTGGGCGAGGGCGGCAACCCCGGACAGGCGAACTATGCGGCTGCCAAGGCCGGCGTCGCCGGCATGAGCCGCGCGCTCGCCCAGGAGCTGGGCAGCCGCAACATCACGGTCAACTGCGTCGCGCCGGGCTTCATCGACACCGACATGACGCGCGCCCTCGGCGACGAGCAGGCGGAGGCGCTCAAGGCGCGGATTCCCCTCGGGCGGCTGGGCCGGCCCGAGGATATCGCCCGGGCGGTCGCCTTCCTGGCCGGGCCGGGCGGCGACTACATCACCGGCACGACGATCGACGTCAATGGCGGCATGCTGATGAACTGAGCAGGAATCCGTCCGCCATGGAAGACGGGATTCCCGCAATACGAATCGTTATTTCATAGTAGAACCCCTTGCCTATCGGCCGGACCATGCAGCAACCGGTCCGGTCGATACTGCTACAATCCGCCCGCGTCCGCGAAACCTGAAGGGTAGGGCGCCTAATCCTGGAGCCAATGAAAATGGAAAACATCGAGCAACGAGTCAAG
>CAZDYQ010000069.1:0-17462 GCA_964509685.1 uncultured Burkholderiaceae bacterium
TACCAGTTCTGGACCGTCGAGTACTTGATGAACGCGTCGTCGTGGGCGATGAGCTCGACCACCGCGGCATGCAGCTGGTTCTCGTCGCGCTGGGGCGCGGTGCAGCCTTCGAGATAGCTGACTTCGCTGCCCGGCTCCGCGATGATGAGCGTGCGCTCGAACTGGCCCGTATTGCGGGCATTGATGCGGAAGTACGACGACAGCTCCATCGGGCAGCGCACGCCCTCCGGAACGTACACGAAGGATCCGTCCGAGAAGACGGCGGAGTTCAACGCCGCATAGAAGTTGTCGCCGATCGGCACGACGCTGCCGAGGTAGCGCTCGACGAGCTCCGGATGGTGCTCCACCGCATGCGAGAAGGAACAGAAGATCACGCCGACCGCGGCGAGCTGCTCCCGGAAGGTGGTGCCCACCGAGACGGAGTCGAACACCGCGTCGACCGCGACGCCGGCAAGCCGGGCCCGCTCGTGCAACGGGATGTTCAGCTTCTCGTAGGTCTCGAGCAGCTTCGGATCGACCTCGGAGAGATCCTTCGGGCCGTCCGCCAGCGACTTGGGCGCCGAGTAGTACGACAGCGCCTGGAAGTCGATCGGCTCGATCCGCAGCTTGGCCCATTCGGGATGCGGCATCGACATCCAGGTCTCCAGCGCCTCGAGGCGGCGCTTGAGGAGGAACTCCGGTTCGCGCTTGCGGCGGGAGATCTCGCGAATGGTGTTCTCGTCCAGCCCCGGCGGCAACGTGTCCGACTCGATGTCGGTCTCGAATCCGTGCGGGTACGGCCGTGAGAGGGTTCGGGCGATCGTGGCGTCGTCGTGGGCTGCCGACATGTCAGGTCCTGGTGAAGTCGATCACTATCTCGCCCGGCTCGCGCCTGAGGTAGGTGATCTCGAGCGCGTCGCCGTAGCGGGCGGCGAGCTGCGCGAGCAGGGGGAGCGGATCATGGTCGTTGACGAAACGCATGGTTTCGCTCGGGCCGAGGCTGTCCATGGCACCGAAGATGGCGGCATGGCGAAATCGTTTCGACACGCCGCGGGCGTCGAAAACGTAGGCTGTCAGGTCCAGCTTCTCGGGGGATGTCATGAGCGTTCTCGCCTGTATCGATGCGGGATGGTCCCGGTGCCGGCATGGGCCGGCCTCCCGGGCGGACAAAGATGCACATCAGATGCATCTAATGTTAGCGCGATGACACCCCGAAAGCAATGAATAGCGTACATCTTTGGGGCCTGGGCCCCGGCTCCATCCCTGCAGGCGATGCGGAAACTTCCGAGAACAGGCTCGCTGCCTCGTCCTCGACGGGGCGTTGCGGGGGGCGTGGTGCCGTGCCCGGCTGGAATACGGGCCCGACGCGCCGAGCGCATGCCTGCGACGCGATGTTACCCGTCCACCGGATTCCGCACCCGAATGCCCGCATTTCCCGCCGGTCATCCGGGCCCTGGCGGGGCGCGGCCCCGGGGCGGCCACGCCATCCGGGCGGGGACCGGGACCGGCCCGGGGCGCGTGCGCCCGCCCGGCCCGGGTCCGGCCGGCCGGCGAGGGCGATCCCTGGAGCCAGCGGAACAGGGATGCAAAGAAAAAGGGCGGCGGACCGGGGTCCGCCGCCCTGCAGCCGGAGCAGCCGCGGCTTCAGTCCGTGGGCTGGATCCGGGCCGCCTGCTTGCCCTTCGGGCCCTGGACGACCTCGAACTGGACTTTCTGCCCTTCTTTCAAGGACTTGAAGCCGTTCATCTCGATGGCCGAGAAATGGGCGAAAAGATCCTCGCCCCCCTCGTCCGGCGTGATGAAGCCGAAGCCTTTAGCATCGTTGAACCACTTGACGGTACCGGTTGCCATAATCGAGCCATCCGCTTGTGAAAATTGTTATGTGCCGGGCCAGACAAACGGTGCCGCTTTGAATCTGATCGGACTTCATCAAGACATCCCCCCGTCCTGACCACCCTCCGCATCCGGCTCTTGAAACCAGCCGGATCGGCGCCACTTCTGGAAAGACGCGATGCAGCCGGCGTGGCTTTCCGTAAGGGGCCGTTTCAGGGTGTAAACCCTGAAAAGCAAGGGGATTCTTTGTGAAGTCCCGCTAATAGTCAAGCGGGATTGCCCTTACCGCCGCGCCGGCGTGACAGGGGTCACGACAGGCCGGTGGAAGTATGGGCAACGTTATTGCACGGCTCGCTACTGTCTATAGAATGGAACCATGGCGACGAGGCACGATCCCACACCGGTCCTGGAGCGGCAGGAGTCGCGCGTCAAGCCGCCGCCGATGTACCAGGTCGTGTTGCTGAACGACGACTTCACGCCCATGGAGTTCGTCGTCGAGGTGTTGCAGAAGTTCTTCGGGATGGACCGGGAGCGGGCAACACAGGTGATGTTGAAGGTTCACCGCGAAGGACGCGGCGTCTGTGGCATTTATCCGCACGATGTAGCGGCGACGAAGGTTGAACAGGTGAGTAGTTTTTCACGCGAGCACCAGCACCCGCTGCAATGCGTGATGGAGGAAGCATGATCGCGCAAGAGCTTGAAGTCAGCCTGCACATGGCGTTTGTCGAGGCCAGGCAGCAGCGCCACGAGTTCATCACCGTGGAGCACCTGCTGCTCGCGCTGCTCGACAATCCCTCGGCGGCTGAGGTGTTGCGCGCATGCGCCGCCAACATCGACGAATTGCGCAAGAACCTGACCGGCTTCATCAAGGAGAACACCCCGGTCGTCCCGGGTACCGAGGAGATCGACACGCAGCCGACGCTCGGCTTCCAGCGCGTGATCCAGCGCGCCATCATGCACGTCCAGAGCACCTCGAACGGCAAGAAGGAGGTCACGGGCGCCAACGTGCTGGTCGCGATCTTCGGCGAGAAGGATTCGCACGCCGTGTACTACCTGCACCAGCAGGGCATCACGCGGCTCGATGTCGTCAACTACATCTCGCACGGCATCACCAAGACGCCGCAGCCCCGCGAGCCGCAGAAGGAGGAACCCGCCGAGGTCGAGGCCGAGGGCGGTTCCGGCCAGCAGGGCGCGCTCGAGCAGTACACGCAGAACCTCAATGCCGCCGCCCGGGAGGGCCGCATCGACCCGCTCATCGGCCGCGAGGACGAGGTCGAGCGGGTCATCCAGGTCCTGTGCCGCCGGCGCAAGAACAACCCGCTCCTGGTGGGCGAGGCCGGGGTCGGCAAGACCGCGATCGCCGAGGGACTGGCCTGGCGCATCGTCCAGGGCGAGGTTCCCGACGTGCTCGCCGATGCCGTCGTGTACTCGCTCGACATGGGCGCGCTGCTCGCCGGCA
Organism: uncultured Burkholderiaceae bacterium; assembly: GCA_964509685.1. Taxonomy (GTDB): domain Bacteria; phylum Pseudomonadota; class Gammaproteobacteria; order Burkholderiales; family Burkholderiaceae_E; genus JAMLIN01. Next base: position 3,272 of record CAZDYQ010000069.1, read on the forward strand.
CCAAGTACCGGGGCGATTTCGAGCAGCGGCTCAAGGCCGTGCTCAAGGCGCTCAAGCAGACGCCCGGGGCGGTGCTGTTCATCGACGAGATCCACACGATCATCGGCGCCGGCTCGGCGTCGGGCGGCACGCTCGATGCCTCCAACCTGCTGAAGCCCGCGTTGTCGTCGGGCCAGCTGAAGTGCATCGGTGCGACCACCTACACGGAGTACCGCGGGATCTTCGAGAAGGACCACGCCTTGTCGCGTCGGTTCCAGAAGATCGACGTGGTGGAGCCGAGCGTGGAGCAGACCGTGCAGATCCTGCGCGGCCTGAAGTCGCGCTTCGAGGAGCACCACCAGGTGAAGTACTCGGCCTCGGCGCTGACGAGCGCGGCCGAGCTCGCCTCGAAGTACATCAACGACCGCCACCTGCCGGACAAGGCGATCGACGTGATCGACGAGGCGGGCGCGGCGCAGCGGATCCTGCCGAAGAACAAGCAGAAGAAGGTCATCGGGCGCTCCGAGATCGAGTCGATCGTCTCCAAGATCGCCCGCATCCCGCCTGCCTCGGTGTCCTCGGACGACCGGAGCAAGCTGCAGCACCTCGAGCGCGACCTGAAGAACGTGGTGTTCGGCCAGGACGAGGCGATCGAGGCCCTGGCGTCGGCGATCAAGATGTCGCGCTCCGGGCTCGGCAAGCCGGACAAGCCGATCGGGTCCTTCCTGTTCTCGGGCCCCACCGGCGTCGGCAAGACCGAGGTCGCCAAGCAGCTCGCGTTCATCCTCGGCATCGAGCTCATCCGCTTCGACATGTCGGAGTACATGGAGCGGCACGCGGTGTCGCGCCTGATCGGCGCGCCCCCGGGCTATGTCGGCTTCGACCAGGGCGGGCTGCTGACCGAGGCGATCACCAAGAAGCCGCACGCCGTGCTGCTGCTCGACGAGATCGAGAAGGCGCACCCGGACATCTTCAACATCCTGCTGCAGGTGATGGACCACGGCTCGCTGACCGACAACAACGGTCGGAAGGCCGACTTCCGCAACGTGATCATCATCATGACCACGAACGCGGGCGCCGAGACCCTGCAGAAGCGCTCGATCGGCTTCGCGGACAGCAAGCAGCCGGGCGACGAGATGCAGGAGATCAAGCGGATGTTCACGCCCGAGTTCCGGAACCGGCTCGACGCAATCATCAGCTTCCGGTCGCTCGACGAGGAAATCATCCTGCGGGTGGTCGACAAGTTCCTCATGCAGCTCGAGGAGCAGCTCCACGAGAAGAAGGTCGAGGCGATCTTCACCGATGCGCTTCGCCGTCATCTCGCCCGGAACGGCTTCGATCCGCTGATGGGGGCGCGGCCGATGCAGCGCCTGATCCAGGACACGATCCGCAAGGCGCTCGCCGACGAGCTGCTCTTCGGCAGGCTGGCCAACGGCGGGAAGGTGATCGTCGACGTCGACGAGAACGACGAGGTCAAGCTCACCTATACCGAGTCGTCGCCGCCCGACAACGAGGGCGAGCCGAGGGTCGAGGCCGAGCAGGCCTGACCCCGGTCATTCCCGGCACGAGGGGCGGCGCTTGCCGCCCCTTTTTCTTTTCCGGGGAGGGTTCGGGACCGGCGTTTTGCGGTGCGGCGGGTGGCCGGTAAGATCGTGCCATGCCGGCTTCCGGCGTCACTCCCTGGCCGAGATGCTCCAAGACAAGCGTTTTCTCCTCTGGCTCGCCTTCGGCCTGTCGTGGGGCGGCGTGGTCATTGCGCTGGTGCTCCAGCACGGTTTCGACATGCAGCCCTGCGCCTGGTGCACCGTCCAGCGCGGCATCTACCTGATCGTGGGCGTGCTCGCGCTGCTCGCGCTGGTGGTGCCGAGCGCGCTCGTCAGCACCGCCCTCGCGGTGCTCGGCGGCCTCTGCGCCATCGGGGGGCTGGCCGCGGCCGGCTACCAGCAGTTCGTCGCGGCGAAATCCACGGCCTGCGGCTTCAGCTGGGCCGACCGCATCATCTACGAGGCGCGACTGGACGAGACGATGCCGTGGCTGTTCAAGGCGACCGCATCGTGCAGCGACGCCAACCTGCCCCTGTTCGGCGTGCCTTTCGCGCTCTGGAGCGCGGCCCTGTTCGTGTTCCTCTTCGTGATCCTGTCGCTGGCGGCCGCGCGTGGGGCGCCGCCCTCGACGACCTTGCAGGAAAGGCCACAATGAATGCCCTCGACCAGCTCAAGCAGTTCACCACGGTGGTCGCCGACACCGGCGACTTCCGCCAGCTCGAGGCCTACGCGCCGCGCGACGCGACCACCAACCCGACCCTGATCCTGAAGGCGGTGGGGATGCCGGCCTACCGGCACCTCCTGGACGAGGTGGTGGCGCAGGAGCGCGGCCGCCCGGTTTCCGAAGTCACCGACGCGCTGCTCGTGCGCTTCGGCCAGGAGATCCTCTCGATCATCCCGGGCCGCGTATCGACCGAGGTCGATGCCCGGCTGTCCTTCGACACCGAAGGAACCATCGCCCGCGCGCATGCGCTGGTGGACCGCTACAGGCGCGCCGGCATCGACCCGGCGAGGGTCCTGATCAAGATCGCCTCCACCTGGGAGGGGATCCGGGCGGCCGAGCGCCTCGAGCGCGAGGGAATTCACTGCAACCTCACGCTGCTGTTCTCGTTCCCGCAGGCGGTGGCCTGCGCGGATGCCGGCGTGACGCTGATCTCGCCGTTCGTCGGGCGGATCTACGACTGGTACCGGCAGCGCGAGGGCCGCGACTACACCGGCGAGGACGATCCCGGGGTGGCCTCGGTGCGACGCATCTACGACTACTTCAAGAAGTTCGGCTACGAGACCGAGGTCATGGGCGCGAGCTTCCGCAACATCGAGCAGATCCGCGCCCTGGCGGGCTGTGACCTCCTGACGATCAGTCCCGAGCTGCTCGCCGAGCTCGCCGCGGACGAGCGGCCGCTGGCTCGCCGGCTCGATCCGGTCGCCTCGCGCCAGAAGGCGATCGAGCGCGAGCGCTTCGACGAGCGCCAGTTCCGCTTCGCCCTCAACGAGGACGCGATGGCGACCGAGAAGCTGGCCGAGGGCATCCGCAACTTCGTCGCCCACGCGCGGGAGCTGGAGGCCCTGGCGGGCGGCTGACGTACGGCGGGTATCGGGCGGGGCAGGGGCTTCCCGCCGCGGTCGGCTTCAGTCCCCGGGCGACTCCGGTGGCGCGCCGGGATGGCGCTCGCGCCAGGCCCGCAGCGCCTGCTCGTAGCGCTCCAGCGCCGCGTCATAGAGATCGAACACGCACGGATCGCAGCCGCTGCCGCAGCATTCCTCGAGCTCGGGCTGGCGCGGCGGCCGCGGCATGGGGTCGGGATCGGCCGGCGGCGCGGCCCGGCCGCCGGAGCGAGGTCGTTCCTTCCCGCCCACTACCGTGTGCCGGTGCTGCCGAAGCCCCCGGCGCCCCGTTCGCTCGCGGCGAATTCCTCGACGATGTCGAAGCCGACCTGCAGGACGGGGACGACCAGCAGCTGGGCGATCCGTTCGAAGGGCTCGATCGTGAAGGCGGTGTCGCTGCGGTTCCAGACCGATACCATCAGCTGGCCCTGGTAGTCCGAATCGATCAGGCCGACGAGGTTCCCGAGGACGACGCCATGCTTGTGGCCGAGGCCGGAGCGCGGCAGTACCAGCGCGGCGAAGCCCGGATTGCCGATGTGGATCGCGATGCCGGTAGGCACCAGTGCGCTCGCCCCCGCGGCGAGCGGCAGCGGCTCGTCGAGGCAGGCGCGAAGGTCGAGGCCGGCGCTGCCCGGGCTGCCGTAGGAGGGCAGCCGCTCGCGCATCCGGGGGTCGAGGATCTTGAGTTCGATTTTCATGCGGTGTCGTCGGTGGAGGGACGGCGGGCGCGCCGTCCCGCCTGGCGGCCGATCGCGAGCCCGGCGACCAGCAGGATGATGCCCGGCATCATGGAGAGGGCGTCGGGCGCGATCAGGCCGAGGCCGAGGAGCAGGCCGCCGATGACGACGAGGACGCGCGAAAACGCGTCGCGCAGGCCCGGTCCCGGGCGGTCCGCGGCCGTCGGCGTGGGCGCCGGCGGCCGGGCGCCGGACGGCCTCGCGGCGGATGGCCTGGCTGCGGGCGCATGGCGATCGAGCCGCAGGGCGAGTTCCCTGGCCGCCTCCTCGACGTCCGAGGGCGTTCGGCCCACCAGCGACTCGATGTAGCGCACGAAGTCGCCGTCGGGCGGCTCGTCCGTGCGGTACAGCCCGTGGAAGCTCATCGCCTGCGGGCGGGCAGCCGCCGGGCGATCTCCTCGACCAGGCGGGCCGCCAGCTCCGCCTTGCCGGCTCGCTCGAGCCGGGTCGAGCCCTTCTCGTCGATGAGGAGCAGCTCGTTCTCGTCGAGGCCGAAGGTCTCGTGGCCGATGTTCGCGGCGAGAAGCGGCACCCCCTTGGCGATGCGCTTCTTCTGGCCGTTCTCCTCGAGCGCCTCGCTCTCGGCGGCGAAGCCGACGCAATAGGGCGGATCGTCCATCGCCGCGACGCTCGCGAGGATGTCGGGATTGAGGGTGAACTCGAGCCGTGGCGGGGAACCGTCCGGCGTCTTCTTGATCTTCTGGTCGCTCACGTTGGCGACGCGCCAGTCGGCCACGGCGGCGACCGCGATGAAGACGTCGGCGGAGGCGGCGCGGGCCATCACGGCATCGTGCATCTCGAGCGCGGTGCGAACGTCGTGGCGCTGCACGCCCCAGGGCGTCGGCAGCGCCACGGGACCTGCGACGAGATCGACCGTGGCGCCCGCGCGCTGCGCGGCCCGCGCGATCTCGAAGCCCATCTTGCCGGAGGAACGGTTGGTGATGCCGCGCACCGGGTCGATCGGTTCGTAGGTCGGGCCAGCGGTGACCAGGACGCGCCGGCCGGCGAGCGGCTTCGGCGCGAGGAAGGACAGGGTCGCCTCGACGATCTCGTGCGGTTCGATCATCCGGCCAAGGCCGGTTTCGCCGCAGGCCTGCGCGCCTGCGGCGGGCCCGAGCAGCTGCACGCCATCCCCGACGAGGGTGGCGACATTGCGCTGGGTGGCCGCGTTGCCCCACATCTGCCGGTTCATCGCCGGGGCCAGCAGGAGCGGGATCTCGCGGGCGAGGCACAGCGTGCTGAGGAGGTCGTCGGCGAGGCCATGGGCGAGCTTGGCGATGAAGTCGGCCGTGGCCGGGGCGACGAGGATCACGTCCGCCGCCCGCGAGAGCTCGATGTGCGGCATCAGGTTGTCGATGCGCGCGTCCCAGGCATCCGTATAGACCGGCTCGCCGGTGAGGGCCTGGAAGGTCGCCGGCGTGACGAAGCGGGTCGCGGCCTCGGTCATGACGACCTGCACCCGTGCCCCCTGGTCCATCAGGCGGCGGGCGAGCTCGGCCGCCTTGTAGGCGGCGACGCCCCCGGTCACGCCGAGCACGATTCGTAGGGATCTGTCAGCCATGGCACCTCCGTGCGGGCTGTATATCACAGTCGGGCGCCAGCCCGCCGGCGCCCGGTTCCCGGCCCGGACGAAGGGCCGTCGTGGTCACGAGCCGGTCCGGCCCGAGCGTGAGAGGAAATCGCGCAGGGCCCTCGCCGTGGGCGTGTCGGCCCGGCCGACGAGCTCGGCCACCGGGGCCTCGCCGACGATGGTGCCGCCGGCCTCTCCACCCCCCGGACCGAGGTCCACGATCCAGTCGGCTTCGGCCCAGATGTCGAGATTGTGCTCGACGACGACCAGGGTATTTCCCGCGTCGACCAGGCGGTGCATGACGCGGATCAGCTTCTCGACGTCGGCCATGTGGAGCCCGACCGTCGGCTCGTCGAGCACGTAGAGCGTGTGCGGCGCCCGCGGCTGCGGGCGGCCCCGTTCCCTGGCCTTGCGCCGCGCCGCCTCGAGGGCCGGATCGGGTCCGGTCTCGACGGGCCGCACCTTGGCGAGCTCGGTCACCAACTTGATGCGTTGCGCCTCGCCGCCCGAGAGGGTGGGACTGGGCTGTCCCAGGCTCAGGTAGCCGAGCCCGACGTCCTGCAGCAGGCGCAGGGGATGCGCGATGCGGGGATGGGCCGCGAAGACCTCGAGCGCCTCGTCCACGCTCATCGCGAGCACTTCACCGATCGAGTGGCCCTGCCATCGGATCTCCAGGGTTTCGCGGTCGAAGCGCTGGCCGCGGCAGACGTCGCACGGCACCTTCACGTCGGGCAGGAAGCTCATCTCGATCGTCTGCTGTCCCTGGCCCTCGCAGGCCGGGCAACGCCCGCCCGGACTGTTGAACGAGAAGCGCCCGGGCCCCCAGCCGCGCAACCTGGCCTCGGCGGTGTCGGCGAACAGCCTGCGGATGGCATCCCAGAACCCGACGTAGGTGGCGGGGCACGAGCGCGGCGTCTTGCCGATCGGCGTCTGGTCGACTTCCAGTACGCGATCGACCCGCTCCCAGCCCTCCAGCCTGGCGAGGCCGACCGGTTCCGGGATCGGCTTGCGCTGGTTGCGGGCGGAGACCATCGCCGACAGGTTGCGCAGGAGCACATCGCGCGCGAGCGTCGATTTTCCGGAACCGGACACGCCGGTGACCACGCTGAGCCGGCCGAGGGGGAAGCGCGCATCGATGTCGCGCAGGTTGTGCCGACGGGCGCCGGCGAGCACCAGCCAGTCCGTGTCGTCTTCGCCCACCGGTCGCGGCGGCACGAAGGGATGGGGCAGGGGGTGGCGAAGCATCCTCCCCGTGATGCTGTCGGGATGCGTCGCCAGGTCCGCCACGGTGCCCGTCGCGATCACCCGGCCGCCCAGCCGCCCGGCGCCCGGTCCCATGTCGATCACGTGGTCCGCGCGCCGGATGGTGTCCTCGTCGTGCTCGACGACGAGAAGCGTGTTGCCCTTGTCGCGCAGGGAGTCGAGCGTGTCGAGCAGCACCTGGTTGTCGCGGGGATGCAGGCCGATGGTCGGCTCGTCCAGCACGTAGCAGACCCCCTGCAGGTTGGAACCGAGCTGCGCCGCGAGCCGGATGCGCTGTGCTTCCCCGCCCGACAGCGTCGGTGCGCTGCGGGCGAGGCTCAGGTAGCCGAGGCCGACCTCCGACAGGAAGGCGAGCCGGCTGCCGATCTCCGCCACGATGCCCTCGGCGATGGCGGCGTCGCGTGGCGGCAGCTCGAGCGCCGAGAGCCATGCCGCGCACTGGTCGATCGACATGCGCGTGAGCTCGGCGATCGAGAGTCCCGCCACGCGCACTGCGAGCGCCACGCGATTGAGGCGCTGGCCGGCGCAGGCCGGGCAGGGCGGGAGGTCGTCCACGAGGCCCTCGGTCTCCTGGTCGAGCTGGTCGGCCATGCGCTCCGCGAGGTCGCCGATCGCGCCGCTGGACCGGTCGCCCTCGGCGCGGCGCGGATCGAGCTTCGGCGCCTGCGGCAGCCGTACGCCGGTGCCCATGCACTGCGGGCACCACCCGGCCTTCGAGTTGAAGGAAAACAGCCGCGGATCGAGTTCGGGGAAGCTCGTGCCGCAACTCGCGCAGGCGCGCTTCGTCGAGAACAGGCGTGTCGGCAGCGGCACGCTGGCGCCGCTCGGGTCGCCTCGCTCGATCGCCGCCGCGAGGGCATCGAGCGAGTCGGCGACCATGACGAGGCCGCGGCCCCGTTCGAGCGCATCGGCCAGCGCCCGGCGCAGCTCGGCCTCGTTGGCCGGATCGACGGTGACGTCCGCCACCGGCAGCTCGATGTCGTGCTCGACGTAGCGGTCGAGCCGCGGGAAGCGCTCGGTCGGCAGGAAGCGGCCGTCCACGCGCAGGTGGGTGAAGCCTCGCGCGGCCGCCCACTTGGCGAGGTCGGTATAGACGCCCTTGCGCGCCACCACGAGAGGGGCGAGCAACCCGATCCGCCGCCCGCGGTAGTCGCGCAGGATGCGCGCCGCGATGTCGTCGAACGACTGCGGCTCGATCGGCACGTTGCAGTCGGGACAGTGCTGGATGCCCGTCCTGACGTAGAGCAGGCGCAGGAAATGGTAGATCTCGGTCAGCGTGGCGACGGTGCTCTTGCGTCCGCCCCGGCTGGTACGCTGCTCGATCGCCACCGTGGGCGGCACGCCGAAGATGCCGTCGATGTCCGGGCGCGAGGCCGGCTGCACGAACTGGCGCGCATAGGCGTTGAGCGACTCGAGGTAGCGACGCTGCCCCTCGCCGAACACGACATCGAACGCGAGCGTGGACTTGCCCGATCCGGACACGCCCGTGACGACCGTGAGAGCGTCGCGCGGAATCTCGACGTCGATGTTCTTGAGATTGTGCTCGCGGGCATGGTGCACGAAGATTGCGTCGCGGCCGCGCTCGCGCACGGCGCCGCCCGCGGGGCGAGGTTCGCGCAGGACGGGGGCGGCGCCGATGGCGCGCCGGTACTCGGCCAGCGCCCGGCCCGTGTGCGATTCCGGCACCGCCTCGACCTGCTCCGGCGTGCCGGTGGCCACCACGCGGCCGCCGCCGTCCCCGCCCTCCGGCCCGAGGTCCACGAGCCAGTCCGCGGCCGCGATCATGTCCAGGTTGTGCTCGATGACGAGCAGCGAATGGCCCGCGTCGAGCAGCTTGCCGAAGGCGCCGAGCAGGCGGGCGACATCGTCGAAATGCAGGCCCGTGGTGGGCTCGTCGAAGATGAAGAGCGTGCCGCGCTGCCCCGCCCGGGCGAACCGCGCGCCGGACGGGCTCCCCGCCGCGCCGGTGGCGGCCTCGGCGAGGAAACCTGCGAGCTTCAGGCGTTGCGCCTCGCCTCCCGACAGCGTCGGCACGGGCTGTCCGAGGCGGAGGTAGTCGAGGCCCACGTCGACGAGCGGCTGCAGCCTGGTCCGCACCTCGCGGGAGTCGCCGAAGAAGGCGAGCGCGTCGCTCACCGTCAGCTCGAGCGCCTCGGCGATCGACAGTGGGCCGAAGGGGTTGCCGTCCGCCCGTCGAGCATTCGCCGCCCCGGCTATGCGTACCTCGAGGATCTCGTCTCGGAAACGCCGGCCGTCGCAGTCGGGGCAGCGCAGGTACACGTCGGAGAGGAACTGCATCTCGACATGCTCGAAGCCCGTGCCCCCGCAGGTCGGGCACCGGCCGTCACCCGCATTGAAGCTGAACGTGCCGGCGGTGTAGCCGCGCTCGCGTGCGAGCGGGGCGGCGGCGAACAGCTTGCGCACGGCGTCGAAGGCGCCTACATAGCTCGCCGGGTTGCTCCGCGCGGTCTTGCCGATCGGGGACTGGTCGACGAACACGACGTCGTCGATCCAGTCCTCGCCGAGCAGCCTCGTGTACTCGCCGGGCGCTTCGGTCGGCTTGCCCCGGGCCTTGAGCAGGGCGGGCAGCAGCACGTTCTGCACCAGGGTGGACTTGCCGCTGCCCGACACGCCGGTGACGCAGACCAGCCGGCCGAGAGGGAACTCGACATCGATGCCGCGCAGGTTGTGGGCGCGGGCGCCCTCCACGATGAGCCTCGGCGTGGAGCTCGTGACGGGGCGACGCCGACCCGGCTCGATGCGCAGCCTGCCGCCGAGGTAGCGTCCGGTGAGGGTGTCGGCGAACCGGGCCTCGTCGGGACGGCCGTCGAAGACGATCCGTCCGCCGCGCTCGCCCGGCCCGGGACCGATGTCGATCAGCCGGTCGGCCGCGAACATCACCTGCGGATCGTGCTCGACGACCAGGAGGGAGTTGCCGGCGTCGCGCAGCCGGAGCATCACGTCGATGATCCGGCCCATGTCGCGCGGATGAAGCCCGATCGAAGGCTCGTCGAGAACGAACAGCGTATTGACGAGCGCGGTGCCGAGGGCCGTGGTCAGGTTGATGCGCTGGACTTCGCCGCCCGAGAGCGTCCGGGACTGGCGATCGAGCGTGAGGTAGCCGAGCCCCACGTCGCACAGGAACGCGAGCCGCGCGCGCAGCTCGATCAGCAGCATGTCGACCGCCTCGTCGAGCGCCCGGCGCCGGCCGCCGGCCGGCGGAACCATCAGGTCGAAGAACCGGCGCACCCGCTCGATCGGCAGGAGCATGAGGTCGTGCAGCGACAGGCCGGGCAGGGAGCGCAGCATCGCCTCGTCCCACTCGACACCGACCGGCATGAAGCGCGGCCTGGCATGCTGCGGGTCCGCTTCCCCGAGGGCGAGCGCGGCGAGTTCCGCATCGCCGATCCGCCACAGGAGGGCGTCGGGCTGCAGGCGGGCCCCGCCGCAGGCGATGCAGGGCGTGTAGGCGCGGTACTTCGACAGCAGTACCCGGATGTGCATCTTGTAGGCCTTCGACTCGAGCCAGTCGAAGAAGCGACGGATGCCGTACCACTGGCTCTGCCACTTGCCGGTCCAGTCCGGCGCGCCCTCGATGACCCAGCGCCGATGCGCCTCGTCGAGCTCGCGCCAGGGCCGGTCGAGGGGAACGCCGGCGATTCGCGCGTGTCGCTCGAGGTCGTCCTGGCATTCCTTGAAGCTCGGGGTCTGCCACGGCTTGATGGCGCCCTCCGACAGGCTCAGCGATTCGTCGGGGATGACGAGGCCGAGATCGATGCCGATCACGCGGCCGAAGCCCCGGCAGGTCTCGCAGGCGCCCAGCGGCGAGTTGAAGGAGAACAGGCTCGGCAGCGGATCGGCGTAGTCGATGCCGCAGTGCGCGCAATGCAGCTCCGTGCTGTAGGGCCAGCGCTGCGCCACCTCGCCGTCGTCGCCGAGCACGAAGATCTCGATGTGGCCATGGCCCTGGCGGAAGGCGGTCTCGACGGACTCGGAAATCCGCGACCGGGGTGCCGTTGCGGCGCGGAACCGATCCTGCACCACCGCGAGCACCACCGAGCCCTCCGCGGCGGGACGCCGCTCCTGGACCCGGGTGTACCCCTGCGCCGAGAGATGCCCGGCCACTTCCTCGTCGCCGAAGCCCGCCGGGACCGTAACCGGGAAGGTCACGACGAGGCGCGGGTCTCCCGCCTCGCGGGCGCGTCGCAAGAGCTCGTCGACGACGCCGGCGACATCGTCGCGACGCACCGGGCGGGCGCAGCGCCGGCAGTAGAGCGTCGCCGCCCGCGCGAACATCAGCTTGAGATGGTCGTTGATCTCGGTCATCGTCCCGACGGTGGACCGGGACGTGCGGACCGGGTTCGTCTGGTCGATCGCGATCGCCGGCGGGATGCCCTCGATCGCATCGACGTGGGGCTTGTCCATCCGGTCGAGGAATTGCCGCGCATAGGCCGAGAAGGTCTCGACATAGCGCCGCTGGCCCTCGGCGTAGATGGTGTCGAAGACGAGCGACGACTTGCCCGATCCGGACACCCCCGTCACCACGACCAGCTCGTTCGTGCGGATGTCGAGCGAGAGATTGCGCAGGTTGTTCTGGCGCGCGCCACGGACCCGGATCACCGAATCGCGGGCGCGGGCTCGCGCATCGCGCAGGTGCGCGCCGAGCCAGGCGCCTTCGTGGCGATCGGAATCCTCGGCCGGCGCGGACGCGGCCGTGTCGGAGCGGGTTTCGTCCATCGGAGCGGGCGGAGCGGGACGGGGCCCTGATCATAAACCCGGAGCGATACCCCCCGCCGGATGGCCCGGCGGCCTTGCGGGCCATGGGGCTCGGCTAGAATCCGGGCATGCATTCCATGAATCACGCCGGAGAGGACGTCGATTTCCGGTCACGCGCGGTGGCGGCGTGGCTGGCGATGCTCGCCGGAACGGTCGGAGCCCATCACTACTACCTCGGGCGCCGGTTCTGGTGGGTGTATCCGCTGATCGCGATGCCCCTGCTCGGGACCGCGCTGCAGTTCGACGAATGGTACCGCCAGTGGCCGTTCTTCATCGCCGCGGGCGTGACCCTGGTTTCGCTGGGCGAGGCCATCCGGATCGCGCTCATCAGCGACGAGGCCTGGGACGCCCGCTTCAATCCCCACAGCACCCTGCGTTCGCAGAATGGCGTCGGTGTCGTGATGGTCGCCATCCTCTCGCTGTTCTTCGGCAACCTGCTCGGCATGAGCGTCCTCGCGCTGATGGTCGAGAGGATCTTCACGCCGGTTGCGCCCCTGTGAGAAAGCCAGGGGAACACCCCGGCCGCACCCATCCTTCACGCACGGACAGCCCATGAGCAAGCAGATCGTTTCGACGCCGGATGCGCCCGCGGCGATCGGCCCCTATTCGCAGGCCATCAGGGCCGGCAACACCGTCTATCTCTCCGGCCAGATCCCGCTCGACCCGGCGACCGGGGAGATCGTCGCGGGCGGCTTCGAGGCCCAGGTCCGGCAGGCGTTCAGGAACCTCGCGGCGGTCGCCTCGGCCGCGGGCGGGTCGCTTGCCGACTGCGTGAAGCTGACGCTCTACCTCACGGACCTCGCGCGCTTCCCGGTGGCCAACGAGATCATGCAGGAGTTCTTCGCGGAGCCGTTCCCCGCGCGCGCCACCGTCGGCATCGCCAGCCTGCCCAGGGGGGCGCTGTTCGAGGTCGAGGCGGTAATGGTCCTCGACTGACGGGGCCTGGGCAATCGGCGGCGGGCCGCCCGTGGACATCGACATCGAGCGCTTCGCGAAGCTCGGCATCCGGCGCGTCCAGGATCTCGTCCTCCACCTTCCGTTGCGCTACGAGGACCTGACGCGGATCACGCCGATCGGGGACCTCGTCGCCGGCGTCGCGGCGCAGGTCGAGGGCGAGATCGTCCGGGTCGAGGTCAGGCAGCGCCCGCGCCGGATCCTGTCGGTCGAGCTCGCCGATGCCACCGGACGCATCGGCCTGCGCTTCTTCCACTTCTACGGCTCGCAGGCCAGGCAGCTCGTGCCGGGCAAGCGCCTGCGCGTGGCGGGGGAACCGCGCGAGAGCCTGTTCGGCTTCGAGATGGTCCATCCGCAGTACCGCCTCGCGCACGAAGGCATGGCACTGCCGGACCGCCTGACGCCGGTCTATCCGTCGGCGGCCGGTATCGGCCAGGCCGCCCTGCGCCGCGCGATCGCCCGGGCCCTGGTGCGGACCGAGCTCGTCGAGACCCTGCCGCCCGCGGCGCTCGGACGGCTGCGCCTGCCCGGCTTCGCCGAGGCCCTGCGGTTCCTGCACGCGCCGCCGCCCGACGTCGATGCCGGGGCGCTCGCGGACCGCTCGCATCCCGCCTGGAGGCGGATCATCCTCGACGAACTCCTCGCGCAGCAGGTCTCCCTGCGTCGAGCCCGGGCGGCGCGCAGCGCGCACGAGGCGGCGCCGCTGCGGGACGGGGGCCTCGCAGCGCGCCTGCGGGAATCCCTGCCCTTCGGGCTGACCGCCGCCCAGGAGCGGGCGTGGGCGCAGATTCGCGAGGACCTCGCCCGGCCGACGCCGATGAACCGGCTGCTGCAGGGCGACGTGGGCAGCGGCAAGACGGTGGTCGCGGCGCTCGCCGCCGCCCAGGCGATCGGCAGCGGCCACCAGGCCGCCTTCATGGCGCCCACGGAGATCCTGGCCGAGCAGCATGCCCGCAAGCTGCGGCCGGCATTCGAGGCGATCGGCATTCGCGTCGAGCTGCTGACCGGTTCACTGCGCGAGCGCGAACGCCGCGAGCTGCGCGAGGCGGTCGCCCGCGGCGAGGTCGACCTGCTGGTGGGCACGCATGCCCTCATCGAGGACGGGGTGGAGTTCCCCTCGCTGGGCCTGGTCGTCGTGGACGAGCAGCACCGGTTCGGCGTCGCGCAGCGGCTGCGCCTCGCGGGCAAGGCCGGCGACCGGCTGCCGCACCAGCTCATGATGAGCGCCACCCCGATCCCGCGGACGCTCGCGATGACGTACTACGCGGACCTGGAGGTCACGGTGATCGACGAGCTGCCGCCGGGCCGGACGCCCGTGGTCACCCGCCTGCTGCCCGAATCGAGGCGCGAGGAGCTGGTCGAGCGGGTCGCCGCGGCCGCCCGCGAGGGGCGCCAGGTGTACTGGGTCTGCCCCCTGATCGACGATGCCGCCGATCCCGACGTCCAGGCGGGAGATGGGGGCGATGCCGGTCCCTCCCGGGCCGGTGCCCGAGCGCCCGGGCGACGGCAGCGCGAGGCGCTCGAGCTGCAGACCGCGATCGAGACGCATCGCCAGCTGTCCGAGGCACTCGCGCCGCTCAGGGTCGGCCTCGTGCACGGCCGCCTGCCGCCGGCGGAGAAGCAGGCGGTGATGGACGGATTCGCTCGCGGCGAGATCGCCGTGCTGGTGGCCACGACGGTGATCGAGGTCGGGGTGGATGTGCCCAACGCGAGCCTGATGGTGATCGAGCATGCCGAGCGCTTCGGCCTCGCCCAGCTGCACC
>CAZDYQ010000070.1:0-17442 GCA_964509685.1 uncultured Burkholderiaceae bacterium
CGGATCACGCTGCGATACGGCACCCGGTTCTTCGGCGACTGCATCATGAAGACGACGGTGAGTTCCTGCTTCGGATCGACCCAGAAGTAGGTGCCGCCGGCGCCGCCCCAGTAGTATTCGCCGACGCTCCCCGGGTAGGGCGCGATGCCGCCCTCGGTCCGCACCCCGAAGCCCAGGCCGAAGCCGTAGCCGGGGCCCGGCAGGTAGAGCTTGCCCTTGTCGATGGCGCTGCCGAGGTGGTCGGTGGTCATGTAGGCGAGGGTGGCGGTCCCCAGGATGCGGGTGTCGCCCAGCGCGCCGCCGTTGACCAGCATCTGCGCGAAGCGGGCGTAGTCGCGCGCGGTGCCGGTGAGGCCGCCGCCCGCCGACTGCATCTTGCCCGCCACCCGCGGGTCGTTGAACACCGCGCCGGCGCCGATGGTGCGGTCGTCCTCGAAGGGCTCGGCGATGCGCTTCTGCTTCTCCGGGTCGGTGACGTAGAAGGCGGTGTCGTTCATGTCGAGGGGCCCGAAGACCCGCTCGCGCAGGACGTCCTCCAGCGGCTTGCCGGCCACCACCTCGACCACGCGGCCGAGGACGTCGGTGGAGTAGCTGTAGTCCCACGTGGTGCCGGGATGGAAGCCGAGCGGCATGGCGGCGATCCTGTCGGCGAACTCCTCGAGCGTGAGCTCGGCATGCGTGCCGATGTTGTTGTCGAGGTAGGCCTGCTTGGCCGGGCTCTTGCCGAAGAAGCCGTAGGTGAGCCCCGAGGTGTGGCGCATGAGGTCCTGCACCGTGATGGGCCGGCGTGCCGGCTGCATCTCCACGGTGGGCTGGCCGCCGTCCGCCGCGGGCTTCTCGACCGCGACCTTCATGTCCTTGAAGGCGGGGATGTAGGTGGCGATGGGCGTCTCGAGCCGCAGCTTGCCTTCCTCGACGAGCGTCATCGCCGCGACGGTGGCGATGGGTTTCGTCATGGAATAGATCCGGAAGATCGCATCTTTCGGCATGGGCTCGTCCGAGCCCGGGCCGAGCCGGCCGAATGCCTCGTAATAGGCGATCCTGCCGCGCCGGGCGACCAATACCACGGCCCCCGGAATCTTATTGGCGGCTATCTCGGATTCGAGCCAGGTGCCGATGCGCTGGAGGCGCTTTTCGGAAAGTCCGACGTCCTCGGGATCGGCGGTGGGGATTTCCTTCGCGAAGGCGGGTTGCGAGGCCAGGAGGAAGGCGACGCCGGCCGCGGCCAGCATCTGCGGGAGCTTGCCGATTCGGTTCCACATGGTGCTTCGTCTCCGGATGGCGGGATGTTCGAGTTATTGCGATGCATTAAATCGCGCGCGCCGCCCGCCGGCGACACGCGCGAGTATCGATATCGGGGAGCCCGACGGCCCTAGCGGATCTCGAACTCCGACAGCGAGCGGCCGCTGTTCAGCTGGGCCACCACCCATGCGGGTTTGCGGCCCCGGCCCGTCCAGAGCTCGCCGTTGGGGCCACGGTACTTGGGCGGCACCTTGCCACCGCTGCGCGGGGCCGGCGCGCTGCGCCGCCCGCCGCCCGCCAGCCCGAGATCGGCGGCGGTCAGGCCATGCTCGGCGATCTTCGCCTTGATGTCGTTGATGACTTCCGCGAGCTCTTTCTTGCGGGCCTCCTCGGCCTTTTGCTTGAGCTCCTCGATTTGCGCAAGGTAATCGCGATAGCTTGACATGTAGCTGGCTGCCTTAATGGTTGCGGGATGTTATTGCGGGAGGATCCACCCGCGACGCCCGCGGCTAATGCGGGGCGCCATGGCTGAATAAGCCGCAGTATATCCATTTTCGAATCGATTGCCAGTGCCGAGCGTAGATCGTTCGTATGGGTTTGGCGGCCGGCCGGGCATCTTCCGGAATAGGGGTGATCCATTTCCTTCCCTTCCCGCGCCTCACTGGTATGCTGGCCTCATGCAGCAGTACGCGGATATTCCGGACCTGGTCGACATCCACTGTCATCTCCTGCCCTGGGTGGACGACGGCGCGCAGGACCTCCAGGCCGGCCTGGGGCTGGCCAAGGCCGCGGCCGTGTCGCGCATTTCCACCGCGATCCTCACGCCGCACGTCTTTCCGGGCCGCTTCGACAACGATCTCCCCAGCCTGCGGCCCGAATTCGCCGCCTTCCGCAAGGCGCTGGAATCGGCCGGCATCGCGCTCGAACTGCACCTGGGCGGCGAGGTGCACCTCACGCCGGAGTCGCTCGAGATGGCCGTCGATGGCCGCGCGCCCCTGCTGGGCGGCTGGCAGGGCGCAAAGGTGATGCTGCTGGAGTTCCCCGACGGGCACATTCCCGTGGGCGCGCTCAACGCGGTGCGCTGGCTGATGCGCGCGGGCATCGTGCCGATGATCGCCCACCCGGAGCGCAACAAGGCGGTGATGCGTTCGCCGGACGCGATCGAGCCCTTCGTGCGCGAGGGGTGCCTGCTGCAGCTCACGGCGGCCTCGGTCTGCGGCTGGTTCGGCCAGCGCGCCTTCGACACGGCCCATGAACTGCTGCGTCGCGAGCAGGTCACCGCCGTGGCCACCGATGCCCACAACCTGCGCTACCGGCCGCCGGTGCTGATCGATGCCTGGTGCCGGCTGCGCGATACCTACGACGCGGATCTCGCCACCTTGCTGTGCGCGACGAATCCCGCGGCCATCGTCGCGGGCCGGGCCGAGCTGGGCCTGGACGCGGAGGGCGCGGAGCCCGTGCGTTCGGCCTAGTTCCGGCGCATTGGGGGCGCGCCTGGCCTAGCTGCCCACCACCGGCGCGAGGCGCCTGCGCAGGGCGCCGAGCACGCCGACCGCCACCAGCGCGCCGGCGGCATCGGCCGCGATGTCGGTCCAGTCGGCGGTCCGGCCCGGCGCGAGCGACTGCAGCCCCTCGTCCGTGAAGCCGATGGCGAGCGCCACCAGCACCGCGTGCAGGCCGCGGCCGCCGGACGCCACCCAGGCGAGCGTGGCGTAGCCGCCGTACACCACGAAGTGCAGCAGCCGGTCCCAGGGCGGGGTGGGGATGAAGGCCGCGGCGCCCGGCCGGCTGCCCAGCCAGAACATGGCCACGACGAGCGCCATGCAGGTGATCCCGGCGAGCCAGCGAAGCCACGGACGGGGTCGCGTGATGGCCGCGCCGAGCACGCGCCAGGCGGCCGAATCGGCGCTGCGGTTCAGGGAAACCTCCGAAGCGTCGGAGGCGTTGCGGCGCACGGAGCCCGCGAGATCATCGGCGGCATCTGGCACGTACTAACCCGTATGGGTTTGATGGGCTAATTCTTTCTTACTAGTCAAGAGATGGGATGACCCACCTTGGCGCCGGATCCCCTAATAAGAATTGGGTATTGCATTGCGAAAAACACAACATGGGCGCCTCGTCACGAGAGTGTCTCATGGACAAGGGGGGCGTCCGTCGGAAAGTCGACGGACGGACGAGATTCGATGGCTGTCAGTTGTTGCGCTGCAAAGGAAACGTTGTTCGAGGCGGTGCTCGACGGCGCCCGGTGGATGGAGTTCCTCCAGGCGACGTCCCGGTGCCTCAGGGCGAGCTCCGCGTTCATCATGTCCACGGCACCGAGCGTGGACCATCGCCCGGCCTGCGAGCTGGGCCTCGCGCACGGAACCATCCGGCGCTACTACGAGTACTTCCACCACGTCGATACCTGGTGGGCGCGGGTCCCGCCGCCGGCCCCGGGCCGCGCCCGGCTCGTCCGCGGCAGTGACCTCTGCACCGGCCCGGCGCTCCACGAGACCGAGTTCTACACCGACTTCCTGGTGCCCAACCGCATCCGCCACATGCGGGCGCTGGTCGTCACTCCCGAGGCCCCGCGGGCGCGGCCCTTCGTCGTGAGCTGGCACCGGGGCCCGGACCAGGAGGACTTCGACGAGCGCGACGAGGAGACCATCCGCGACCTCGGCCCCGTGCTGGTGCAGGCCGAGCGCTTCGGCACCGAGCTGGTCCGGGCGCGCGTGGACGACGGCTACGGCCGCGAGCCCGCCATGTTCGTGCTCGGCGCCACGGGCCAGTTGCTGCAGACGAACTCGGCCGGGTCGATGCTCATCGACCAGGGCCTGTTCGAGCTCGACGGCGGCGCGCTCAGGCCCGTCTCGGCCGAGGCG
The DNA here is from genome assembly GCA_964509685.1 of uncultured Burkholderiaceae bacterium. Taxonomy (GTDB): domain Bacteria; phylum Pseudomonadota; class Gammaproteobacteria; order Burkholderiales; family Burkholderiaceae_E; genus JAMLIN01. The sequence goes on from CAZDYQ010000070.1 coordinate 4,104, forward strand.
TCGGCCTGGCTGCGCGCGCACCTGGACTCGGGCACCATCGCCACGGGCTTCCGCCCGGTGCTGCATCCGGTCCCGGGGATCGACGGCGTGGCGCACGGCGGCCTGCCCGGTCGTTCCCGGCCGCTGCCCACGCTCACCACGGCGCTGGGGCCCGCGGGCGAGTCCACCGACCAGATGCTCGAGGTGCGTGCGATCGGCCGCAGCCGCGGCGTCATCTCGCTGACGGGCGCCACGGCGCTGCTGGTGGCCCGCCCCGCCCCGAAAACCGACACCGCCTCGCTCGCGGCGCGCACCGCGAAGCTGTTCGGCTGGACGCCCACCGAGTTCGACACCGTCTGGCGCCTGTACCAGAATGCCTCCACCCAGGAGATCTCACAGGCCCGCAATTGCTCGGTCGAGACGGTCCGCACGCATCTCAAGCACGCCAAGCGCAAGGCGGGCGTCAGCCGGCAGGTGGAACTGGTGACGCTGCTGATGCGGCTCCAGTCGGCACACGCCTGAGCTCGCCGGCCGAGGGCGAGGTGGCCGGGCCGGCGACCGGGACGCTCCCCTCGCGGCCGCTTCGCGTCCTCGTCGTGCATGCCCGCTACCGGCGGCGCGGCGGCGAGGACGCCGTCTTCGAGGACGAGGTCGCGCTGCTGCGCGAGTCCGGCCAGCAGGTGGAGGTCTTCGAGCGGCACAACGATGAGCTCGAGGGGCGCGGGCCGCTGCGCCTGGTGCGCGACACCGTCTGGGCGCCCGGGCCGGCCCGCGAGCTCGCACGGACGATCGCCGCGTTCCGCCCGGACATCGTCCATGCCCACAACACCTTCCCCGCGCTGTCGCCGGCGCTCGCCTGGGCGGCGGCCGGCGCGGGCGTGCCCTGGGTGCAGACGCTGCACAACTTCCGGCTCGTCTGCCCGCAGGGCATGCTCCAGCGCGACGGGGCCGCATGCATGGACTGCGTCGGCCGCCTCCCGCTGCCGGCGCTGCGCCATGCCTGCTACCGCGAGTCGCGGGCCGCCACCGGGGCGGTCGTCGCGATGCTCGCCGCGCACCGCGCCCTCGGCACCTGGCGACGCAAGGTCGCCCGTTTCATCGCGCTCTCGGAGTTCAGCCGCGGCGTGTTCGTGGCGGGCGGCCTGCCGGCCGCGCGCATCGCGGTCAAGCCCAACTTCGTGCCGGACCCGCTGGAGGACGACGGCGTCGCCGGGGCGACCGCGGCCGTTCGCGCCGCCGAGGCGGCCGGCGCGGCGCGTGACGACGCGCTCCTTTTCGTCGGTCGCCTGGTGGCCGACAAGGGCGTGGGCACGCTCGCCTCGATCGCGCTCGCCGCGCCGGAGCTGCGCATCCGGGTGCTGGGCGACGGCCCGGAGGCCGGGCGGCTGGCGGGCCTGCCTAACGTGGCGCTGCTGGGCGAGCAGCCCGCGGGGCGCGTGCGCCACGAGATGGCCCGCGCCGCCGCGCTGCTGCTGCCCAGCGTGGGCCACGAGAACTTCCCCCGCAGCCTGGTGGAGGCCCACGCCTTGGGCCTGCCGGTGTTCGCGAGCGACCAGGGGGCGCTGCGCGAGCTGGTCGTGGACGGGGCCACCGGCTGGCTGCTGCCGCCGGGCGATGCCGCCGCCTGGGTCGATGCGATCCGGCGGGCGCGCGCCGAGCCCGGCGAACTGGCCCGGCGCGGCCGTCGGGCCCGCGCCCACTACCTGGCGCACTGGACGCCGCGGCGCAACATCGAACGACTTCTCACCATTTATGGTGAGGCTCGGTCCGCTTTCAGGGTGAATCCAGGCTGAATCTCTCCCCCTCGAGGCAGGGATGTGCTATCACTGCCGCGGGGAGGGAGAACATGCAGATCGACGCCGGCATCGCGAGCGGCGGGCAGGGCAAGGTGCCCGGCAGGCCCGTTCCCGCGGTCGTGTCGGAAACGAGAACCGACGGCCCGCTCGAGGCCGCCAACGACGAGGAGATCCGCACACGGATTCCCGTCCTGGGCATGCCCATCGACGTCGCCACCTGGCGCGAGACGCTCAACCGCATCGCCCACTGGGTCCGCCGCGGCGAGCAGCGCATCGTCGTCACCTGCAACGTTCACTCCATCGTCACCGCCCGCAAGGACCCGGTGCTCAAGGCCGCCATCGAGGATGCCGACCTGTGCACCGCCGACGGCATGCCGGTTGCCTGGTTCCTCTCGCTCCTGCGGCGCAGGCGCCAGGAGCGCATCGCCGGGCCCGACCTCATGTGGCATTACTGCGGCGAGGCGGCCGGCCGCGGCGAGAAGATCTTCCTCTTCGGCAGCACGCCGCGCACGCTCGCGCTGCTCGAGCAGCGCCTGCAGCGCGACTTCCCCGGCCTGCAGGTGGTGGGCAGGCTCGCGCCGCCCTGGGGCGAATGGCCGCCGGAACTCGAGGCGGACTTCCTCGAACGCATCAACGACTCGGGCGCGCAGGTCGTGTTCGTCGGCCTCGGCTGTCCCAAGCAGGAGCTGTGGATGGCCCGCCAGCGCGGCCTCGTCAAGGGCGTGATGATCGGCGTGGGCGCCGCCTTCGACTTCCATGCCGGCACCGTCCGGCGCGCGCCGCTCTGGATGCAGAAGTCCGGACTGGAGTGGGCCTGGCGCCTGTGGCGCGAGCCGCGCCGGCTCGTCGGCCGCTACCTGCGCACCAACCTCGTCTTCCTGCTGGGCGCGGTGCGCCAGCTCGTCACGGGCCGCTAGGGCTCCGGCAGCGTCGCCCCATTGCGGCCGTGCACGGCCGAGATCTCGCGCAGCCGGCGCGTGTGCCACGGCTCGATGCGGCCGAAGTCGAAGCGCCAGTCCCAGTTGCCCGTGGCGATGCCCGGGCGGTTCATGCGCTCGTCCGAGCCCGCGCCCAGCACGTCCTGCAGCGGCCAGATCGCGAAGCGCGCCACCGACTGCGAGGCCGCGTGGATCAGGTCCCAGTGGATCTCGCTGCCGTCGGTCTTGAAGTAGATCTGCGCCATGCGCCGCTCCTTCGCGCTCGCCTGCGCGAACCAGCCGCGGGTGGTGTCGTTGTCGTGGGTGCCGGTATAGACGACCGAGTCGGGCGTGAGGTTGTGCGGCAGGTAGGGCTGGTCGGGGCCCTCGGCGAAGGCGAACTGCAGCACCCGCATCCCGGGCAGCCCGAAGCGCTCGCGCAGCGCGATCACGTCGGGCGTGATGGTGCCGAGGTCCTCGGCGATGAGCGGCAGCCCGCCCAGCGCGTCGCGCACCGCCTCGAAGAAGTCCGCGCCCGGGCCCGGGCGCCAGCGCCCGCTCGTGGCGTCCGGCGCATCGGCAGGAATCTCCCAGCCGGCGGCGAAGCCGCGGAAGTGGTCGAGCCGCACGAGGTCGGCGAGCGCGGCCTGGCGGCGCAGCCGCTCGATCCACCAGCGGTAGCCCTGCGCCTTGTTCGCCTTCCAGTCGTACACCGGGTTGCCCCAGCGCTGGCCGAAGGGGCTGAAGTAGTCCGGGGGCACGCCCGCCACGCGCGAGCAGCTGCCGTCTTTCTCCAGCGCGAAGAGCTCGCGATGCGCCCACACGTCGGCGCTGTGGCCGGCGACGAAGATCGGCGCATCGCCGATCACGCGGATGCCGCGGCGGTTGGCATGCGCGCGCAGGGCCGACCACTGTCGCCAGGCGATCCACTGGCAGAACTTCCAGAAGCGGATGTCGTCCTCGCAGCTCGCATCCACCTTGGCGAGCGCGGCCGCTTCGCGGTTGCGCAGCTCGGCGGGCCACGCCTGCCACGGCCGGCCCGGCCAGGCCTGCGAGATCGCCATGAAGCGGGCGTAGTCGTCGAGCCAGTGCGCCTCGGCCACGCAGAAGGACTCGAAGCCGCGCGGCTCGCGCAGCTCCGCCCAGCGGTCGGCCGCCTCGCGCAGCCGGGCCATGCGGAATTCGCGGTTGGCCGCGAAGGCCGCGCGCCGGCCGGCCTGCGCGAACTCGGCGGGCAGCCGCTCGCGATCGAGGGCATCGGGCGCGAGCAGGCGCTGGTCGCGCAGCGCCGCGAGGTCGATCAGCGCCGGGTCGATCGCGAAGGCCGACGGGCTCATGTAGGGCGAGTCGCCCTCGCCTGCCGGCGCGAGCGGCAGGACCTGCCACAGGCCCATGCCGGCCTCGGCGAGCCAGTCCACGAAGCGGTAGGCGGCATCGCCGAAGTCGCCCGCGCCGAGCGGCCCCGGCAGCGAGGTCGGATGCAGCAGCACGCCGCTCGCGCGCGTCGGGACGGGGATCGTCATCCCGCGCGCTCGAAGAGGGCGAGGCTGCGCGCCTTGAGCAGCCATTCGCCGGAGACGGGCGTCGTGTCGTCGGGTTCGCCGTCGCGCTGGCCGGTGTCGAGCACCGGCCGCCATTCGCCGGCCGGGATCGGCATGTTCCAGTCGCTCGCCTCGCCATTGAGCAGCACCAGCAGCTCGGGCGATTCCTCCGCGCCCTCGGCGGGCGAGGCGCCGGCCGCGGCCGCATCGGATGCGCTCATCGGGCCCAGCACGAACCCGAAGGCGTAGCGGCCCCATTCGCCCCACTGGCGCTCGTTCATTTCCTCGCCGCGGCGGTTGAGCCAGATGATGTCGCGCCGGCCCTTCTCGTCCTCCCTGCCCTCGAGCCAGGTGTGGCGGCGCAGCTGCGGGTAGCGTCGGCGCAGCGCGGCGAGCTTGGCCACGAACGCCGCGAGCGAGGCGTCGGCATGCGCCCAGTCGAACCAGGAGACGGGCCCGTCCTGGCAGTAGGCATTGTTGTTCCCGCCCTGGGTGCGGCCGATCTCGTCGCCGCCCAGCAGCATCGGCACGCCCTGCGAGAGGAACAGCGTCGCGAGCAGGGCGCGCTTGAGCCGCGCGCGCAGCGCGGTGATCGCGAGCAGCGTGGTGGGGCCCTCGACGCCGCAGTTCCAGCTGTGGTTCTCGGCCACGCCGTCGCGGTTGTCCTCGCCGTTGGCCTCGTTGTGGCGCTGGTTGTAGCTCACCACGTCGTGCAGGGTGAAGCCGTCGTGCGAGGCGACGTAGTTGATGCTCGCGGTGGGCGAGCGGCGGTGATGGCCGAAGATGTCGCGCGAGCCGGCGATGCGCGAGGCGATCTCGCCGCGGTACACCGCCTTGCGCACCCAGAACGAGCGCACCTGGTCGCGGTAGCGGTCGTTCCATTCGCTCCAGCCCGCGGGGAAGTTGCCGAGCTGGTAGCCCCCGGGGCCGAGGTCCCAGGGCTCCGCGATGAGCTTCACGCGCGCGAGCACCGGGTCCTGGGCGATGGCCTGGAAGAGCGCCGCGCGCGCGACGAAGGCCGAGCCGCGATGCGGGGCCTTGCGCCCGAGCACCGTCGCGAGGTCGAAGCGGAAGCCGTCGACGTGCATCTCCTGCGCCCAGTAGCGCAGCGAGTCGAGCACGAGCTGCATCACGCGCGGATGGCTCGCGTCGAGCGCATTGCCGGTGCCGGTGAGGTTCTCGTAGTGCTGCGGCTCGTTGGGCAGCAGCCGGTAGTAGCAGGCGTTGTCGATGCCGCGAAACGAGAGGATGGGTCCGCGGTGGTCGCCCTCGGCGGTGTGGTTGTACACCACGTCGAGGATCACCTCGATGCCGGCCTCGTGCAGGCCGCGCACCATCTCGCGAAACTCCGCCACCGGGTCGGCTTCCGCGAAGCGGGCATCCGGCGCGAAGAAGGCGAGCGTGTTGTAGCCCCAGTAGTTGACCAGGCCCCGCTCGACCAGCGGCCGCTCGTCGAGCGCCTGGTGGACGGGCAGCAGGTTCACGGCGGTGACGCCGATGCGCTTCAGGTGGTCCACGAAGGCGGGCGAGGCGAGGCCCCGGTAGCGACCGCGGTCGCGCGGCGGCACCTCGGGGTGCATCATTGTCGCGCCCTTGACGTGCACCTCGTAGAGGACGCTGTCCTCCATCGGCACCATGGGAGGCCGGTCGCCGCGCCAGTCGAACTCGCTCGCGTCCACCACGGCGCGCACGGTGTAGCGGGCGTTGTCGGCATCGTTGTCGAGATGGTCGTCGCTCCAGACGAAGCGGCCGGCCAGGCGACGGGCGTAGGGATCGAGAAGGAGCTTGGCCGGATTGAAGCGATGGCCGTGCTCGGGCGCATGCGGCCCCTCCACCCGATAGCCGTAGGTGAGCCCCGCGCCGGCGCCCGGCAGCAGCCCGTGCCAGACGTCCTCGGTGCGCCGCGGCAGCGGCAGGCGCACGGTCTCGCGGCCGGCGTCGTCGAACAGGCACAGCCACACCTGCGTGGCATGGGCGGAGAACAGCGCGAAGTTCACGCCCTCCTCGGTCACGGTCGCGCCCAGGGGCCAGGGGCGACCGGTGAGCAGATGGGTGGGGTGCTTCACGCCTGCCACTCCAGGTAGATCGTCGCCAGCGGCGGCAAGGTCAGGACGAGGGACTGCGGGCGGCCGTGCGCGCCCACCGGCTCGGTATGCATCGTCGCCCCGGCATTGCCGGCATCGCTGCCGCCGTACCAGGCCGAGTCGGTGTTGAGGATCTCGCGCCAGCGCCCGGCGCGCGGCATGCCGATGCGGTAGCCGTGGCGCACCGCCGGCGTGAAGTGGCAGATGGCGACCACCGGCGGCGCATCGCCCTCGCCGTGCCGCACGAAGGCATAGACGCTCTGGTCGGCGTCGGCATGGTCGATCCACTCGAAACCGTCGGGACGCACGTCGCGCTGGTGCAGGGCGGGGCGGCTGCGCATCGTGGCGTTCAGGTCGCGCACCAGGCGCTGGATGCCCGCGTGCTGCGGCAGCTCCAGCAGGTGCCAGTCGAGCGAGCGGTCGTGGTTCCACTCGCGTCGCTGCGCGAACTCGCCGCCCATGAAGAGCAGCTTCTTCCCCGGATGCGCCCACATGAAGCCGTAGTAGGCGCGCAGGTTGGCGAAGCGCTGCCAGTCGTCGCCCGGCATGCGCTCGAGCAGCGAACGCTTGCCGTGCACCACCTCGTCGTGCGAGAGCGGCAGGATGTAGTTCTCGCTGAAGGCGTACACCAGGCCGAAGGCGATCTCGCCCTGGTGATGGCGGCGGTGGATCGGATCGCGCGCCATGTACTGCAGCGTGTCGTGCATCCAGCCCATGTTCCACTTGTAGTGGAAGCCGAGGCCCCCGTCGTGCGGCGGGCGGGTCACCCCGGGCCAGGCGGTGGACTCCTCGGCGCACATGATCGCGCCGGGCCGCTGGATGCCGACCAGGCGGTTGGTGGACTGCAGGAACTCCACCGCCTCGAAGTTCTCGCGCCCGCCGTGGACGTTGGGCACCCATTCGCCCTCGCGGCGGGAGTAGTCGCGATACAGCATGGAGGCCACGGCGTCCACGCGCAGGCCGTCCACCCCGTAGTGTTCCAGCCAGTAGAGCGCGCTGCCGCGCAGGAAGTTGGCGACCTCGCGCCGCCCGAGGTTGTACACGAAGGTGTTCCAGTCGGGGTGGAACCCCTCGCGCGGATCGGCATGTTCGTAGAGCGCCGTGCCGTCGAAGCGGGCGAGCCCGTGCTCGTCGTTGGGGAAGTGCGCCGGCACCCAGTCGAGCAGCACGCCGATGCCGGCCTCGTGGCAGCGATCGACGAAGCGCGCGAACGCCTCGGGCGAGCCGAAGCGCGAGGTGGGCGCATAGATGCCGAGCGGCTGGTAGCCCCAGGAGCCGTCGAAGGGATGCTCAGAGATCGGCAGCAGCTCGATGTGGGTGAAGCCGAGGTCGGCGACATAGGGGACGAGCTGGTCGGCGAGCTCGTCCCAGGAGAGGAAATCGCCGTCGTAGCCCTCGCGCGCGTCGCGCCGGCGCCAGGACCCCGCGTGCACCTCGTAGATGGCGATGGGCGCATCGAAGGCGTTGGCGCGCCGGCGCTGCTCGCCCATCGGCGGCCGCGCCGGCGGCAGCGTCGCCACGACCGAGGCGGTGGCGGGACGGTGCTCGGCGGCGAAGGCGTAGGGATCGGCATGCAGCGGCAGGCGGTTGCCCGCGGCATCGTGGAGCGCGTACTTGTAGCGCTCGCCGGGGCCGACATGCGGCAGGAAGATCTCCCAGATGCCGGCATCGGGATGGCGGCGCATCGGATGGCGCCGGATGTCCCAGTGGTTGAAGGTGCCCACCACGGCGACCCGGCTGGCGTTCGGCGCCCAGACCGCGAAGCGGGTGCCCTCCACCCCGTCGATCGTGCAGGGATGGGCGCCCAGTACCCGCCAGGGGCGCTCGAGCGCGCCCTCGGCGTGCAGCCAGCGATCGAAGTCGCTCACGAGCGGGCCGAAGCGGTAGGGGTCCTCGAACTCCTGCTCGAAGGGCTCGCCCTGGTCGGGCGGCGGGCCCCATTCGGCGAAGAAGCGGTAGCGGAAGGGCTCGGACCGGGTGGGGATCGACGCCTCGAAGACGCCGTCCGGATGGATCGGCTCCAGCCAGACGAGCACCCTGGGCTTCCTCCGGCGGGTGGCGCCGGCGCCCTGGCCCGCGCGGGTTCGCCGGGCGCTCGCGGCCTCGCCGGAGGTATCGACCAGCCCGACGCGGCGCGCGGTCGGCAGCATCGCGCGTACCCGCAGCACCCCGTCCTCCATGTGCATGCCGAGCCGCGAAAAAGGGTCGGCGTGCTCGCCGCGGGCGATGCGTTCGATCTCGTCGGGACTCATGGGCTCAGGGGTCTATCGGCTCCACGCCCCAGATGGTGCGGGCGTATTCGCGGATGGTGCGGTCGCTGGAGAACGGGCCCATGCCGGCGATGTTGAGCGCCGCCTTGCGGGTCCATTCGTCGGGCTGGCGGAAGAGCTCGTCCACCCGCGCCTGGGTCTCGACATACGAGGCGAAGTCCGCCAGCAGCAGGTAGGTGTCGTGCCGCAGCAGCGACTCGACGATCGGCTTGAAGCGCGCGGGATCGTCGGGCGAGAACTCGCCCGAACCGATCGCGTCGATGACCCGGCGCAGCACCGGGTTCTCCTCGTAGTGGCGCGCCGGGTCGTAGCCGTTGCCGCGGATGGCCGCGACCTCCTCGGTGGTGTGGCCGAAGATGAAGATGTTCTCGGGCCCGACGTTCTCGCGGATCTCGATGTTGGCGCCGTCCAGCGTGCCGATGGTGAGCGCGCCGTTCAGGGCGAGCTTCATGTTGCCGGTGCCCGAGGCCTCGGTGCCCGCCGTGGAGATCTGCTGCGACAGGTCGGCGGCCGGCATGATCATCTCGGCGGCGGTCACGCCGTAGTTGGGCACGAACACCACCTTGAGCCGGTCGCCGATGCGCGCGTCGGTGTTGATCTTGCGCGCCACGTCGTTGATCAGCTTGATGATTAGCTTCGCCATGCGGTAGGCGGAGGCCGCCTTGCCCGCGAAGACCACGGTGCGCGGCGTCCAGTCGGCGTCGGGCGCGTCGAGGATGGCCTGGTAGCGGGCGACGATGCCCAGCAGGTTGAGGAGCTGGCGCTTGTACTCGTGGAAGCGCTTGACCTGGACGTCGATCATCGAGGCCGGGTCGAAGCGCACCCCGCCGTGGGCCAGCACCCAGTCGGCGAAGCGTCGCTTGTTCTCGAGCTTGGCCGCGGCCACCTCGGCAATGAACGCCGGGTCGCCCACGTGCTCGCGCAGGCCCGCGATGCGGTCGAGGTCGGTGCGCCACTCCGTGCCGATGCGGCGGTCGATCACTGCCGAGAGCGGCCGGTTGGCATAGGCGAGCCAGCGCCGCGGGGTGATCCCGTTGGTCATGTTGCAGAACCGGTCGGGATAGATGCGGGCGAAGTCGGCGAAGATCGTCTTCACCAGCAGGTCGCTGTGCAGCTTCGAGACGCCGTTCACCTTGTGGCTCGCCACCACGCACAGGTAGGCCATGCGAACCCGGCGCTCGCCGGTCTCGTCGATGAGCGAAACCCGGCGCAGCAGCTCGGGATCGTCGCCATGCGCATGGCGCACCTCGTCGAGGAAGCGACGGTTGATCTCGAGGATGATCTCGAGGTGGCGCGGCAGGACGCTGCGCATCATGCCCACCGGCCAGGTCTCGAGCGCTTCGGGCATGAGCGTGTGGTTGGTGTACGAGAACACCCGGGTGCACTGCGCCCAGGCGTCGTCCCAGGACAGGCGGTGCACGTCCACCAGCAGGCGCATCAGCTCCGGCACCGCGATGGCCGGGTGGGTGTCGTTGAGGTGGATCGCGACCTTGTCGGCGAGCTGGTCGAAGCGCGCATGGGTGGCCATGTAGCGCCGCAGGATGTCCTGCAGCGACGCGCTCACGAAGAAGTACTCCTGGCGCAGGCGCAGTTCGCGGCCCTGGTAGCTGGAGTCGTCCGGGTAGAGCACCCGGGTCACGTTCTCGGAGAGGTTCTTGGCGGCGACCGCCCCCATGTAGTCGCCCTGGTTGAAGACCGCCAGGTCGAGCGACTGCGAGGCCTTGGCGTGCCACAGCCGCAGCGTGTTCACCGCGCGGGTGTTGGCCCCCGGCACGATCATGTCGTAGGCCATGGCGAGCACCTCCTCGGTGTCCACCCAGTGGGCGCCATCGGCCTCGTGGCGGACCCAGCCGCCGAAGTGGATCGGGAAGGTGACCTCGGAGCGCGGGAACTCCCAGGGATTGCCGTTGCGCAGCCAGTCGTCGGGCTGTTCGACCTGCCAGCCGTCGTGGATGTGCTGGGCGAACATGCCGTAGTCGTAGCGGATGCCGTAGCCGTAGCTCGGCAGCCCGAGCGTGGCCATCGAGTCCAGGAAGCAGGCGGCGAGCCGTCCCAGGCCACCGTTGCCGAGCGCCGCATCGAGCTCGTGCTCGCGCGTCTCGTCGATGTCCAGGCCCATGGCCCGCAGCGCCGCGGCCATCTCGTCGTACAGGCCCACGGCCATCAGGCTGTTGGTGAGCGCCCGGCCGACGAGGAACTCCATCGAGAGGTAGTACACGCGCTTGACCTTGCGGTCGTACTGCTTGCGCGTGGTGTCCATCCACCGCTCGACGAGCCGGTCGCGGGTGACGAGCGCGAGCGCGGTGTACCAGTCGTCCTGGTCGGCGGTGGCCGGATCCTTGCCGACCTGGTAGAGGAGGCGGTTGGCGAGCGCGCGTCGAAGCTCCTGGGGGGAGTTGCCGGGCGCGTCGTATTCGAAATTCTCGAACAGCTTGGAGCGGGGAGCTGAGTCTGGCATGTCGGTCCGGGAGGGGAGGGAGGCGCGCCGCCGCCGGGTCCGGTCCTGGGCGGCACGCTGTCGTTCCCCGAATTGTCCGGGATTTGGGACCGTGGCGCAGTCCCGTTCGTCTGCCGGTGTCGCGCCCCGGGCGCCCGCGCGTCAGCCCGGCCCGGCCGGTGCCGGCCCGCCGGTCGCGTCAGCCGTCCAGGCGAGCGAGGGCATGGGCGGCCCCACGCAAGGCCGGTGCCCGGGCATCGATCAGCCAGGTCGGTATCGGGCCGAGGTACTCCGAGAAACGCCCCTTGCCCTCGAATCGTGCACGGAACTGCGATGCGCCGAGGAAGGACTCGATCCGCGGCGGGATGCCGCCGCCCACATACACGCCGCCACGCGCGCCCAGCGTGAGCGCGAGATTGCCCGCCGCGCTGCCCAGCATGGCGCAGAAGGTGGCGAGCGTGGCATGGGCGTGCGCCTCGCCCGCGAGCGCGCGGGCGGTGATGTCGGCCGCCGACAGCGGGGAGGCGGCATCCGCGTCGCCTCCCTCACCGCCGTCGTCCAGGGTGTAGCCGTCCACGACCCCGACCGCCGCATGCAGGAGCGGCAGGCCCGTGCCCGAGACGAGGCGTTCGATGGACACGTGCGGGTGGTGGCGGCGCGTCCAGGCGAGGATGTCGGCCTCCCGTTCGTCGGCCGGCGCCAGCGTGGCATGCCCGCCCTCGCCGGAGATCGCCGCCCAGCCGCCCGACGGGGTGGGCACGAGGCCCGACATCCCGATGCCCGTGCCGGGCCCAAGCACCGCGAGCGTCGTGCCCGGCTCGGGCGCCCTGCCGGGCTCGCCCGGCGCCACGCCCGCCGCGCGGCCGATGTGGCGCAGCTCGTGCGGCGCGAGGAAGGGCAGGGACCAGGCGAGCGCCGCGAAGTCGTTGAGGACCAGCAGGCGCGCGAGGCCCAGCTCCTTGCGCAGCGCCTCGACCGAGAACGACCAGCGCGCATTGGTGAGCGAGACCGCGTCGCCGGTGATCGGGCCGGCGAACGCGAAGGCGGCGCGGTCGATGTCGGGGCCCGGCAGCCGCTCGAGCGCGGCGCGTGCAGCGTCGGCGAGGCTCGGATAGTCGGCGACGGCGAGCTTGACCGGCTCGCCATGGCGGCCATCGGGACCGACCCGCGCGAAGCGGGCATTGGTGCCACCGATGTCGGCGACCAGGTCGTGATGCGAACTGTGGGGCATGGACGCGGCCGTTCGATGATCCGGCGCCCAGTCTACAATCGTCCGCAGACCGCATGCCAATCCGCGCCTCCAGGAGACAAGCCATGAGCCTTCCCACCACGATGCGATTCGTCGATCACGGCGCCGGCGGCAAGCCCGACGTACTGCGCGTTGCCGAGGGACCGGTGCCGTCCGCCGGGCCGGGCGAGATCGTGATCCGGGTCGCCTGGGCGGGCGTCAACCGCCCCGACTGCGCGCAGCGCGCCGGCAGCTACCCGCCGCCCCCGGGGGCCTCGAAGATCCTCGGGCTCGAGGTCTCGGGCGAGGTCGTCGCCGTCGGGCCCGACACCCCGCGCTGGAAGGTCGGCGACAGGGCCTGCGCCCTGTGCAACGGCGGCGGCTATGCCGAGTATGTCGCCGTGCCCGGCACGCAGGCCCTGCCGATTCCCGAGGGCCTGTCGCTGCGCGACGCCGCCGGCATCCCCGAGAACTACTTCACCGTGTGGACCAACGTGTTCGACCGCGGGCGGCTCGCCAGCGGCGAGCGCTTCCTCGTGCACGGCGGCTCGTCCGGCATCGGCCTGACCGCCATCCGCATGGCCAAGGCCTTCGGCGCGACCGTGTTCACCACCGTCGGCAACGCCGAGAAGGCCGCGTTCTGCGCCGCGGCCGGCGCCGACCATGTCATCGAATACAGGAGCCAGGACTTCGTCGAGGAGGTCGCCCGCGTCACCAACGGCGAGGGCGTGGACCTGATCCTCGACATGGTGGGCGGCGACTACATCCCGCGGAACATCAAGTCGCTCGCGATCGAGGGGCGGCTCGTGCAGATCGCCTTCCTGTCCGGGCCGAAGGTGGCGGAGTTCAACATGACGCCCATCATGGTGCGGCGGCTCACCATCACCGGCTCCACCCTGCGTCCGCGCTCGACCGCCGACAAGGCGGCGATCGCCGAATCGCTCGAGAAGCACATCTGGCCGCGCATCGCCGCCGGCGAGGTGCGTCCCACCATCCACAAGGTGTTCCCGATGGACGAGGCCCGCGCCGCGCACGAGCTCATGGAGTCCTCGAAGCACATCGGGAAGATCCTGCTGGAGGTGGCGGG
>CAZDYQ010000071.1:0-16322 GCA_964509685.1 uncultured Burkholderiaceae bacterium
TGTCGGCGCGCACCATCATCTACAAGGGCCTGCTGCTCTGCCACCAGGTGGGCGTGTACTACAGGGACCTCCAGGACCCGCGCTTCGTCTCGGCGCTGGCGCTCGTCCACCAGCGGTTCTCGACGAACACCTTCCCTGAGTGGCCGCTCGCCCACCCGTACCGGATGGTCGCGCACAACGGCGAGATCAACACAGTCAAAGGCAACTTCAACTGGCTGCGCGCGCGCGAGGGCGTGATGTCGTCGCCGGTGCTCGGCGAGGACCTCAGGAAGCTCTACCCGATCGCCTATCCCGGGCAGTCCGACACCGCCACCTTCGACAACTGCCTCGAGCTCCTGGTGATGGCGGGCTATCCCATCGCCCATGCGGTCATGATGATGATCCCGGAGGCCTGGGAGCAGAACACCCAGATGGATCCCAAGCGCCGCGCGTTCTACGAGTTCCATGCGGCGATGATGGAGCCCTGGGACGGTCCGGCCGCGATCGCCTTCACGGACGGCCGGCAGATCGGGGCCACCCTCGACCGCAACGGCCTGCGCCCGGCGCGCTACTGCGTGACCGAGGACGACATCGTCATCATGGCCTCCGAGGCCGGCGTACTGCCCATTCCGGAGAGCCGCATCGTCAAGAAGTGGCGCCTGCAGCCGGGCAAGATGTTCCTGATCGACCTCGAGCAGGGCCGCATCATCGACGACGAGGAGCTGAAGAACCAGCTCGCCAACAGCAAGCCCTTCCGCGAGTGGATCGAATCGGTGCGGATCCGCATCGACCGGATCGAGCTCGACCCGCGCGATGCGTCCAACGTCCGGCCGGCGGCGGGCGCATCGCTGCTCGACCGCCAGCAGGCCCATGGCTTCACCCAGGAAGACATCAAGTTCCTGATCACGCCCATGGCCGAGCAGGGCCAGGAGGCGGTCGGCTCCATGGGCAACGACGCGCCGCTGGCGGTGCTCTCCGACCGCAGCAAGCCGCTCTACAACTACTTCCGGCAGCTGTTCGCCCAGGTCACCAACCCCCCGATCGACCCGATCCGCGAGGAACTGGTGATGTCGCTGGTGTCCTTCGTGGGCCCCAAGCCGAACCTGCTCGACCTGAACAACGTCAACCCGCCCATCCGCCTCGAGCTGCAGCAGCCGATCCTCGACTTCGAGGACATGGCGAAGATCCGCAACATCGAGCGCTACACGGACAACAAGTTCAAGTCGTACGAGCTCGACGTGTCCTACCCGATCGAGTGGGGCCCCGAGGGCATCGAGGCGCGGCTCGCGTCGCTTGCCTCCGAGGCCGAGGATGCCGTGCGCTCGGGCTTCAACATCCTGATCGTCACCGACCGGGCCGCGGACGCTCACCGCGTGGCGATTCCCTCGCTGCTGGCGATGAGCGCGATCCACCAGCACCTGGTGAACAAGGGCCTGCGCACCGCCACCGGCCTGGTCGTCGAGACCGGCTCGGCGCGCGAGGTCCACCACTTCGCGGTGCTCGCCGGCTACGGCGCGGAGGCGATCCATCCGTACCTGGCGCTCGAGACGATCGCGGACCTGTGCCGCGACATGCCGACCGACCTCGGCCCCGAGAAGGCGATCAGGAACTACATCAAGGCGGTGGGCAAGGGCCTCATGAAGGTGATGTCCAAGATGGGCATCTCCACCTACATGAGCTACTGCGGCGCCCAGATCTTCGAGGCCGTCGGCCTGTCGAGCGAGCTCGTCGACAAGTACTTCACCGGCACCGCCTCGAGCATCGAGGGCATCACGGTGTTCGAGGTCGCCGAGGAGGCGATCCGCCGGCATCGCGCGGCCTATGGGGACGACCCGGTGCTCGCCAACATGCTCGACGCCGGCGGGGAGTACGCCTACCGGATCCGGGGCGAACACCACATGTGGACGCCCGATTCCATCGCGAAGCTCCAGCATTCGACGCGCCAGAACAGCTACTCCACCTACAAGGAGTACGCCCAGCTGATCAACGACCAGTCCCAGCGCCACATGACGCTGCGCGGGCTGTTCGAGTTCCGCTTCGATGCCTGCAACCCGGTGCCGATCGAGGAAGTCGAACCGGCGGCCGAGATCGTCAAGCGCTTCGCCACCGGGGCGATGTCGCTCGGCTCGATCTCGACCGAGGCGCACACCACGCTCGCGGTCGCGATGAACCGGATCGGCGGCAAGTCGAACACGGGCGAGGGCGGCGAGGATCCGCGCCGCTACGTGGACGAACTGCGCGAGGGCCGGCCGGTGGTGCGCGACGGCGACACGCTGGCGGGCATCCTCGGCGAGGACCGCGTGGTGGTCGACCTGCCGCTGCGCGCGGGGGACTCCCTGCGATCGCGCATCAAGCAGGTCGCCTCGGGCCGCTTCGGCGTGACGACGGAGTACCTCACCTCGGCCGACCAGATCCAGATCAAGATGGCCCAGGGCGCCAAGCCCGGCGAAGGCGGCCAGCTCCCGGGGCACAAGGTGTCCGAGTACATCGGGATGCTGCGCTACTCGGTGCCCGGCGTGGGCCTCATTTCGCCGCCGCCGCACCATGACATCTACTCCATCGAGGATCTCGCGCAGCTGATCCACGACCTCAAGAACGCGAACCCGCGTGCCTCCATCTCCGTCAAGCTGGTGTCGGAGGTGGGGGTCGGCACGGTGGCCGCGGGCGTGGCCAAGGCGAAGGCCGACCATGTCGTGATCGCCGGCCACGACGGCGGCACCGGCGCCTCGCCGCTGTCGTCGATCAAGCATGCGGGCACGCCCTGGGAGCTGGGCCTGTCCGAGACCCAGCAGACCCTGGTCCTCAACGGCCTGCGCAGCCGTATCGTGGTCCAGGTGGATGGCCAGATGAAGACGGGCCGCGATGTCGTCATCGGGGCCCTGCTGGGCGCCGACGAGTTCGGCTTCGCGACCGCGCCGCTCGTGGTCGAGGGCTGCATCATGATGCGCAAGTGCCACCTCAACACCTGCCCGGTGGGCGTGGCCACCCAGGACCCGGTGCTGCGCCGCAAGTTCCAGGGCAAGCCGGAGCATGTCGTCAACTACTTCTTCTTCGTCGCCGAGGAGATCCGCGAGCTGATGGCGCAGCTGGGCTTCCGGCGCTTCGACGAGATGATCGGCCGCGCCGACCTGCTGGACATGCGCCGCGGCATCGCGCACTGGAAGGCGAAGGGCCTCGACTTCTCGCGCATCCTCCATGTGCCGAAGGTCGAGGACGAGGCGAGCCGCCACCATTCCGAGGCGCAGGACCACGGCCTCGATCGCGCGCTCGACGTCCGGCTGATCGAGCAGGCCCGGCCGGCGCTCGAGCGAGGCGAGAAGGTCTCGTTCATCTCGCCGATCGCCAACGTCAACCGCACCGTCGGCACGATGCTGGCCGGCGAGGTGGCGCGCCGCTACGGCCATGCCGGGCTGCCACCGGACACCATCCACATCCAGTTCAACGGCACGGCCGGACAGAGCTTCGGCGCCTTCGCGACCCGCGGCATGACGCTCGACCTGGTCGGCGAGGCCAACGACTATGTCGGCAAGGGCCTCTCCGGCGGCCGGCTGGTCGTGCGGCCCACCAACGACTTCCTCGGGAACGCCGCCGACAACATCATCGTCGGCAACACCGTCCTGTACGGTGCGATCGAGGGCGAGGCCTACTTCTCCGGCGTGGCCGGCGAGCGCTTCTGCGTGCGCAACTCGGGCGCCACCGCCGTCGTCGAGGGCACGGGCGACCATTGCTGCGAGTACATGACGGGCGGCACCGTGGTAGTGCTCGGCGCGACCGGGCGCAACTTCGCCGCGGGCATGTCGGGCGGCATCGCCTACGTCTGGGATCCGGAGGGCCGTCTGCGAGCCAACTGCAACATGGCGTCCGTCGCGCTGGAGCCGGTGCTCTCGACGGCCGAGCAGCTCGTCAAGACCGATCCGTCCACCTGGCACCACGGTGAATGCGACGAGATCATCCTCAAGAGCCTGATCGAGAACCACTTCAAGTACACCGGCAGCGATCGGGCGCGCGAGATCCTCGGCGACTGGGAGGCGTCGCGCAAGCGCTTCGTCAAGGTCTTCCCGCACGAGTACCGGCGCGCGCTGGGCGAGCTGCATGCGGCGCGCCAGCGCACGCAGCAGGAAGCGCAGGTCTGAACCGACACCGACTGAGCGAGAGCGATGGGAAAAATCACCGGATTCATCGAGTACGAACGACTCGCCGAAGCCAGCGAATCCGCGAAGGAGCGCGTCAAGCACTATCGCGAGTTCGTCCTGCGGCTGTCCGATGCCGACGCGTCCCTGCAGGGCGCCCGCTGCATGGATTGCGGCATCCCGTTCTGCCAGACCGGCTGTCCGGTCAACAACATCATCCCGGACTGGAACGACCTGGTCTATCGGGGCGACTGGCAGCGCGCGATCGAGGTCCTGCACTCGACGAACAACTTCCCCGAGTTCACCGGCCGCATCTGCCCCGCGCCGTGCGAGGCCGCCTGCACGCTGAACATCAATGACGACCCGGTCGGCATCAAGTCGATCGAGCACGCCATCATCGACAAGGCCTGGGAAGAGGGCTGGGTCCAGCCCCAGCCGCCCGCGCGTCGCACTGGCCGCAAGGTCGCGGTGATCGGGTCCGGCCCGGCCGGCCTCGCCTGCGCCCAGCAGCTGGCGCGCGCGGGCCACGATGTCACGGTGTTCGAGAAGAACGACCGCATCGGCGGCCTGCTGCGCTACGGGATCCCGGACTTCAAGCTCGAGAAGGCGCACATCGATCGCCGCATGGAGCAGATGCGCGCCGAGGGCGTCGAGTTCCGTCCCGGCGTGCTGGTCGCGCCCGACGACGACCTCGGCCCCGTGAACAACTGGGCCCGCGAGCGGATCTCGCCCGAGCAGCTGCGCAAGGACTTCGACGCGGTGGTGCTGGCCGGCGGGGCGGAGCAGCCCCGCGACCTGCCCGTGCCGGGGCGCGAGCTCGACGGCGTGCACTTCGCGATGGAGTTCCTGCCCCAGCAGAACAAGCGGGTCGCCGGCGACGAGGTGCCCGGCCAGATCCTCGCGACCGGCAAGCGCGTGGTCGTGATCGGCGGCGGCGACACCGGCTCCGACTGTGTCGGCACCAGCAACCGCCAGGGCGCCGTCTCCGTCACGCAGTTCGAGCTCCTGCCGCAGCCGCCGCTGCACGAGAACAAGCTGCTCACCTGGCCGTACTGGCCGATCAAGCTGCGGACCTCCTCCTCGCACGAGGAAGGCTGCGAGCGTGACTGGTCGGTGACGACCAAGGCCTTCAAGGACGACGGCAACGGGCGCGTCTGCGCGATCGTGGCGGCGCGGGTCGAATGGACCCGCGACGAGGCGACCGGCCAGATGCGCATGACCGAGGTCCCGGGCAGCGAGTTCGAGATCCCCGCCGACCTGGTCCTGTTCGCCATGGGCTTCGTCTCGCCGGTCGCCAAGGTGATCGAGGGCTTCGGGGTGGAGCGCGATCCGCGCGGCAACGCCCGCGCGACCACCGACGGCGAGGGCTGCTACCGCACCAATGTCGACGGAGTGTTTGCCGCCGGCGACATGCGTCGGGGCCAGTCCCTCGTGGTGTGGGCGATCCGCGAAGGACGGCAGTGCGCGCGCGAGGTGGATGCGTTCCTCATGGGCTCCAGCTCGCTGCCTCGCTGATGCGGCCAGCGCCCGGGGACAAGGGGGGCAGGGCACCGCATGAGTGATCCCGCGAAGACCCTCGGCGACCGGGTGCCCATGGCGGGCACCATCGGCGCCATCGGCGAGGCGTACGGGGAAGACTATGCCCGGATCCGGATGCCGTACCGCGCCGACCTCACGAACAGTGGCGGCACCTTCCACGGCGGCGCGCTCGCGACGCTGCTCGACGTGGCCCTCTGCAGCGCGGCCCGCCCGGCGGACGGGTCCGACCTGATGGTGGTCACCCTCGACCTGTCGCTGCATTTCATCGCCTCGTCGAATCGCGACGTGATCGCCGAGGCGCGCTGCCTCAGGCGCGGCAAGTCCGTGGCCTTCAGCCAGGGCGAGGTGCGCAGCCTCGAGGGCGAGCTGCTCGCCACCGCGACCGCGACGCTCAAGCTCGTTCCCCGGCGCCGGCCGGGCTGATGCCCGCCGCCCGCACCGGGCGGACGGACGCTCGCGCGCGCCGCCGGCGCGCCTTGCAGCGGACTTGATGCTAGCCTTCCGGATGAATCGACAGGACGGGCGCCACGAGACGCCCGCGCACGAGGAGATCCGATGGCAGACCAGGCCCTGTACGAGATGAGCGCCGCCGACATGGCGGCCGCGTTCGCCGAACGCACGGTTTCACCGGTCGAGGTGATCGAGGCGGTGCTGGAGAGGGTGGCGGCCTGGGAGCCGAAGCTCAATGCGATGTACCTGGTCTTCGCCGACGAGGCGCGCGCCGCGGCGGCCGAGTCCGAGGCGCGGTGGCGCGCCGGCAAGCCGCTGTCGCTGCTCGACGGTGTGCCCATCACCCTGAAGGAGAACCTCTACACGCAGGGCCACCCGGCGCCGCTCGGCACCGCGGCCACCCCGCTCGAGCCCAAGCCGGCCGATTCGCCCGTGGCGGCCCGCGTGCGCGAGGGCGGCTGCGTCCTGGTCGGCAAGACCACCATGCCGGATTTCGGGATGCTCTCCTCCGGCGTCTCCTCGATCCACGGGATCACGCGCAATCCGTGGCGGCTCGACCGCAATCCGGCCGGCTCCTCCTCGGGCGCGGCCGCCGCGGCGGCGGCCGCCTACGGGCCGCTGCATGTCGGCACCGACATCGGCGGCTCGGTCCGGCTGCCGGCGACGAGCTGCGGCCTGTTCGGGCTCAAGCCCAGCCTCGGCCGGATTCCGATCGATCCGCCGTACATGGGACGGGCCGCCGGCCCGATGACGCGCAGCGTGCGCGACGCGGCGCTGCTGATGGACCTGGTCAGCCGCCCCGATGCGCGCGACTTCATGAGCCTGCCGTACCAGCCCGCCGACTATGCGGCCGCGCTCGAGGGCCAGTCCGGCCGCGGCCTGCGCATCGGCCTGCTGCTCGACATGGGCATCGGACTGCCGGTGGATCCGGCCGTGCGGGCCGCCTGCGAGGCGGCCGCGAAGGCGCTGGAGGACGACGGGGCCGTGGTCGAGTCCATGCCCAGCTTCCTGACCGAAGAGATGTTCGACTCGGTGCTGCGCTTCTTCGAGGCGCGCTCCTTCCTCGAGATCGACGCGATGCCCGAGGCGACCCGGGCGAAGGTCCTGCCCTTCATCGTGCAGTGGTGCAGCCACCGGGCGCGGAACTTCAGCGGTTCGGACGTGATGGCGGCCTACAACGGCGTCATGGCGATGCGCGCCGCCGCGGTGCGCGCGACGGGCGCCTTCGACTTCGTGATCTCGCCCACCTCGCCGATCCTGCCCTACGCGGCGGACCTGCCGTCGCCCACCGACGACCCCGGGAACGCGCTGGCGCACATCGCGTTCACCGTGGCCTACAACATGAGCGAGCAGCCCGCTGCGTCGATCAACTGGACGCATACGGACGATGGCCTGCCCATTGGCGTGCAGCTCGTCGGCGCCCGCTTCGACGATCTCGGCGTGATGCGGCTCGCGCGCCTCGTGGAGCAGCTGCGACCGGCGCAGCGGGCCTGGCCCGAGCCGGACACCGCCCGCTGAGGCACGGGGCGGCAGGTCCCGCGCGGGGGCGGCTCCTGCGGCCGGCGCGAGGCCACGGGCACGGGCTACGGCTCGCCGCGGCGCTGGCGTCCGGCCCGCTACGCGGCTGCCTCCCGCCAGCGGCGGGCGATCGCCTCGATGTCCAGCGGGCGCCCGGTGTCGATCGCGATCGCCCGAGGCAATTCGTCCTCGCCGAGCGCCTCGTGGCCGGCGAGCTGCCGCTCCAGCACCGCGATATCGGCTTCCGAGGGATCGTCGCCCCGGGCGGTGCGCTCGCGCACACGCTCGCGCAGCAGGTCGGGCCCGGCGCGGCAGGCGAGGACGGCGAACGGGACGGCGAGCTCGTGCGCCAGCGCGCGGAACTCCTCGCGCTCGGCCCGGCGCAGGAAGGCGGCATCGACGATCACGGGATAGCCGGCCCGCAGGGCGAGGCGGGCGAGCTCCCGCAGGCGTCCGTAGGTGCGGCGGGTCGCCTCCCGGCCATAGACCTCCGATTCGGGCAGCGTCGCGGTGCGATCGAGCGCCCCCAGCCCGAACAGTCGCTTTCGCTCGACGTCGGAGCGCAGGCGGATCGCGCCGGCCTGCTCGAGCAGGCGCGCGGAGACGAAGCTCTTGCCCGAGCCCGAAAGCCCATGGGCGACGAGCAGGCGCGGATCGACCTCGCCCGCGATGTCCTGCGCGACCGCCAGGTAGTCGGGGCCCCGGGTCGCGGCCGTATCGTCCTGCCCTTCGCGGATCAGCGCGACCAGCGCCCGCACCAGCGCCCGGTGCACCTCGTAGTAGCGCAGCACCGTGAGCCCGTCATGGTCGCCGCCGGCTTCGAGCCAGCGGTCGATGAACCGGAATGCGAGGTCGCGCCGGCCGTGCGCCCGCAGGTCCATGGTGACAAAGGCGATGTCGCAGGCGACGTCGTTCCAGCGAAGGCCCGGATCGAACTCGATGCAGTCGAATGCCGTGGCATCGTCCCCTTCCAGCACCACCAGGTTCGCGAGGTGCAGGTCGCCATGGCCCTCGCGCACCCGGCCCCCGGTCCTGCGGGCATCGAAACGGGCGGCGAGGGCGTCCGCGGTGGACTCGCACCAGCGCCGCAACCAGGCGGTTCGCGGCGAGCGCGACCGCGACTCGATGCGCTCGAGCACGTCCATGGTCGTCCGCCGGACCAGGGCGGCGCTGCCGTAGTCCGTGCCGGCCGCCGCGATCGGCGCGGCATCGTGGAAGGCGGCCAGCCGCAGTGCGAGCCGATCGACCTCTTCCGGCGCGAGGCGTCCCGCCGCCAGCCGTTCCGAGAAGAGCGAGCCCGGCGCGAACTGCTTCATGCGCAGGACGTACTCGATGGGTTCGCCGGCGTCCGTGTCCGCGGCGGTCCCGTCCGGACCGGGCACCGCGAGCCGAGGCGCGGCGACGCTGCCGCGCACCGGCAGGACATCCAGGTAGATCGACGGCGCCAGCCGGCGGTTGAGCCGCAGCTCCTCCTCGCAACAGCGACGGCGCACCTCGATCCGGCTGAAATCGAGGAAGCCCAGCTGCAGCGGCTTCTTGATCTTCCAGGCGTGCTCGCCGTCGAGCAGCACCCACGAGATGTGGGTATCGATCCGCTGGACCTCGCGCCCCAGGCGCGCGCGCAGCAGCTCGCGCAGCGCCTCGACCAGCGCGTCGTCCGGTGCGTTCGGCATCGTGGCCGGCCTCGGCATGCCGATGGCTCGCTCGCCGCTCAGCTCGCCGGCCGCGCCCGGTAGATGTTCCAGCCCACCCAGCGGGCGACGACCTCGCCGCGCTGGTTGAGGGCCTCCTGCTCGAGGCGCACGAGCCCCCGGTCGGGCTTCGAGGAGGACCGCCGCGTCTCGAGCACGCGGATCCGGCCGTGCAGGACATCGCCCGGGCGAACGGGCGCAAGCCAGCGCAGCTCGTCAAGCCCGGGAGAGCCCATGCTCGCGACCTCGGAGACGAAGCCGTCGGCAAGCATCCGCATCATGATCGCGCAGGTATGCCAGCCGCTCGCGATCAGGCCCCCATAGGCGGATTCCTTCGCCGCCTCGGGGTCGATGTGGAACGTCTGCGGATCGTAGCGCTTCGCGAACTCGATGATCTCTTCCTGGCTGACCGGGTATTCGCCGAGCTCGACGACTTCCCCGGCCTCATAATCCTCGAACCAGCGCTGCTTGAACGGTACTTTGCTCACGGAGGCTCCTGAGAAGGGTGTCGATGGTCCCGAGTATGAATCGAATCGATGCGAACGGCGCCATGGGGCGCCATGCCGGGTCGCTCGCCCATGGCCGATGAGGTCCGCATCGACAAGTGGCTGTGGGCCGCGCGCTTCTACAAGACGCGTGCCCTGGCCCAGTCCGCGATCGAGAACGGAAGGGTGAGCATCGACGGCCAGCGGGTCAAGCCCGCGCGGGCCGTGCGCATCGGCGATACCATCTGGCTGCGCGCGGGCGACCGGGAACGCGAAGTGGTCGTGCGCGGGCTGTCGGCGGTCCGCGGGCCGGCGCCGGTGGCGCAGGCGCTGTACGAGGAGACCGCCGAATCGATCGCCCGGCGCGAGCGCGTCGCGGCGGAGCGGCGCCTGTATGTGGAGCCGGCCCGGTCGATCCCGCACGGCCGGCCGACCAAGCACGAGCGACGCGAGCTCGAACGGCTTCGGAGGGAAAGGGGATGAGCAGGCCTGTGGTTCTCGTCACCGGGGGATCCCGGGGCATCGGGGCGGCATTGTCGCGACGGCTGGTGGACGACGGCTGGCAGGTGGTGATCGGCTACCGCGAGCGCGCCGACGCCGCCGACGCCCTCGTCGCGTCGCTCGGCGGCCACGCGAGCGCGCTGGCCGGCGATGTCGCCCGCGAGGAGGACGTCCTGCGGATGTTCGCCACGATCGACGAGCGCTACGGGCGGCTCGACGCGCTGGTCAACAATGCCGGCATCGTGGCGCCGGCCACCCGTGTCGCCGACATGGGGGGCGAGCGGATCCGGCGGATCTTCGCCACCAACGTGCTCGGCGCCTTCTACTGCGCCCGCGAGGCGGTGCGGCGGATGTCCACCTCGAACGGAGGCCGCGGCGGCGCCATCGTCAACGTGTCGTCCGTGGCGGCGAAGCATGGCGCCTCGTTCGAGTACGTGGACTACGCGGCATCGAAGGGCGCGGTCGACACCATGACCGTCGGGCTCGCGAAGGAGGTCGCGACCGAGGGCATCCGGGTCAACTCGGTGCGCCCGGGCCTCATCGAGACGGAGATCCATGCCAGCGGCGGCGCGCCCGACCGCGTGGAGCGGCTCGCGGCGACGGTGCCGATGCAGCGCGGCGGCAAGGCGGAGGAAGTGGCCAACCTCATCGCCTGGTTGCTGTCGGACGAAGCGTCCTACGTGACGGGCTCGATCGTGGACGTGGCGGGCGGGCGCTGAGAGCGCTCCGGCTGGCGCTCGCCCCACAGCCGGCGCCAGGTCCAGGCGAGCAGTTCGCGCGCGTCGCCGCGCTCGCTCTCGTGCACCGATTTCGGCAGCACCCGCATCGCGGAGCGCCGTTCCGCGACCACGAAATTGAAGGCGTACCAGGGCTCGTAGCCCATGCGCAGGTCGGTCACCCGCAGCCGCCCGTCCCGTTCGGCAAGCTTGTAGAAGCCGCGGCTGAACTCGGCGATGCGGCGCACGCCGTCGATGCCCAGCAGTTCCGGCGCGAGCGCCGCGCCGCCGTCGTAGCGCCGGAATTCGATCCGCCGCCCTTCGTCGAGCAGCGACCGAAAGCCCTCGTGGTAGTCGCCGCCGGGCTCCATCGCCACGATCCGCCAAAGCACGGTGTTGAAGGCGGTCGGGGTGACGAGCAGCCGCTGCGCCTCGATGCCCTGCCTCGCCAGTTCCGCCCGCGCGAGGCGCTCCACATGCTGCTGGGCGACGACGCTCCAGGCGAGGTAGGCGCACGACAGCGCCAGGCCGGCGGCATTGGCCAGGCGGCCGCGACGTGAGCCGCGCGTGGCCAGCAGCGTGACCACCCCGGCGAGCAGCGGCAGCGTGTACAGGGGATCGATGATGAAGATGCTGCCCACCCCGTAGGGATGGTCGCTCCAGGGCAGCGCCAGCCGCGTGCCATAGACCGTCATCGCGTCGAGCAGGGGATGGGTGACGAGGACGAGCCAGAGCGCGAGCCACCAGCGGCGCCACTGGTGCCACTCGCCCTGGATCCGCGCGACCAGGGCCGCGAAGGGCACGGAGAACAGCGTCAGCCAGAAGGGTGCGTGCGTCTCGGCGCGATGCAGCACCATGTTGAGGATGGGATCCCCGTGATCCACGAAGACGTCGAGGTCGGGCAGCGTGCCGGCCAGGCCGCCCCAGAGGGCCGCCTTCCACGGCGCCGTCCGACGGCCCATCGCGGCCATGCCCACGGCCGCGCCCAGCGTGACCTGGGTGAGGGAGTCCATGGGCGCGGCGCTAGCGCCCCGTGCCGCGCGTCAGCAGCCAGGTGAGGGCGCTCGACAGGGAGAACAGGAACCAGAAGACCAGGAAGCCCACGGTGTAGGCGGCCTGGCGGCTCCCGGCCAGATCGACCCCGGCAAGCGCGAGCTCCTCGGGATCGATCATGGAGAAGAACACGCCTTCGGCCACGATCGCGACGAGGAACGAGGGCCAGAGGACCTGCATCAGGAATCGACCCGCGCAGCTCCCGGTCGCCGGCTTCACAGCGGACCTCCGGGGCGCGCCGCGATCCGCCAGGTCGGCGCGCCGGCATCGACCGGGGCCGCCAGCCGCCAGTCGCCCGCGTCCGCCGCGAGCTGGACGGTCCACTTGCCGGACCGCGGCAGCGTCTCGCCGCCGGCCACGTAGTGGCCTCCGCCGATCGAGCGCATCACCAGCAGGCGGTCCTGCTCGGCCCGCGTCGCGTGCACCACGCGCAGCTCGAGGCTGGCGGGCCATTCGATGGCCTGGCTGGACCGAAGGGCGAGGCGCACGCCCTCGGGCGCATGGTCGATCGTCGCGACCAGGCCGAGTTCCGTGGCCCGCGCATCGCGGGCGATCGTCCGGTTGATCGCCCGGCCCTCGCGGTAGTAGTCGTCCACCACCAGCGAGTCGGCGGAGTCCATGGCCAGCCACAGCGTGACCAGGCTCGCGATGACGGCGCATGCCGGCAGCGAGATCAGGAACCAGGGCCAGAACTGGCGCCACCAGGGGGTCTGTTCCGACAATGTCGACTGCATTTCGGCCGCACTCCTTGGACCGGCCTACCTCGGCCGGGGAACGTAGAACGTGGTCTTCTCGCTGACCGACACGTCCGGGTTGTCGCGATCCGTGACGCCGAAATATATCGTGTGCGTGCCCGGTTCGCCGATACCCGGCTGGATGCGGACGCGGACCGGGACCAGGCGGTTGCCGGCGGCGCCCACCTCCACTTCCGTGTCGGAGTCGATGAACACCGTCTCCAGGCCGCTCACCGACAGGACGTAGCTGCGGGACTCCTCGGAGGAGTTCATGATCTGGAGCCGATAGACGTTTTCGATCATGCCATCCTCGACTTCACGCGCCAGCGCGCCGCGGTCGCGGATGACGTCGAGCTTGACCGGGTTTCGCGTGGCCATGTGGCCGACGAGCGCGATCGAGGCCGCCAGCAGGATGGTCGCGTACACGAGGACCCGCGGCCGCAGCACCCGTCGCCAGAGCTGGCGCCGGCTCCAGCCGTGCTCCATGCCGTTCTCGGTGTCGTAGCGGATGAGGCCGGGCGCGTAGTTCATCTTGCCCATGACCGCGTCGCACGCGTCGATGCAGGCGGCGCAGCCGATGCACTCGATCTGCAGGCCGTTGCGGATGTCGATGCCGGTCGGGCACACCTCGACGCAGAGTCCGCAGTCGATGCACGAGCCGAGCCCCAGCATCGCCGGGTCGGCCTTGCGCGATCGCGAGCCGCGCGGCTCGCCGCGCTTCGCGTCGTACGTGATGATCAGGGTGTCCCGGTCGAACATGACGCCCTGGAAGCGGGCATAGGGACACATGTACTTGCACACCTGCTCGCGCATGAAGCCGGCGTTGCCGTAGGTGGCGAAGCCGTAGAACAGGATCCAGAACGTCTGCCACGGCCCCAGCGAGGCGGTGACGACCAGGCCGCCGAGCTCCCTGATCGGGGTGAAGTAGCCGACGAAGGTAAAGCCGGTCCACAGCGCGAAAAGGATCCACACGGCATGCTTCGCGGCCTTGATGCCGAGCTTGCGGGCGGACATCGGCGCCTTGTCGAGCTTCATCCGCTTGACCCGGTCGCCCTCGATCTTCCGCTCGATCCACAGGAAGATCTCCGTGTACACGGTCTGCGGGCAGGCGTAGCCGCACCACAGCCGACCGGCGATCGTCGTGAACAGGAACAGCGACATCGCCGAGATCACCAGCAGGCCGGTGAGGTAGATGAAGTCCTGCGGATAGAGGACGAGCCCGAAGATGAAGAAGCGCCGGCTCTCCAGGTCGAAGAGCACGGCCTGGCGCCCGTTCCACGTCAGCCAGGGCAGCCCGTAGAAGACCAGCTGCGTGGCCCAGACCATGACCCAGCGCCAGCGGGCGAACCAGCCGGTGACCGCGCGCGGATAGACCTTGCGGCGCAGTTCGTAGAGATCGACGCTGCCGTCACCGGACGAGGCGAGCGCCGCCCTTCGCGGGGACTTCATGATTGCCTACCTTTGGTCGGGGCCGCCTGCGTTCCAGGCGGCGGGAATAAAAGGCCGGAGTCGGCGCCCGGGCAGGCGCCGGCTCCGGCAAGCAAACGCCGCTTGCGCGGCGTGAGCTCCCTCACTTGTTCGGGACGGTGTTCGACAGTCCCCATACGTACGCCGCCAGCAGGTGAACCTTGCCTTCGCCGAGCAGTTCCCCGAAGGCGGGCATCTGGTTCGTGCGGCCGCGGTTGATCGTGTCCATGACGGTGGCGAGCGAGCCGCCGTAGAGCCAGGTGCGGTCGGTCAGGTTGGGCGCGCCCAGCATCGGGTTGCCCTTGCCGTCCGCGCCGTGGCAGGCGGCGCAGGCGCCGAACGCCTCGCGGCCGAGCTCGGCCTTGACCGGGTCGTGGGCGCTGCCCGACAGGCTCAGCACGTAGTGCGCGACCTGCTCGACGCTGGCACCGCCGATCGCGGCGGCCATCGGCGGCATGATGCCGGTCCGGCCGTTGGCGATGGTCTCGCGGATCGCCTCGGGATCGCCCCCCCAGAGCCAGTCGTTGTCGGCCAGGTTGGGAAAACCCCGGCTGCCGCGGGCGTCGGAGCCGTGGCACTGCACGCAATAGGTCAGGAAGAGCCGCTCGCCCATCTCGCGCGCCTTGGGATCGGCGGCCACCGTCGGGATGTCCTGGGCAAGATAGCCCTCGAAGAGCGGATCGAAGCGGGCCCTGGCCTGCTCGATCTCGCGGTCGTACTGTCCGGTCTGGCTCCACCCGAGCACGCCCTGGAAGCTGCCGAGCCCGGGATAGAGCACGAGGTAGCCGAGCCCGAAGATGCAGGTGATGTAGAAGAGGTAGAGCCACCAGCGCGGCAGCGGGTTGTTCAGCTCGCGCAGGTCGCCGTCCCAGACGTGCCCGGTCGTGTCCACCTTCTCGCCCGGTTGGCGGCGCTTGGACATGAGCATGGCGAGCAGGAAGCAGGCGATGATCGACACCACGGTCACCACCGCGATGTACACGCTCCAGCCCGGATGGATGAAATCGGCCATTTCCCTCGACTCCTCGTTATCGCGGAGGGCGTTGCTTGTCCTGGTCCGCCGCGCCCCGGCGCTCGGCCTCGGCGCTCCGGCGGTCCATCTCGTCGTCGGCGAAGGGCAGGTTCGCCGCCTCGTCGAAACGCTTGCGGCGCTTGCGGCCGTAGGCGTACCAGACGATGCCCAGGAACACGACCAGGCTGACGATGGCGATGATGCCGCGCAGCGTGCCCGCGTCCATCACTTGATCCCTCCCACGGCGGTGCCGAGGCTCTGCAGGTAGGCAATCAGGGCGTCGAGCTCCGTCTTGCCCGCAAGTTCCTCGGGGGCGCGCTCGATCTCCTCGTCGGTGTACGGGTGACCCAGCTTGCGCAGCGCCTTGAGCTTGCGCACGATGGTGCCGTCGTCGGCCGGCCGGTTCGCGAGGAACGGATAGGCCGGCATGTTCGACTCGGGCACGACGTCGCGGGGATTGATCAGGTGGATCCGGTGCCACTCGTCGGTGTAGCGGCCGCCGACGCGGGCGAGGTCGGGCCCGGTGCGCTTGCTGCCCCACTGGAAGGGCCGGTCGTAGACGAACTCGCCCGCGACCGAGTAGTGGCCATAGCGTTCGGTCTCGGCGCGGAACGGGCGGATCATCTGCGAATGGCAGTTGTAGCACCCCTCGCGCACGTAGATGTCGCGGCCGGTCTGCTGCAGCGCCGTGTAGGGCTTGAGCCCGGCGACCGGTTCCGTGGTCGACTTCTGGAAGTACAGCGGGACGATCTCGACCAGGCCGCCCACGCTGACCACCGCGATGATCAGCACGATGAGCAGCCCGATGTTCTTCTCGATGAGTTCGTGGCTCAGCTTCATGTCGGGTTCCTCGGGCGCGCTCAGGCGTGGGCCGGGACGAGCGCCGGGATCGGCGCGTCCGTCGAACGGCCCTGGCGGATCGTCTTCAGCATGTTGTAGACCATGATCAGCATGCCGGTGAGGTAGAGGACGCCCCCGGCCAGGCGGATGATGTAGTAGGGCATCGTCGCCTTGACCGATTCGACGAAGGCGTAGGTCAGGGTGCCG
>CAZDYQ010000072.1:0-16057 GCA_964509685.1 uncultured Burkholderiaceae bacterium
TGTCGCGCAGGTCGTCGAGCAGCTTGAGGATGCGCGGCTGCGACGCCATGGGCAGGGCGATGAAGATCTGGTCGATCTTGTTGGCCCGCACGAAATTGGCCACGTCGGAGATCCGCCCGGCGAGCGGGGCCTCGGTCACCTCGCCCAGTCGCTCCATCTCCCGGTCGTCGAAGAAGGCGGTCACCCGGGTCTGGTTGTAGGGATCGTCCCCGATGGAGCGGGCGAGCGCCCGACCGAGGCCGCCCGCGCCTACCACGATTGCGGTGGTCTCGCCCCGGAGGGCGATCAGGCGCGGCAGGATGTAGGGGGAGACCAGGTGGGCCACGGTCTGCGCGATGGGGGTGCCGATCGCCCAGGTCGCCAGCACGTTCTGGTCGAACACGCGGACCATGTCGATCGCCAGCCCGAACATCACCAGCAGGCCCAGGACGATGGCCCAGTTGCTCGCCAGCTGGCGCACGAGCCCGGGCTGGTGGTGCCGGAAGGGCACCGTCGAGGGATACATGAGCGAAAAGGTGATGACGCCCAGGATCATCTCGGGCGCGCCGACGGGATAGCCCCAGGCGATGCTCGAGAGGAAGAGGCAGGCCACCGCGATCGCCGGATCGACGAGGGCCTTGATCAGCGCGACCAGGCTGCTGTTACCTGTCCTGACCTTTGCCTGGAGCTGGGAGAGCGCGCCGTGTCTTGAATCCGCCATGTCGTTTGTTCGCAACAGCAAGAAAAGCTGGTAAGTTATTGCCGATTCAGATCCAGGCCGTGGTCCACGCGACTACGGACCGGCCAGGCCAGATGTTCACGCCAGGACCGCGAACGACATAGGCACGATTTCTCAGAGGAAACATATGCGCGCGAATTCGACCGGCCGACTGGCCATCCTCCTGGCGTCGCTGCTGCCCCTGGCGGCGCAGGCCCAGGTCCAGGCGATTGGCCAGCAGGACCTCGTCTCGAGTACCCCCGGTCTTGCCGACGTCAATCCGGACGTCCTGACGTTCCAGGCCGGGCTCGGCCTCGAATATCACGACAACATCTTCGACCTTCCGAACGGCGTGACACCCACCGAGGCGACATACGGCGGGTCTGGCCGGTCGGACACGCAAATTCGGGGCCTGTTCGGGGTCAACTTCGACAAGCAGGTGAGCCTGCAGCGCTTCCAGCTCTTCGGTCAGCTCGAGCCGGTCAAGTTCATGGAGTTCGACCGCTTCGACCACGTGGCCTATGACCTCGGGGCGAACTGGGACTGGGCGATCGGCCGGCCGTGGTTCGGCACCCTGGGCGTGCGGCTGACCGAGAGGCTGTCGGGATTCGACTCGGTCCAGATCACCGACAAGAACATGGAGGAGCGCAACAAGTTCTACGCGACGGCCGGCATGCGCCTGACGCCCGACTGGGCGATCGTGTCGGGCATCGACCTGGAAACCGCGCGCAACTCCGCCTCGGCCCTCGACTACTACGACTACGACTTCCTGAGCTACGAGCTCGGCGCCCGCTACACGCGGGGCCGCCAGTCGGAGTTCGAGTTCGTCTGGCGCCACACGGACGGCGACTACCCGAACCGCCAGGTGCTCGACTCGGCGGGCAACGTGCTGCCCAGCTCCGTGGACAACGAGTTCTCGCAGGACTCCTTGCTGCTGCGCCTGCAGTACCGGCCGTCCAACGACAGCCGGATCGCCGGCCACGTCGGCTACACCACGCGGGACTACGACACCCAGTCCGATCGCGACTTCAGCGGCGTGGTCGCGGGCCTCGACCTCGACTGGTCGCCGACCGGGGCCTTCCAGATGCGGACCTCGCTCATCCACGAGATCCAGCCCGAGGAACTGCTCACGGCCAACCACGTGACCTCGACCTCGCTGGTGCTGCGCCCGCTCTTCCAGCTGACCGGCCGCACCGCGCTCGAGGGCCTCGCGCAGTACACCAAGCGCGACTACGACGGGGAGCCCACCGTCGGGGCCGGCACCCGCAAGGACGATGTGACCATCGTCGGGCTCGATGCCATCTACGCGTATTCCCGCACGATCACCGGCCGGGCCGGTGTCCAGTACGTGAAGCGCGACTCGAACATCAGCCAGTTCGATTTCGACGATACCCGCATCACGCTGTCGGTCGTCGCGAACTTCTGAACTTCTGTCCCGGGGGCGGCGGTGTGCGATGATGCTCGCTCACCGCCGCCTGCGTTTGGCGGGCGCCCGGTCGCAGCGGGCGCGACGCGCCGGTTCGGCGAGCGGTGAGCAATCCTTCACGCGGCCATCCCCGGTGGCCGAATAAGATCTACCCGGACTGACGCCAGATCGAGAACCCCCATGATGAAGTTCCTGCTCCGACTCGTCCTGTTCGCGAGCCTTGTTGCCTCGGCTTCGACCGCTTCGCTCGCACAGGGCTTTACCAGCGACCGGCAGATCGACTACCTGCTCGGGCCCGGCGACGTCGTTCGCATCCAGGTCTTCCAGAACAACGACCTCACGGTCGAGGCCCGGGTCTCCGAGAGCGGGGTCATCTCCTACCCGCTCCTCGGCGTCATCAAGATCGGCGGCCTGTCGCCCACCGATGCCGAGCGGCTGATCGCCCGCAGGCTGAAGGAGGGCAACTTCCTGCAGAACCCGCAGGTCACCCTGAACGTGCTGCAGTTCCGCAGCCAGCAGGTCTCGGTGCTCGGCCACGTGCGCACGCCCGGCCGGTACGCGCTCGAGACCACGGGCATGCGACTGTCCGAGATCCTGTCGATGGCCGGCGGCGTCACCGAGACCGGCGCCGACCAGGTGGTCATCATGACGCGCCGCAGCGGCCAGGTGGAGCGGATCGAGGTCGACCTCGTCGACATGTTCGCCTCGGGCGACCTCAGCAAGGACGTGGTCCTCACCGCGGGCGACGTCATCTACGTCAACCGCGCCGCCATCTTCTACGTGTACGGCCAGGTCAACCGTCCCGGCATGTACACGATGGAGCGAGGCATGACGGTGGCGCAGGCGATCGCCAAGGGCGGTGGCCTCACGCTGCGGGGCACCGACAAGGGCGTGCGGGTGCATCGCCGCTACGGCAACCGTACGGTGCAGGTCGTGGAGCCCAAGCTCGACGACCCGATCCGGCCCGATGACCTGATTTTCGTCCGCGAAAGCATCTTCTGATCCGGCGGCCGGCAGGCGACGCGAGTCTCGCCTGCAAGGCGGATCCGACCGGCGCCCTCGGGCGCCGGTTCGCGTTTCGGGGTGCGGGCCGGGCTCAGAGGGGAATGGCGTGGGGCTGGATCCAGCCGAGCTTCCAGGCGGCCAGCAGCAGCACGAAGAGCGCGACCGAGAGGGTGATGCGCACGGTGAGCGCCCGGACCACGTTCCGCGTCTGGCCCTTGTCGCGCACGAGGAACACGCCGGCCGAGATCAGGCTGCCGATGATGATGACGAAGGCGACGAGGATGATCCAGTTCAAGGCGGTTCCCGGCGAGGCGCGGCGCCGGCGGCGTCGCGTCGATCGCCCGATTCTACGCCTGGCCCGGTAGGCAGGTCGGCAGCAGGTAAAATGCCCGTTTCCCGCGGCAAACGTTGATGGCGATGGCGGCCCGAGACCACGACAACCCGACGCAAGGCTCCGGCGCCCGCCCGCGCACCCAGGCCTCGGGTCGGCGACAGCTCGTCATCCTCGGGCTGCTGTTCCTGGCGCCGGTCGTCGCCGCCTACGTCGCCTACTTCTTCTTTCCTCCCGAGGGCCGGACCAACTACGGCGAGCTCATCGAGCAGCGCGACGTGCGCGACTTCCCGCTCGCGCCGCTCGCCACCGCCGCCGGCAGCGTGCCCGAGGGCGCCACCATGGCAAGCTTCTCCGGGCGCTGGACGTTCGTCGTGGCCGCCCCCGCTGCCTGCGGCGAGCGCTGCCGGGAGAGCCTCTACAGCATCCGGCAGGTGCGCCTCGCGACGGGCGACGACCGCGATCGCATCGAACGCCTCTGGATCGTGACCGACGAACGCGACCCGCCCGCGGACCTGCTCGCCGAGCACGACGGCCTGCGGCTCGCCCGCGCCGATCCCCTGGAGTTCGCGGCGACCTTCCCGGCGGGCGAGACCGGCGATGCGACTGCGCACATCTACCTGGTCGATCCGCTCGGCCACCTCATGATGCGCTTTCCCGTCGATCCGGATCCGGCCCGGATGAAGAAGGACATCTCGCGTCTCCTGAAAGTCTCTCGTATCGGCTGAGCCATGAACACAGATCCCAGCGGGCAGGTCGCCGGCCAGCCCGGCGCGCGCCAGCGCCTCGCCTTTCGTCGCATCGTCTTCGCCAGCGTCGTGCTGACGCTCTGCCTCGTGATGCTGGGGGCATGGGTGCGGCTGACGGACGCGGGCCTGGGCTGCCCGGACTGGCCCGGCTGCTACGGCAAGCTCACGCCCGCGCACGCGAGCGAGGAAATCAGCCGGGCGGTGGCGGAGCAGGGGGGCGAGCACGGTCCGGTGTCGATGGGCAAGGCGTGGCGCGAGATGGTCCACCGGTACTTCGCTTCCGGCCTTGGCCTGCTGATCATCGCCATCGCGGTGCTGGCCACGCGCTGGCGGGTCGCGTTGCGCCAGTCGCCGGTCCTTCCCTGGGCGCTGGTGGGCCTGGTGATCCTCCAGGGGCTGTTCGGCAAGTGGACCGTCACGCTGCTGCTCAAGCCCGCGATCGTCACCGGCCACCTGCTGGGGGGAATGCTGCTGTTCGCCCTGCTGGTCTGGCTGTGGCAGCGCCAGCTGCCCGACCCGGCGCCGGTGGACTCGGAGCCGCTCGCCGGGCTGCGCGGCGCGGCGACCGCGGGCATCGTGCTGGTGGCCATCCAGATCTTCCTGGGGGGCTGGACGAGCACCAACTATGCCGCCCTGGCCTGTTCCGACCTGCCGACCTGCCAGGGCCGGTGGTGGCCGGAAACCGACTTCGGCAATGCCTTCCACATGTTCCGTGAGCTGGGGCAGACCGCCAGCGGCGACCCGCTGACGCTGCAAGCCCTCACGGCGATCCACCTCTCCCATCGCGTGATGGCGATCGTCGTGCTGCTCTATGTGGGCTGGCTCGCCCTGCGGGCGATGCGGACCGACGGCGCCCGGGGCGTGGGCAGGGCGCTCCTCGCGGTGCTGCTGGTGCAGTTCGGCCTGGGCCTGGCAAACGTGGCCTTCAGCCTCCCGCTCGCCCTGGCGGTCGCGCACAACGGCGGCGCCGCGCTGCTTCTGGCGCTGGTCACGGTGCTAAACTACCGGGCTGTACGCGCCGGCTACCGGATCTGAGGCGATCCGGCCTTCCCCCGCACCAGCGATGCACCTGACCCACACCCATACCGAGGGGCTGCGCGCCCTCGCGGCCCGCTACATCGCGCTGACGAAGCCGCGCATCGTGCTGCTGGCGGCGTTCTGCGCGCTGATCGGGATGCTGCTGGCGTCGGACGGGCCGGTGCCATGGCGTGTGC
The DNA here is from genome assembly GCA_964509685.1 of uncultured Burkholderiaceae bacterium. Taxonomy (GTDB): domain Bacteria; phylum Pseudomonadota; class Gammaproteobacteria; order Burkholderiales; family Burkholderiaceae_E; genus JAMLIN01. The sequence goes on from CAZDYQ010000072.1 coordinate 5,423, forward strand.
TCGTCTGCGGGATCCTCGGCATCTCGCTGCTCGCGGCGGCGGGCTTCACGTTCAATTGCCTGTTCGAGCGCCAGCTCGATGCCCGCATGGCGCGCACGCGGCGCCGTCCGCTCGCGCGTGGCTCGGTCAGCACCGCCGGCACCATCGCGTTCGCCGGGGTGCTGGGCAGCATCGGCGCCATGCTGCTCTACACCCAGGTCAATGCGCTCACCATGTGGCTGACGCTCGCCACGTTCGTGGGCTACGCGGTGGTCTATACCGTGCTGCTCAAGCCGGCCACGCCGCAGAACATCGTCATTGGCGGCGCTTCCGGCGCGATGCCGCCGCTGCTCGGCTGGGCCGCGGTCGCCAACGACGTCGGGGCCGGAGCGCTGGTGCTGTTCCTGATCATCTTCGTCTGGACGCCGCCGCACTTCTGGTCGCTCGCGCTCTACCGCGTGGACGACTACCGCAAGTCCGGCCTGCCGATGCTCCCGATCACGCACGGCTCGGCGTTCACGCGCCTGCAGATCCTGCTCTACACGCTGCTGCTGGTGGTGACCACGCTGCTGCCGTACCTGATCGAGATGAGCGGCCTGCCGTACCTCGTCGCCGCGCTGGTGCTGGGCGGCATCTTCATCGGCTATGCATGGCGCCTGTGGCGCAACTACAGCGATGCGCTCGCGCGTCGCACGTTCGGCTACTCCATCCTCTACCTGGCGGCCCTGTTCGGGGCGCTGCTGGTCGATCACTACCTCTGATCGCGCGGCGGCGGCCCGCCCGGGTCCCCCGATGCCCATGAAACGACTCCTTGTTCTCCTTGCGGCCGCGGTGCTCGCGGCCTGCTCGCCCAAGCCCGTCGCGTTCAATGCCACCGACATCACCGGCGGCTCCTTCGATCCGTCCTTCGAGCTGACCGACCACACCGGCGCCCGCCGCACGCTGGAGGACTTCCGCGGCAAGGTGGTGACCGTCTTCTTCGGCTTCACGCAATGCCCCGACGTGTGCCCGGGCACGCTGATCGAGATGAAGGAGGTGATGGCGCTGCTCGGCGAGGATGCCGACCGGGTGCAGACGCTCTTCATCACCGTCGATCCCGAACGCGACACCCCGGAAGTGCTCGCGGCGTACGTGCCGGCGTTCGACCCGCGCTTCCTGGGGCTCTACGGCGAGCCCGACGAGATCGCCAGGGTTGCCCGCGGCTACCGGGTGTTCTACGAGAAGGTGCCCGGCTCCTCGCCCGAGAACTACCAGATCAACCACACGGCGGCGAGCTACGTGATCGACCCGCAGGGCGAGCTGCGCCTGTTCGTCAAGCACGGTTCGGGCGCCGAGGCGCTCGCCCACGACATCCGGCTGCTGCTGGAGCAGGCGCCGGGGTCCTGAAGCGGCGGGAGTCTGCCGTCCCGGGTGACCCGCACCGGGCGGCGGGCGGGGGCTCGCGTCAGCTGGTCGCCCGCGGCGAGCGGCGTGCCGGGCCGAGCGCGGCCGCCAGCGCGGCCGACATGATCAGGACTCCGCCCGCGAGCGTGCGGGGCTCGATCGTCTCGCCGCCGATCAGCACGGCCGAGACCGCCGCCACGAGCACCTCGCCGAGCAGGACGACGGCCGTGACCTCGGCCGGCAGCCGCGAGGCACCGAACTGCAGTCCCAGGTTGCCGAGGACCAGTGCCGTGGCGAAGGCGGCGACGGCCAGCATCCAGCCCGCCTCCGGCGCGGGCGGTGGCGACACGAGCCCGGCCCCGGTGAAGGCGAGCGCGAAGGCCGCCGGCAGGAGCAGGCCGCCCGCGAAGATGCCCAGGCTGCGCGCGGCGGCCGGCGCGGCGGCGAGCCGGCGCAGCGTCACGTTGTTGAGCGCGAAGAACATCCCGCCGGCGAGCCCCAGCCAGTCGCCGGCCGAACGGGGCAGGGGCAGGCCGATGTCCGGCCGCCAGAGCACGGTCATGGCGCCGGACAGCGCGAGCAACGTGCGCAGGAAGGTGCCGCGGTCGGGTCGCTCGCCCAGCAGGATGCGCGCGAAGGCGATGGCCCAGACGGGCATCAGGTAGAAGAGCAGGACGACCCGGACGACCTCGCCGACCAGCACGCCCCAGTTGAAGGCGACGTTCGTCAGGCCGGCGGCCGCCACCAGCAGCCAGAACGTCCGGCGTCCCAGCCACGGGGCGACGGCGCGCCGGCCGATCAGGAACAGGCCGACCGTCGGGACGAGGTACATCGCGGCCGTGGCCCAGAGCACGTGCAGGCCGTGGGCGTCGAGCCAGCGGATGGGCCACCACGACAGCCCCCAGACGAGGGAGCTCAGTATCAGGCCGGCGAAGGGTACGAAGGGATTCATGCGCACGCACGATCTTCGCCGGCTGCGGGCGCGGGGTTGCGCCGGCCTTGCGGTCTATGTGGACGGCCGCGGCGCAGCCGAGGGACGGCCAGGGGCGAGAAGCGCCCGGGCCCGCCGGTGCGGCGGGCTCAGGCGTACTCGGCGAGCGCGCCCCGCATCTTCTGCAGGGCCTTGCTCTCGATCTGGCGGATGCGCTCGGCGGACACGCCGAACTCGTCGGCCAGCTGGTGCAGCGTCATGGTGCCGCCCTCGTCGGCGTCGCGCAGCCAGCGGGTCTCGATGATCCGCCTGCTGCGGGGATCGAGCGTGGCCAGGGCCTGCTCGAGGCCTTCGGACTGAAGCCGGTCGTTCTGGCGTGCCTCGATGATCTGGTCGGGCTGGGCGTTCGGCGCGGCCAGCCAGGCGCTGGGCGCGTAGGTTTCCTCGCCGTCCTCGATCTGCGACTCGAGCGCGATGTCGCCCCCGCCGAGACGGGTTTCCATCTCGAGAACGTCGCCTTCGCGCACATTGAGCTTCTCGGCGATCTCGCCGACCTCGTCCGGCGTCAGCGTCTGCGCGCCCGACTTCAGGGAGCGCAGGTTGAAGAACAGCTTGCGCTGCGCCTTGGTGGTCGCGATGCGCACGAGCCTCCAGTTGCGCAGGATGTACTCGTGGATCTCGGCCTTGATCCAGTGCATGGCGAACGACACCAGCCGCACGCCGCGGTCTGGGTCGAACCGCTTGACCGCCTTCATGAGGCCAATGTTGCCTTCCTGGATGAGGTCGCCATGCGGCAGGCCGTAGCCCAGGTACTGGCGAGCGATCGAGACCACCAGCCGCAGGTGCGACATCACCAGCTCACGGGCGGCGTCGAGGTCGCCTTCGTCGCGGTAGCGCCGCGCCAGCTCGGTCTCGCGCTCGGGCGAGAGCATGGGCAGCCGGTTGACTGCCGAGATGTAGGCATCCAGATTCCCGACCGGGGGCAAGGCCATGGCGACGCTGTTGGCGCCGGATGGCACGATAGCGGTCGACTTGGCTGTTGGCATGTGCTTCCCTCCGGTGTGCCGCCCAAGGCGGCGAACGTGACCATGATAGCACTCGGACCCGATGAGTGCTAATGGGGTTTTCGAACAATCTTGATAACTATTGACTATTGTCAGAGGTTGACCGGGATCGCCCGTTCCCGACCCGTGCAAGGACTACACCCATGCTGACGCTCTACACGTATTTTCGCAGCTCCGCCGCCTTCCGGGTCAGAATTGCCTTGAATATCAAGGGCTTGGAGTACGAGCCCGTGGTCATCTGGCTGCCGGACGGGGAGCAGTCCGGGGAGCCGTACCGGCAGCTCAATCCCCAGGCCCTGGTCCCCACCCTGGTGGACGACGGCCTGCGGCTGTCCCAGTCGCTCGCCATCATCGAGTACCTGGACGAGACCCGGGGCGGCCCGAAGCTGTTGCCGGCCGATCCGCCCGGGCGGGCCCGGGTGCGGTCGCTGTCGCAGCTGATCGCCTGCGACATCCACCCGATCGACAACCTTCGGGTCCTCAACTACCTGCGCCACGAGCTCCACCAGCCCGAGCAGGAGGTCCAGCGCTGGTACCGGCACTGGGTCGAGATCGGCCTGGCGGCTTACGAGCGCGAGCTCGAAGCGGGCGGCACCGGGCGCTTCAGCCACGGGGACGAGTTCAGCATGGCCGATGCCTGTCTCGTGCCCCAGGTCTTCAATGCCCGGCGATTCAAGGTGGATCTCGCGCCCTATCCGCGGACGATGGCCGTCTTCGATGCCTGCATGGCGCTCGACGCGGTGGTCCGGGCGCAACCCTCGGCCCAGCCCGAGGCGGCCCGGGCCGCCGGGTAGGCGGGCCCGACAGGGCGGGCCAGCGGCTGCCGGGGTTCCCCAGCGGGGGCCGGTCGGGGCAGGTCAGCCGAGCAGCGCCTGGGCGAACTCGTCGGCGGAAAATGCCTGCAGGTCGTCGATGCCCTCGCCGACCCCGATGAAGTAGACCGGGATCGGGGCGTCGCGCCGCTGGTGGGCGAGGGCGACGAGCGCGCCGCCCTTGGCGGTGCCGTCGAGCTTGGTGACGATGAGGCCGGTGAGCGGCACCGCCTCGTCGAACGCCTTCACCTGCGCCAGCATGTTCTGGCCCGTGTTGCCGTCGAGGACCAGCAGGCATTCGTGCGGGGCATCGGGCATCGCCTTGCCGATCACCCGGTGGATCTTGCGCAGCTCCTGCATCAGGTGGGTCTGGGTGGGCAGGCGCCCCGCCGTGTCCACCATCACCACGCCGATCTTTCGCGCCCTGCCGGCGGTGACCGCGTCGAAGGCGACCGCACCGGGATCGCCGCCCTGCTGCGCGATCACCTGGACGTCGTTGCGCTTGCCCCATTCGGCGAGCTGCTCGCGCGCGGCCGCCCGGAAGGTGTCGCCCGCGGCGAGCAGGATCGACTTGCCCTCGCGCCGCAAATGGTGTGCCAGCTTGCCGATGGAGGTCGTCTTGCCGGCGCCGTTGACGCCGGCGATCATCATTACCAGCGGCTCCGCCCTGTCGATGTCGATGGGGCGCTCGAGCGGCCTCAGCAGGTCGGCGATGATCTTGCGCAGGGCTTCGCGCGCCTGCTCGCCGGTAGCGAGGCGCTGCTTGCGCACCACCGACCGCAGTTCCTCGAGCACGGCCGTCGTAGCCTCGTAGCCGGCGTCGCTGGTGAGCAGGGCCGTCTCGAGTTCCTCGTACAGCGCGTCATCGAGTTTCGTGGTCGAGAAGATGCCGGCGATATTGGTGCGGGTGCGCGACAGGCCGCTGCGCAGGCGGCTCATCCAGCCGCGGCGGTCCGAGGCGGCGGTGGTTGCGACGAGCTCCGTGGAAGGCTCGGCGGCCGTTGCCCCCGCATCGGCCGGGTTGCCGTCGCTTGCATCGGGCTTCGGGCCGTCGGCCTGCGCGGGTGTCGCGGCCGCTTCGACTGCGGCGGGTGCTGGCTCCTGCGCGGGCGTCGGCGTGCCGAGCGGCGCCGCGGCGGGTTCGGGCGACCCCGGGGCCGGCGGCTCGGCGGCTACGTCGGCCGGTGCGGGGGACGCATCGGCGACGGGCGTCGCGGCGGGCTCGACCTCGACGGGCTTCTTCTTTCTGCGCAGGAATCCGAACATTTCAGCCTGGGGCCGGGAGGAGAAAGGGGCGGGTTACACTCGGATTCTACTTCCGACCGGGTTGCCGACTCCGATGCCCTCGACATCCCTGTTCGCCCGGCTGCCGTGGCGAACGCTGGTGTTCATGCTCGTGCTGGCGCTTGTCGCCGTGTCGAACGCGAGCTTCGCGCGGTCGGCGGGGACGGGGGCATCCGTCAACGCCGCCGTGGCCCGCTCGGGCGCGGCGACGGCGGCGACGTTCGAGCGCACGCTCCCCAACGGTCTTCGTGTCGTCGTGCGCGAGGACCACCGCTCGCCGGTCGTCGTGCATATCGTGATGTACCGGGTGGGTTCGATGGACGAGCGCAGTGGGCGCACCGGCGTCGCGCACCTGCTCGAGCATCTCATGTTCAAGGGCACGCCCAGCCACCCGGCGGGGGAGTTCTCGCGCATCGTTGCCGCGATGGGCGGCCGCGAGAATGCGTTCACCTCGCGCGACCAGACCGTGTATTTCCAGCATATCCCCGCGCGCGGGCTCGAGACCGTCATGCGGCTCGAGGCCGACCGCATGGCGAACCTTTCCTTCGACGAGGACGCCTTCGCGCGCGAGGCCCGCGTCGTCATGGAGGAGCGGCGGCTGCGGGTCGAGGACGAGCCGCACGGGCTGCTCCACGAGACCCTCATGGCGCAGGCCTTCCTCGCGTCGCCGGTGCGCACGCCGGTGATCGGCTGGATGAGCGACCTCGAGTCGCTCACGGTCGATGACGCCCGCGAGTTCTACGCGGACTGGTACACGCCGGGCAACGCGCTCGTCGTTGTCGCGGGCGACGTCCGGGCCGAGGAAGTCTTCGCGCTCGCCGAGCGCACCTACGGCCGGATCGAGGATCGCGCGGTGCCGGTGCGCCGGCCCCAGGTCGAGCCCGCGCAGCGCGGCGAACGCCGGCTCGTGGTGGCGGCGCCGGCCGAGACGCCTTACCTCGTGCTCGCCTTCAAGGCGCCACGGCTCGAGTCCCTGGACGGGCCGGTGGATCCCTTCGCGCTCGCCATGCTCGCGGCGGTGCTCGATGCGGACGAGAACGGCCGCCTGACCCGCGAGCTCGTGCGCGGCTCGCGCATCGCCAGCGCGGTGGGCGCGGACTGGGATTTCCTCGGCCGCGGGCCCGGCCTGTTCACGCTGTCGGGGCGGCCCGCGCCGGGCGTCGAAGTCGATGAACTCGAGCGAGCGCTGCGGGAGCAGGTGGCGCGGATCGCGCGCGACGGGGTCGAGGCCGCCGAGCTGGAGCGCATACGGACCCAGTATGTCGCGGGGCGGATCTACCAGCGCGACTCGATCTTCTCGCAGGCGATGGAGATCGTCGGCCTCGAGGCGGCGGGCCTGGCCTGGTCGGATGCGGACGCGATCATCGAACGGGTCGGCGCCGTGACCGTGGACGAGGTCCGCGACGTCGCCGCCCGCTACTTCGGCGACGAGCGCATGACCGCCGCGCGGCTCGACCCGCTGCCGCTCGACCAGGCGCGGCCACGCACGCCACCCCCGGCGGGGCTTCGGCACTGATGCGCGCCGTCGCCATGCGGATCCTTTCGCCTGCACGCTGGCGCCCCGTCGCCGCCGTCGCGCTCGCGCTCGCATCGACGCTCGCCCATGCCGCCCTGCCGATCGAGCACTGGCGCACGTCCAACGACGTGCCGGTCTATTTCGTGCGCGCCGACGCGATCCCGATGCTCGACGTCAGCGTCCTCTTCGATGCCGGCGCCCGGCGCGATCCCCCCGCGCGGCCGGGCGTCGCGTCCATGGTCGGCCGGATGCTCGACAAGGGCGCGGGCGACCTCGACGAAACCGAACTCTCGGAAAGCTTCGCGAGGATCGGGGCGCGCCTGGGCGGGGGCGCGGGCACGGACCGCGCGTCGGTGTCGATCCGGACGCTGTCCGAGCCTTCGGTCCGTGACAGGGCGATCGAGCTGACCTCGCTCGTGATCGCGTCGCCGCGCTTCGATCCCGCGATCCTCGACCGGGAGAAGACGAGGCTCGCCCAGGCGCTCGCGCAGTCGCTGACCCAACCCGCGACCATCGCCCAGCGCCAGCTGGACGAGCTGCTCTATCCCGATCACCCCTACGGGCGCAACCCGGATCCCGCGGCGATCGAGGCGATCGGGGTCGAGGACCTGCGCGCCTTCCATCGCCGGCACTACGTTGCCCGCGGCGCCGTCGTCGCGATGATCGGGGCGATCGATCGCGCCGAGGCCGAGCGGATCGCCGAGCGCCTCGTCGGCGGCCTGCCCGCCGGCGATCCCCCCGATCCCCTGCCGCCGGTGGGCGAGGGCAGCCCCGGCGTCGAAGTGCGCATCGCCCACCCGGCCTCGCAGAGCCACATCCTGCTCGGCATGCCGGCGCTGACGCGCTCGGATCCCGACTACTTTCCCCTCTACGTCGGCAACTACGTGCTGGGCGGCGGCGGCTTCGTCTCGCGCCTCTACGACGAGGTGCGGGAAAAGCGCGGCCTCGCCTACAGCGTGTACTCGTACTTCATGCCGATGCGCCAGCCCGGTCCCTTCCTCGTGGGCCTGCAGACGAGCAAGGAACAGACCGACGAGGCGCTCGAGCTCGTACGCTCGACCATCCGGAGATTCGTCCACGAGGGGCCGACCGAGGAGGAGCTCGCGGCCGCGAAGTCGAACCTGGTGGGCGGCTTCGCCCTGCGCATCGACTCCAACGCGAAGATCCTCGGCCAGCTCGCGCTGATCGGCGACGAGGGGCTTCCGCTCGACTGGCTCGATGTCTGGATCGAGCGTGTGGAAGCGGTGACCCTGGAGCAGGTGCGCGAGGCCTTCCGTCGCAGGATCGATCCGGACCGGCTGAGCACGGTGGTCGTGGGCGCCGGCCCCGAGAGCGAGGCGAACGCGGCGGCCGAAGGCCCGGCCGGGGACGGGGCTGCCGTGCCGGCCGCCACCCCGGGCGGCGGACGGCAGTGAGCACGATCCGCATCGTCGGCGGCGTCTGGCGCCGCACGTCGCTCGCCGTGCCCGATCGCCCGGGGCTTCGACCCACGCCGGACCGGGTCCGCGAGACGCTCTTCAACTGGCTCGGCCAGGACCTGTCGGGCTGGCGTGTGCTCGATGCCTTTGCGGGAAGCGGCGCCCTGGGCCTGGAGGCGGCGTCCCGGGGTGCCGGGCGCGTCCTGATGGTCGAGTCCGATCGCGCCGCCACGCAGGCGATCGCGCGCCTGCTCGAGCGTCTGCGCGCTTCAAGCGATCCCGCCTGCCGGGCGGCGGCCGCGGCGGTGGAACTGCGGCGCGACGACATCCGCCGGGTGCTGCCGGCGCTCGCCGCCGCCGGCGAGCGCTTCGACCTCGCGATGCTCGATCCGCCCTTCGGGCAGGACTGGCTTGCGCGGATCCTCCCCCTGCTGGCGCCGGTGCTCGAGGACGGCGCCCGGGTGTACGTGGAAAGCGGCGAGGCGGTGGACGCCGGCGCGCTCTCGGCCACGTTGCCACCCGGCGCAGGAAAGCTGCAATCCCTGAAACTGGGACGGGCGGGGCAGGTCCATTATCATCTGCTCGAATACCGACAGACCCACCCTCCGGATCCGCGCACATGACCAAGGCTCTCTATCCCGGCACCTTCGATCCGCTGACCCGTGGCCACGAGGACATCGTGCGCCGCGCGAGCCGCCTGTTCGACACGGTGGTGGTGGGTATCGCCGACAGCCGCAGCAAGTCGCCCATCTTCGACATCGACGAACGTATCGCGCTCGCCCGCGAGGCCCTCGCCGACTGTCCGGGCGTCGAGGTGACCCGGATCTCGGGCCTCATGGTGGACTTCCTGAAGCAGATCGGGGCGGACGTGGTGGTGCGCGGCGTGCGATCGGTGTCCGACTTCGACTACGAGCTCCAGCTCGCCGGCATGAACCGCGAGATGATGCCCGAGGCGGAGACCATCTTCCTCACGCCGGCGATCGAGCACCAGTTCGTCTCCGGCACCCTGGTGCGCGAGATCGCGATGATGGGCGGCCCGTACGACCGCTTCGTGTCGCCGACCGTCGCGCGCTGGATCGGTCGCAAGCTCGGCCAGATGCGCAAGGGTTGAATGCCATGGCCCTGATGATCACCGACGAGTGCATCAATTGCGACGTCTGTGAGCCCGCCTGCCCGAACCAGGCCATCACGATGGGCCCCGAGATCTACGAGATCGATCCGGCGCGCTGCACCGAGTGCGTCGGTCACTTCGACGAGCCACAATGCCGGGTGCTCTGCCCGGTGGACTGCATCCCGAACGATCCGGCCCATCCGGAATCCCGCGAGACGCTGATGCAGAAGTTCCTGCGGCTCACTCGCGAAGCGGGGGTCACGCAGCCATGAGCCGTTATGTCGTCCTCTGGCGCCACGCCGACGCCGGCGATCCGCTGCCGGGCCGGGAGGCCGACTATGCCCGGCCGCTGAGCGCGAAGGGCCGTGCCCAGGCCGCCAGCGTGGGCCGCTGGCTCGCGTCGCGCCTCGCGCCCCCGCTGCGCGTGCTGAGCAGCCCGGCGCCCAGGGCCCGGCAGACGGCGGCGGCGCTCACGCCCGACCCCGTCATCGAGCCCCGGCTCGAGCCCGCATCCAGCCTCGAGGCCTACGGCGAGGTATTGGGGGCGGCGCTCGCGCAGTCGCGCGACACCATCGTGCTGGTCGGCCACCAGCCCTTCATCGGCGCACTGGCGAGCCGCCTGCTCGGCGCGGGCGACCTGTCGCTTGCCGTCGCCAAGGCGGGATGCTGGTGCTTTCGCGCCCAGGGCGGTGGCGCCTGGCGGCTCGATGCCGTCATGCATCCCGATTTCGTCGAACCCCTCGGGCGCTGACGACGACCATGGGAGCTCCCGGATGAACGCGCAGACGGATTCCGTGACCCACGGGGGCAATCCGGTCAACCAGCCTCGCCCCGTGCTGACGCGGTGGCATGCGGTGGCCATCATCGTCGGCATCGTGGTGGGCGCCGGAATCTTCAAGGCGCCCGCGATGGTGGCATCGTTCGCGGGCAGCCCCGCATGGATGTTCGGTGCCTGGCTGCTGGGTGGACTGGTTTCCATCGTGGGTGCGCTCGTGTATGCCGAGCTCGCGACCGCCTGCCCGCACGCGGGCGGCGACTACCACTTCCTGCATCGGGCATACGGCCGGACCGTGTCCTTCCTCTTCGCCTGGGCGCGGCTTTCCGTGATCGCGACCGGCTCGATCGTGCTGCTCGCCT
>CAZDYQ010000073.1:0-15833 GCA_964509685.1 uncultured Burkholderiaceae bacterium
GGATCGGCCAGAAGCTCCACAGCCGGCCGAGCAGGTAGACGTCGCTTCCGGGCGGTGGCGCGACCACGGGGATGTCGAGATCGGTCTCGGTGCGCACCGTGTACCTGTCGACCATCTCCTGGGCCTTGGCCATGAACTGCGACGGGTCGGTGCGGTACGTCTCCGTCGACAGGTTCTGCTTGCCCCAGACGTGCCAGCCCACCATCATCGCGAACATGACCAGGCACCAGAGGAGCGCGAGCGCGATCCAGGTGGCTTCGACGCGGTCGATCGGGTGTCGGTACCAGAGCCGCTCGCTCGGCGGGAGTATCGCGCTCATGGTCTCGCCTCCTGGCCTATCTGGCCATCGGTATCGTGAGGATGTCCCAGACGCCCCAGCCGATGTACACGATCATCGGGATGAACACGCCCAGCAGGAGCAGCAGGAACGGGTTGTCCATCAGCTGCTGGAGCAGCGGGACGGGGGCGGTCTCGTCGTCGTGCGGGGTCTCGTCGCTCACGGTCTCCTCCTTCCTGCATCCATGGCCCTGATGCCCTCGGCACTGTCTCTGCCGGTCGCAAGGATTCTGTGACGGGTCAACGGGGCGGCAATTGAACCAGGACAAGGTTTCGCGCGGTCGCCCGGTGCCCCGTCTGCCCCTCGGCATGTCGTGCGACGGCCCGGGCCGGCCGAGGCGGGGCGACATCGCCCCGGGCCCCCGGGGCATGCGATCCGCGCGGCGGAATGCGGCAAAATGGCCGGACCCACGGCTAACCAGAGCGCGCCATGGACCTACGGGATTTCGACATTCCCCGCTATCTCGCGGTGCTGCCCCTGTTCAACGACATGGAGCCTTCCGAGCTTCGGCGCCTGGCGCAGGGATGCAGCCTCCGGCGCCTGGCCCGCAGCGAGCACCTGTTCCGTGTCGGCGACCCCTGCGAGGAATTCCACGTCGCCGTGGTGGGGCAGATTCGCCTCTATGCGGTCTCGCCGTCGGGACAGGAGAAGGTCATCCACCTGGTCGGCCCCGGCAACAGCTTCGGCGAGGCGGTGATGTTCACGGGCAAGCCCTACCTGGTATCGGCGCAGGCGCTTACCGATGCGCTCGTGCTGACCATCCGGCGAGCGGCGGTGCTCGCGGAGATCGACCGCGATTCACGCTTCGCGCTGCGCATGCTCGCCGGCCTGTCGCGCCGGCTGCACGGACTCGTGAACGACGTCCAGTCCTATGCCCTGCAGAACGGCGTCCAGAGGGTGATCGGCTACCTGCTGCACGAGCAGTCGGCGCAAGGCGGCTCGGGCAGGGAGCCGGTCACGGTCGCATTGCCGGTGAGCAAGGCGACGATCGCTTCGCGGCTGTCGCTCACCCCGGAGTACTTCTCCCGGGTGCTTCACGAGATCGAGGCGGCCGGCCTCATCGAGATCGACAACCGCGACATCCGCATCCTCGACGTCGAACGCCTGGCCCGGTATCCGGTCAACTGAGGGGGCTGCGCGAGGGCGGGACCCCGGCGAGCGGCTGCATGCCGATGCGGCCGCTCACCCCGGCTTCGACCAGCGCGTCGAGCCGCGCGAGGACTTGGGCCTCGGACGTGCCGAGGATCGCGGCAATGGCTTCGTAGGGGTTGGGCAGCAGCGGGAAGCCCGAGGCAAGGATCTCGAGCAGGCGAGCGTCGAAGCTGTCGGGCGCCGGGGCGGGCGCCGCGCCCGCCCGCGGCGGCGGAAGCGGGGCGGGATCGGCCAGCACCCCGTTCTCGCACAGGCGCCTCAGGCCCCGCAGGACCTCGTCCTCGCTCGCCCCGCAGGCCCGTCCGAGCGATTCGAAGGGGCGTCGCGTCAGCGGGAGGCCGTCACGCAGGGCATCGAGCAGCTTGCGGGTGTCCATCCTGGGCTCGCGGGCCGTGGGCTCGAACCGATCGTGTGCATGACGGGCGCCGGCGTCATTGACCTGGTTCAAGCGGGGGCGCGGGGCGAACCGGCCTCGCGCCCGCGAGCCCGGCGCGATCAGAGGTCCGGTTGCGGCGTGTAGCGCAGCCAGGGACGCTCGGCGCGGTAGCCCTTCGGGAACTTTTCCTTCAGGACGGCTTCGTCGGTGATGCTGGGCGGGATGATGCAGTCGTCGCCCCGTTTCCAGTTGCCCGGCGTGGCCACGCTATACCCGTCGACGAGCTGCAGCGCATCGATCGTGCGGAGGATCTCGTCGAAGTTGCGGCCGACGTTCAGCGGGTAGGTGAGGCTGAGCCGCAGCTTCTTGGACGGGTCGATGATGAAGACGGTGCGGACCGTGACGGTGTCAGACTGGTTCGGGTGGATCATGTCGTAGAGCGTGGCCACCTTGCGGTCGGTGTCGGCGATGATCGGGAATCCGACGACCGCCTTCTGGGTGTCCTCGATGTCCTTGATCCACTTCCGGTGCGATTCGGCATCGTCCACCGAGATGGCGATCGCCTTGACGTTGCGTTTGCGGAACTCGGGCTCGAGCTTGCCCGTCAGGCCGAGCTCCGTCGTGCAGACGGGGGTGAAGTCGGCCGGATGCGAGAAAAGCACGACCCACGAGTCGCCGGCCCACTCGTGGAAACGGATGCGACCGATGGAAGTGTCCTGCTCGAAGTCGGGGACGATATCGCCCAGGCGAAGGGTGGCCATGGGGAAGCTCCTCTTGGTTGTGGTTGGAGGGAACTGTCAATTATCGAACGCACCGGTCGGCCCGGTGATAAAAATTTCGAATCAGTTCATATGCCGGCGATGGGAATGCCCGGGCCGCCGGCCCGCTTCACGCGGACCGGCTCGCTGCGGTAAAGCCTCGGGAAAAGCCGGGCGAGGCTTTCCACCTTCGGCAGGTCGTTGACCACGACGTACGGATGGCGCGGATTGTCGAGCAGGAAGTCCTGGTGGCCGCTCTCGGCGGGGAAGAAGCTCTCCGGCTCGATCCGGGTCGCGATGGGTCGCGCGAACACGCCCGCGGAGCCGAGCTGCGCGATGTAGGCGGTCGCCACCTCGCGCTGCGCGGCCGTCGTCGGGAAGATCGCCGACCGATACTGGGGGCCGATGTCGGGACCCTGCCGATCCACCTGCGTGGGGTCGTGCACCACCGAGAAGAAGATGCGCAGCAGCGTGCCGAAGCTCACGCGGGCGGGATCGAAGGTGATCTCCACCGATTCGGCGTGGCCGGTGAGGCCGCTGCCGACCTCCTCGTAGCGCGCGCTTTCGGCGGTGCCGCCGCTGTAGCCCGAGACGGCGGACACCACGCCTTCCACATGCTGGTACACCCCCTGGACGCCCCAGAAGCATCCGCCGGCGAGGATCGCGCGCCCCCGCCTCGAATCGCCCGCCGGTATGTCCCTCGCCGGCGGCGGAACGAGGAAGGGTGCGGCTCCTCCCGCCAGGGCGAGACCCCGCGGGCCGAGGGTGCCGGCCAGCGGAAGCGATGCCGCCAGCAGCATGCGCAGCAGGCCGCGCCGGCCAGGGGCGGGACGGCAGGTGTACGCGGGCGGGTTTCGCTGGCCGGATGCCATCCACGAACATTGGGGCAAGGCCCGGCGTCGCGCAAGGGGGGCGAGCGCCTGGCGCGCGCCCCGGGCGAGGGCGGGTGCGCCCACGCAGGGGCCGGGGTATCGTTGGGGCACGAGGCGTGTCGTTCCGACGCGCCGTGGACGGTCAGGAGGGCATCAGATGAGCGGACAGTTCGAGGGACGCGTCGCGATCGTCACCGGCGCGGGCTCGGGGATCGGCAAGGCAGTGGCGGTCGCGCTGGCCGCCGAGGGTGCGAAGGTGGTCGCGAGCGACCTGGAGGCCGGCAAGGCGGACGCCGTGGTCCGCGAGATCGAAGCGGCCGGTGGCACCGCCGCCGCGTTCGCCGGCGACGTCGGGAACCCGGAGGACGTCGAGGCAACGGTGGACCTGGCGGTGTCGCGCTTCGGCGCGCTGCACCTCGCCTTCAACAACGCGGGGATCGGGGGCCCGCTCGGGCCGCTCGCCGATATCGCGATCGAGGACTACCGGCGGCTGATGGACGTCAACCTGCACTCCGTCTTCTACAGCATGCGCTACCAGATCCCGGCGATGATCGCCTCGGGCGGCGGCGCGATCGTCAACAACTCGTCCATCCTGGGACTGGTCGGGGACGCCAACGCGGTCCCGTACGTCACCGCCAAGCATGGCGTAACGGGGATGACCAAGGCCGCCGCGCTGGGCTATGCGACCCAGGGCGTACGGATCAATTCCGTGCACCCGGGCTACATCGACACGCCGCTGCTCGAGAACCTGCCGCGCGAGGCCTACGAGGGGCTCGTGGACCTGCACCCGGTCGGCCGGCTCGGCCGCGTCGAGGAGGTGGCCTCGCTGGTACTCTACCTGCTCTCCGACAAGGCAAGCTTCGTCACCGGTTCGCAGTTCGTCGTCGACGGGGGCTACACCAGCCGTTGAGCGGGCGCGCGCAGCAGCGAGGCGTCGATCTCGTCGAGCGTCCTGCAACCACACAGGACCATCGCCATCTCGAGCTCGGTGCGCAGGATGTGCAGGACATGGACCACGCCCAGGGCGCCCGCGGCGGCAAGTCCGTGCATGTAGGGCCTGCCGACCAGGACGGCGCTCGCGCCGAGCGCGATCGCCTTCACGATATCGGTGCCACGGCGGACGCCGCCGTCGAGCAGCAGCGGGACGCGGCCGCCCACGGCCTGCGCGATCGCCGGCAGCGCCTCGATGCTCGCCGGTACGGTATCGAGCACCCGGCCGCCATGATTGGATACCACCAGGCCCGCCACGCCTTCGTCGAGCGCGCGCCTGGCATCGTCCGGCGCGAGGATGCCCTTGAGGAGGATGGGCAGCCGGGTGAGCGAACGCAACCAGGCGATGTCCTTCCACGTCGGCGCCCTCGCGACCAGTTCGCTGGCGAGCAGCGGGCTTTCGCCGGCGCGCGCGGCCTGCGGAGGCAATGCGCGCATCCCTTGCAGGTTGGCCGCCGTGACGCCCGGCGGCAGCGTGAAGCCGCTTCGCTGCTCCCGGTTGCGGACGCCGCTCACGGGCGCATCCACGGTGACCACCAGGGCGCGACAGCCGGCCGCCTCGGCCCGCCGCACCAGGTCGGCGGTGAAGTCCCTGTCGGGCTGGATGTAGAGCTGGAACCATAGGGGCGCGCCCGCCGCCCGGGCGATCGCCTCGAGGGGAATGCTCGCCTGGGTGCTGACGACCATGCCCGCCCCCATCGCCGAAGCGGCCTGCACGGTGGCGAGCTCGCCCTCGGGATGGGCGACCTGCTGGAACGCGACCGGGGCAAGGAAGACGGGATGCTCGTAGGACTGGCCGAACAGCTCCAGGCGCGTGTTCGCCCCCGCCATGTCCGCCAGCACGCGCGGCACCAGCTCCAGGCGGCCGAAGGCATTCCGGTTGGCGAACAGGGTCGTCTCGTCGGCGGCGCCGCCCTGCAGCCAGGCCCAGGCGGGCCCGGTCATGCGATCGCGCGCGAGGTCCTCGTAGTCGGCCACCGCCACTACGTAGGGCGGAATGTTCGCGAGGGGCGGCCTCAGGTCTGCGCCCATTGCCGCAGGAGGTTGTGGTAGACGCCCGTCAGCCGGTCCAGCGCGGGGTGGTCGGGCACATCCCGGGCGATCTCCTGGATGGCGCCGTCGAGCTCCCACATCAGCGCGCGCTGGCCATCGTCGCGCACGAGGCTCTGGATCCAGAAGAACGACGCGAGTCGCGTGCCCCGCGTCACGGGCGTCACGCGGTGCAGGCTGGATCCGGGATACAGAACCATGTCGCCGGCGGGGAGCCGGACGCTGTGCTCGCCGTAGGTGTCGGCCACGACGAGCTCGCCGCCATCGTACTCGTCGGGATCGCTCAGGAAGAGGGTGGCCGAAAGGTCGCTGCGGACGCGATGCGGCGTGCCGGGGACGCTGAAGACCGCCGAATCGACGTGCATGCCGTACTGCCCGCCCCCCCGGTAACGGTTGAAGCGCGGGGGCAGCACCTTGAGCGGCAGCGCGGCGGCGAGAAAGGCCTGGTGGCGGCCGAGGGCCTGCAGGACCAGGTCGCCGAGGCTCTGCGATGCCGGATGGTCCTCGGCGAGCTGCTCGTTGTCCTTCACCCCCCGAGCGAGGTGCCCGGCGCTGGCGCGCCCGTCGACCCAGTCCGCCGCCTCCAGCACCTGCCTGGCTTCCCGCACTTGCGCGCGCGTCAGCACGTTCCGGAGCCTGAACATCATGGGGCACTTCCTCCTCTGGGACCGGTAGCTCGGTGCCTTCGCGTCGTCCGGGCGGGGCACCGCAGCCCGCCGGACGCCAGTGTAGCGGGGCGCGGAACTCGGCATTGAGCGAAGATGACATTACGAATGAGAACGATTAGCATACACCGGCTTCAAGACATCCATGCGCGCATCGGCCGCGCGCAAGCCGGCCGGTGGAGACCCTTGTCATCCCTCGAGTACGAGCCCCGCCCATGACCCTCTCGCGATCGACCCGCCCCGACCAGCCCTTGCTCCCCCTGTCCGCCGCCGTGTGCGGTGCGCTGGTCTCCCTGTCCGCAGTACCCACCC
Source organism: uncultured Burkholderiaceae bacterium (assembly GCA_964509685.1). Lineage (GTDB taxonomy): Bacteria > Pseudomonadota > Gammaproteobacteria > Burkholderiales > Burkholderiaceae_E > JAMLIN01. The sequence continues at coordinate 6,513 of CAZDYQ010000073.1, forward strand.
ATGCGCAGACGAGCGCGACCCTGCCCGCGGTCTCGGTGACCGCCACGCCCGAGATCCGGCGAGAACCCTCGTCGCCGAAGGCGACCGCGCCGCTGCTCGACACCCCGCAGACCATCTCGGTGATTCCGCGGGAGGTCTTCCAGGAGCAGGGGGCGAGGAACCTCACGGACATCCTGCGCAACACGCCGGGCATCAGCTTCAACGCGGGCGAGAACGGTTTCGGCAGCAACACGAACGACTTCAGCCTTCGGGGCTTCAGCACCAGCGGCAACATCTTCGTGGACGGGGTGCGCGATTCGGGCAACTTCGCGCGCGACGCCTTCAACCTCGAGCAGGTGGAGGTCGTCAAGGGTCCCGCGGCCGACAACGGGCGCGGCGGCGCGGGTGGGTACGTGAACCTCCAGACCAAGACGCCGAAACCCGGCGAGTTCGCACTGGGGAGCATCGGGCTGGGCATGGACGAGTACGGCTCCGACCTCAGCCTTCGCAGCACGCTCGACATCAACCGGCGATTCTCCGAGAACGGGGCGGTGCGCCTGAACTTCCTCGCGGAAGGGGGCGGCGTCGCCGGCCGGGAACATGCCCGCCGGGACAGCCTCGGCTTCGCGCCCTCGGTCACCTTCGGCCTGAGCTCGCCCACCTCGGTCACCCTGTCCTGGCAGCACCTCGAGCAGAACGACCGGCCGGACTGGGGCGTCCCGGCGGCCATGATCGAGGGCACGATCGACCACGACCCGAGCGTGTCCGGCTTCCGGCGCGATGCCTACTACGGATTGCTCGGCGACTACGACGATGTCGAGTCCGACGCGGTCATGGCGCGCATCGAGCATCGCTTCGCCTCGGGCCTGCGCTTCATGAACCAGACGCGCTGGTCGAGCACCGAGCGCGAGGCCTTCTTCACGGTTCCTTTCGACTACGACCCCGCCACGCGGATGGTGGACACCCGCACGCTCGGGTTCACGCGCAAGAACACCACGCTCAGCAACATCACCCACTTCGACAGGCGATTCAGCGCCGGCGGCTTCGGGCACCACGTCGCGGCCGGTCTCGAGCTCACGCGGGAGGAGTCCGACAGTGGACGCCATCCTGTCGAGGACCCCGGCTCCACCAGCGTGATCGCCCCGGACCCGGGCCGGGCGCCGGGAGGCGCCATCCCGGCGACGCAGTTCGGCGAAGTGAAGATCGACACGGCGGCCGTCTATGCCTACGACACGATGGAGATCAACCCCCGGTGGCAGGTCACCGGCGGCCTTCGCATCGAGCGATACGAAGTGAAGCTGGCGAGCAGGGATGCCGCGGGCGAGTCGCAGGGACCCATGGACGGCTACGAGCGCAGCGAGACCACCGTCGGCGGCAAGATCGGCCTGGTGTACAAGCCGGCGGCCAACGGCAGCGTCTATGTCTCGTACGGCGTGTCGGGCGTGCCCCCGGGATCCTGGCTGTCCAACCCGGACAGCGGCCGCGAGGGCAACAACGCGTTCCCTGGCTGGGACGGCCAGAACTACGAGGGGGCCAGGGAACAACGCCTGACCAACCTCGAGGTCGGCACCAAGTGGGAACTCTTCGACGACCGGCTGAGCACCACCGCGGCCATCTTCCGCACCGAGCGCAAGAACGTCGCCATGCGTTCCGCCGGAGGCGGGGTGCCGAGCGGCTACGGCGAGCAGATCGTGCAGGGGATCGAGCTGGGGGTCGCCGGCGCGGTGACGCCGGCCTGGTCGGTGTTCGGCGGCCTGCTCCTGATGGACAGCGAGCGGCGCCATGGCCCGGAGGTGGACGCCGCCCTGTCGAGCGACTACCAGGGAGGGGTCACCACCACGAACGGCGACGAACTCGCCTTCACGCCCAAGGCCACGCTCAACCTCTGGACGACGTACCGCCTGGACAACGGGCTGACCCTCGGCGGCGGCGTGCAGTATGTCGGCAGCTCGTGGGTGGGGCGTCCCGACACGGCGGACCGGGTGATTCCCAATGGCCAGTCGGGCAAGGTGCCGAGCTACACGGTCTTCAACCTGATGGCGGCCTACGACCTCACCCGCAACGTGCGACTGCGCCTGAACATCGACAACGTGACCGACGAGGTCTACGTCACGTCGATGAACTGGCCGGCGCGACGGGCTTTCCTCGGCGCGCCGCGCACCGTGCTGCTGAGCGCCGACATCCGCTTCTGAGGCTGGCCCGGCGTCCCGGTGGCGGGCCTCAGGACGTTGCCGGGTTCGCCGGTCGCTGCGGAGGCTCGGCGAGCCGGGCCGTCGAGACCACGCCCACGACCGATCCGTCGTCCGCCGTCACGAGGCCGAATGTGATGTCGACGTAGAGCCTGCGGCCGTCCTTGTGCAGGGCGCGCGTGAGCCGCACCTCGCCCGCGTGGGCCACCCGGCCCGCCTTGACCGCGCGTTCGAACCCCGTCCAGTGGGCGCGCCTGAAGCGCTCGGGAATCATGATGTCGAGGTTCTGGCCGAGCGTCTCGGCCGCGGTGAAGCCGAAGAGCCTCTCCGCCGCGGCGTTCCAGAAGCGGATGATCCCGGCGGTATCGGAGTAGACGACGGCGTCGGGCAGCTGCGCGAGGATCGCCTCGGCGGGAACCCCGGGGCCGGATGGGGCGGCGGCGCTCATGGGGCTAGCCCTGTCCGGCCAGCTCGCGGCGCGCCGCCATCGGCCGGGTCGTGCGCGCGGCCGGTGGCTCGCCCTTGGCGACCACGCCGCGCGTCATGCCGAACTCCGCCGGCACGAGGTCGGCGAGCGTGTACTGGTCGAGGCTGTCGAAGTAGGCCTGCAGCGCCCCGGCGAAGATCGACTTGAGCCGGCATGCGGCGCCGAGCGTGCAGCTGGTGAGGCCTTCCCCGAAACACTCCACCAGCCGGAAATCCGACTCGCTGCCCCTGACGATGTCCCCGATGCGGATCTCGCGAGGATCGCCGGCAAGGCGCAGGCCGCCGCCGCGCCCTCGGGTCGTGGTCACCAGGCCGCGCCTGGCGAGATCGTTGACGATCTTCATCAGGTGGTTCTTCGAAAGCGCCAGGTCGTCCGCGAGGTCGGCGATCGTGATCCGGCGATCCGGGTACGTCGCACAGTACATCAGGACGCGGAGCGAGTAGTCGGTGTAGTCGGCAAGTCGCATGAGGGCTCGGCCTCGTCGTGGTTATTCCCCTCCGGAACGGAAAAGGATATAACATGCATTGTAGAGGAATCTTTCGGTTCCGTCAGATCGTTCGCCAGTCTTCTCTCCTGCCAACATCCTCTGGAGATCCGTTCCATGACGTTCGTGGTCAGCGACGCCTGCATCCGGTGCAAACATACCGACTGCGTCGATGTCTGTCCGGTCGATGCCTTCCGCGAAGGCCCCAACATGCTGGTGATCGATCCCGACGAGTGCATCGACTGCGCGGTCTGCGTCCCCGAGTGTCCCGTGGAGGCGATCTACGCCGAGGAGGATGTTCCGGCCGGGGAGGAACCGTTCATAGAGCTCAATGCCGAGCTGGCCAAGGTCTGGCCGCCCATCACTCGCTCACACGAGCCGCTGCCGGATGCCGATGAATGGGGCAAAGTCGTCGGTAAGCTCGATCAGTTGATTCGCTGACCAGGTCTCTCCACTCCTTGATCTTCCGGGCCGCCAAGGCCCGGTCTCTGGCTCAGGTCACTGGCGGGCAGGTCACGAATGCCCGCAGCGTCCCTTCCAGCGACTCGATCGCGCGCCTCGCCTGTTCGCTCGGCGGGGCGGCCAGATCCACGACCGCGAGGCCCACGCCGTGCCCGGTCTGCAGGTGCATCTGCGAGACGTTGATGTTCTCGTCGGCCAGCACCTGGTTCAGGCGCGAGATCATCCCGGGCCGGTCGCGGTGGATATGTACCAGGCGGCAGGCGGCGCTGGGCGGGCCCACCGAGATGTCCGGCAGGCTCACGCTGCCGCGCACCGCACCGGTGGCGAGGTAGTCCCGCACCTTCTCGGAGACCTCGATCCCGAGGTTCGCCTGCGCCTCGATGGTGGAGCCGCCGACGTGCGGGGTGAGGATCACGTTGTCGCGCGACTGCAGGGGTGATTCGAACGGATCGTTCGGCGACTTCGGCTCGACCGGGAACACGTCGATCGCCGCCCCTCGCAGGTGCCCCGAGTCGAGCGCCTCGCACAGCGCATCGATGTCGATCACGCGCCCGCGGGCGAGGTTGATGAGGACGGCGCCGTCCTTCATGAGGGCCAGGCGGCGTGCGCCGATCAGCTGTTCGGTGTCGGGGCTTTGCGGAACGTGGATCGTGACGATGTCCGACTCGGCGAGCAGCTCGTCGAGCGAGCGCGTCGGCCGGGCGTTGCCCAGCGGCAGGCGCGCGACGATGTCGTGGAAGAGCACGCGCATCCCGATGGCCTCGGCCAGCAGGCCGACCTGCGTACCGATCTTCCCGTACCCGACGATGCCGAGGGTCTTGCCGCGCACCTCGTTGGAGCGGTGCGAGTCCTTCAGCCAGCCGCCGCGCCGCGCCGCCTGGTGGCGCTCGGGCACCCGCCGCATGAGCGCGATGGCATGGGAGATGACGAGCTCGGCGACGGAGCGTGTGTTCGAGAAGGGGCCGTTGAACACCGCGACACCGTGGTCGCGGGCGGCATCGAGGTCGATGTTGTTCGTGCCGGTACAGTACGCGCCGATCGCCTTGAGGCGTGGTGCCCGCTCCAGCAGGTCACGGTCGATGATGGTTCGCGACCGGATCCCGAGGATCTCCACCTCGGGCAGCAGCGGGGCGAGTCGTTCCAGGTCGCCGGCCTGGTTCATCCGCTCGATCCGCATCTCGGGAAGCGTCTCGAGGATCGGGTCGGCGCTGGCGTGGATCTGTTCGAGAAGGACTGTCAGCATGGGAGGAAGCCGGTCGTTGTCATGGGGGCCCCCAGGCGGCGACGGGCGGCGGGACGTCGGCCGGTCGCAGGCCGGTCGCCAGCCTCAGAGGCCGAGGGCAAGGGCAGCCGCCTCGGTCATCATCGATCGATCCCAGGGTGGGTCGAACACCAGTTCGACTTCGACGCGTTCGACATGGGGCAGGGCGCCGAGCTTCTCGCTCACCTCCTTGCCGAGGACCGGGCCCATGCCGCAGCCGGGCGCGGTGAGGGTCATGCGGACCTTGATCAGCAGGCCGCCCTTGTCGTCGTACGGCTCGATGTCGAGCGAATAGACCAGCCCGAGGTCGACGATGTTGACCGGGATTTCCGGGTCGTAGCAGGTCTTCATCGCCTTCCAGGCGAGTTCCTCGACGTCCTCGGGACCTGCGGAGTCGGGAATCTCGATCGTCTCCGGGACCGGCTGGCCGATCGCGTCGGCATCCTCGCCGCGCAGCCTGACCAGCTGGCCATCGACCCACAGCGTGAATGCCGAGCCGAGGGCCTGGGTGATCATGACCGACTGACCCTCCGGCAGCTCCATCGGGTGACCGTCCGGAATGCGCTCGACCCATACGGGCCGCTCGAGTATGACGTGCTCGGAGCCGCGCCTCATGCCGAATTCCCCCCGTTGTCGTCGCCGGCGGCGTCGTTGATGGCGTGGCCCAGGGCATGCCAGCCCAGCAGGACGCACTTGATGCGGCTGGGATAGCGGCGCACGCCGGAGAAGCTCGCGAGCTTGCCGAGGTCGGCTTCGCCCGCCTCGAGCTTGCCGGTCATGACGTCGCGGAACCGTTCCTGGAGTGCCAGCGCCGACGCGACGTCGCCCTTCTTCACGGCCTGGGTCATCATCGAGGTGGAAGCGATGCAGATCGCGCAGCCGCGCCCGGTGAAGCGAATGTCCTCGATGCGGTCACCGTCGATCCGCAGCTGGACCTTGACGTCGTCGCCGCACTGGGGATTGGTGCCGCGAGCCTCGTGGGTGGGCGACTCCATGGTGCCGAAGTTGCGCGGCGAGCGCTTGTGCTCGAGCACCAGCTCCTGGTACAGGTCGGAAAGGGCGTCGCCTTCGCTCATGCCAGAACCTTCAGTGCGGCGGCGACCGCCTCGACCAGGCGGTCCGCCTCCTCTTCGGTGTTGTAGGCGGCGAACGAGGCCCGGGTCGTCGGCTCGCCGCCAAGCCGCTCGATCAGGGGCATGGCGCAGTGATGGCCGGTCCGGACCGCGATCCCGCGCTCGTCGAGCAGCGTGCCGATGTCGTGCGGATGCACGCCGCGCGCCAGGAAGGCGACGATCGCCGAATCCGTCGAGTCCGGGTTGAGCACCCGGACGCCGTCGATCCTCGCCAGGCCGGAGGCGGCGCGCGCCCGCAGGCGGCGGACGTGCGCATCGATGCGCGGCCGGCCGATGCCCTCGATGAAGCGCGCGGCCTCGGCCATGCCCACGGCCCCTTCGACGTTCTGCGTGCCGCCCTCCAGCCGCGACGGCAGGGGGGCGTACGCGGCGTCCTCGAGGGTGACCCAGTCCACCATGTCGCCGCCGAGCCGCAGCGGGCTGAGGCGCTCGAGCGCCGCCAGCCGGCCGGCCAGGGCGCCGATGCCCATCGGGCCGTACATCTTGTGGGACGAGAACGCCATGAAGTCGCAGTCGAGCGAGGCGAGGTCCATGGTCTCGTGCGATACCGCCTGGGCCGCGTCGAGCACCGTGAGCGCACCTGCCTCGGATGCCATCCGCAGCATGGTCTCGTAGGGCGGGCGGTAGCCGGTGGCGTTGGCGCATGCGGTCATCGCGAACACCCGGGTGCGCGGGCCGAGGAGGGCGGCCAGTTCATCCAGGTGGACGCGCCCCTCGGCGTCGGCCGCCAGCACGCGCAGGGTCGCGCCGCTGCGACGTGCCGCCCGTTGCCACGGAATGAGGTTGGCGTGATGCTCGAGCCCCGTGACGACGATCTCGTCGCCCGGACCCAGGCTCGCCGGCACGCCGTCGCCGGCCGAGAGGCCGTGGGCGACGGTGTTGAGCGCTTCCGTGGTGCCCGAGGTGAATACCAGGCCGTGCTCCTCGCCGAGGCCGATGAAGCGGGCGAGCGCCCCGCGGGCCCTCTCGAATGCCTCGGTCGATTCCTGGCTGAGCGTGTGGACGCCGCGATGGATGTTGGCGCGGATCGTGGACTGGTATTCGCGCACGGCGTCCATGACGGCGGTCGGCACCTGGGTGGTGGCCGCATTGTCGAGATAGGCGAGCGGCCGGCCGCGGACCTTCTGGCCGAGGATCGGGAACTGGGCCCGGATCGGCTCGACCGGATACGGTGCCGCCTCGGCGCCGTGCCGTTCGGGAAGGATGCTGGCCTGGTTCATTCGCGCTCCGGCTTGCGTCCGATGTGGGTCGCGACCGCGTCCAGGACGGCGGCGGCGAGACCCGTCCGCCGCAGCAGCGCGGGATCGTCGATGCACGAGGCGACCAGGGCGCTCGCCATGCCGTCGACGATCAGGGCGCGCGCTTCGTCGGGGTCGATCCCGCGCTGGCTCGCGTAGAAGAGGGCATCCTCGGAGAGCGCGCCCCAGGTGGCGCCGTGACGCGCCTCGACCTGGTCGTGCAGGATCTCCAGGTGCGGCCGCAGGACGATCCTCGGGTGACCCGATGTCGGCACGCCGTGCAGGCTCTGGTCCACGCTCGCGCCGGACACGTCCCGCGGCAGCATGGTGCGCGCGTTCACGACCACGCGCGCCTTGTCGGCGGCCAGGACGAGCACCTCGACCCGGCTGCGGGTGGCCGGCGCGGAATGCCGTACCTCGACCTGCTGCTCGAGCTGGTCGGCCGCGGCGACCAGGACCGACACGCAGTCGGCGTGCGCATCCTTGCCGAGCAGGTCGATCTCGCAGCGCTCGAGATGGTAGTCGCCGAAGGAGGCGATGGTCGCCTGTTCGTAGCGACCCCCGGCCTCGACCTGCGCCACGCAGCGGTTGGCGATCGCATTGCCCGGCGGCTCGCGCCGGATCCGCACATGGCGCAGGCGCCCGCCCGCGCCGACGCGCACGACGCTGAGCGCATTGCGGGTCGTCGCGGGCGCGACCTCGCCGATCGCCGGGCCGTCGGCGTCCTCCACCAGTGTGAAGTCGGCGCCGGGCTCGACCTCGACGAAGAGCAGCGGCGCATCGCGCATGCCGTCGGAGCGCCGGCGCAGCCGGATCACGGCGCCCTCGTGCCCGGGCCCGACGCGCAGCGTCGCCACGCCCCTGCAGCTGGCGGCGTGGGCGTCCGCGAGCGGGCCGTATTCGTCCACGAGGTTCGACGGCACCGCGTCGAGGGCGGCGGCGATGCGCTCCTCGCCCGTTTCGACCGACAGCTGGATGTCCGACGCGGCGCGGGCGCGCCCCTCGTGATCGACGAGCTCGATGACCCAGGCACCGCGCTCGTCGCTCGACGAACCCGGGCTGGCCAGCCAGGTGTCCGCCTGCGGCGGGCGCAGGTGCCGGAAGAGCTCCGTCCGCTCGGGAATCCAGCGCCCGCGCACGCGCTCCAGCGTGGGCCGGCGGTCTGCCGCTCCTGCTTGCATGCTCAGCTCCCGACCGATTCGCGCGCCCGCGAGAAACCCGTGCGGGCGATGTCGCGAGCGAGCTCGAGCGAGCCCGTCCGGGCGATCCTGCCGCCGTCGAGCTCCGCGACGCGGTCGGGCTTGACCGCCTCGGCCATCGCGAGCGAATGCGAGATGAGCAGGAAGGCGGTGCCCTTGGCGCGCAGCCGCTCGACCGTCTCGACGATCGCGCGCAGGCCGTCCACGTCCATGCCGGAGTCGACCTCGTCGAGGATCGCCAGCTTCGGCTCGAGCATCACGAGCTGCAGCAGCTCGTTGCGCTTGCGCTCCCCGCCGGAGAAGCCCTCGTTGACGGGGCGATTGAGGAATGCGGCCGGCAGGTCGATCTCGGCCGCGGCCGCCTTGGCCCGCTCGAGGAAGTCGAACGCGTCGACGGGTTCCTTGCCCTGGGCCTCGAGCACCGAGTTGAGCGAGGTGCGCATGAAAAGGTTGTTGCGCACGCCGGGGAGGTCGGGCGGCGACTGGAAGGACAGGAAGAGGCCCGCGCGCGCCCGTTCCTCGGGCGCCATCGCGAGCAGGTCGGCGCCGTCGAGGCGCGCGGAACCCCCCGTGACTTCGTAGCGGGGATGGCCGGCGAGCGCGAATCCGAGCGTGCTCTTTCCGCTGCCGTTGGCGCCCATGATGGCGACCACCTCGCCCGGGGCGATGTCGAGGGATACGGACTCGAGCACCTGCCGCTCGCCCGCCCGTACCGCGAGCTCGTGGATCTCCAGCAGCTTGCTGCCTTGCTTCGCCATTCTTCGATGTCCTGTAATGCCTGTCTTGTGGTGTGGTCAGCCGACCGAGCCTTCGAGCGAGACCGAGAGCAGGGCGCGCGCCTCGAGCGCGAACTCCATCGGCAGCTCCTCGAGGACCGCCTGGCAGAAGC
>CAZDYQ010000074.1:0-15509 GCA_964509685.1 uncultured Burkholderiaceae bacterium
CGCGCGACGTGCGCGTCATCCTCATCAAGCTGGCCGACCGGCTGCACAACATGCGCACGCTCGATGCGGTCAGCCCCGAGAAGCGCAAGCGCATAGCGAACGAGACGCTCGAGATCTATGCGCCGATCGCGACACGGCTCGGTCTCTACGTGGTGTACCGCGAGCTGCTCGACCTGTCGTTCCGCGCGCTCTACCCGACCCGCTACGATGTCCTTCGACGCGCCGTGCAGGCCGCGCGCGGCTACCGGCGCGACGCGATCACGAAGGTGTTCGAGGCGGTGCAGGAATGCCTGCCGCGCTTCGGCGTGAAGGCCGAGGTCTACGGCCGCGAGAAGGCCCTCTACGGCATCTACCAGAAGATGCGGATGAAGGGCGTTTCCTTCGCGACCGTTTTCGACATCTATGGCATCCGGATCATCGTCAACACGCTCGAGGAGTGCTACCTGGCGCTGGGCGCCCTGCACAACACCTTCAAGCCCGTGCCGGGGCGGTTCAAGGACTACATCGCGATCCCGAAAGTCAACGGCTACCAGTCGCTGCACACCACGCTGCTGGGTCCCTACGGCACCCCCGTGGAATTCCAGATCCGCACCGTCGAGATGCAGCGGTTCGCCGAGGCCGGCGTCGCGGCGCACTGGCTCTACAAGGCGGAGGAAGACAGCTTCTCCGACCTCCAGAAGCACACCCATCGCTGGCTGCAGTCGCTGCTGGAGATCCAGAACAACACCACCGGCGACGCGCTCGAGTTCATCGAGCATGTCAAGGTGGACCTCTTCCCCGACGCCGTCTACGTGTTCACGCCGGCCGGCGAGATCCGGGCCCTGCCCCGCGGCGCCACGGTGATCGACTACGCGTACTCGATCCATACCGACGTCGGCAATCATGCGGTGGCGGCGAAGATCAATCACGAACCCGCCGAGCTGCGGGCCGAGCTCGAGAACGGCGACGTGGTCGAGATCATCACGTCGCAGTCGGCCCGGCCCAATCCGAACTGGCTGAGTTTCGTGCGCACGGGCCGGGCGCGGTCCGAGATCCGCCAGTTCCTGCGGCGCATGAAGTACCAGGAGTCGGTCGGCCTCGGCCGGCGCCTGCTCGCGCAGTCGCTGTCGGCGCTGCGCATCGATGCGAGCTCGCTCGACCCGCAAGTGCTCGAGCGGGTGGCGCGGGACTCGGGCGCCAAGACGGTGGACGACCTCTATGCCGACATCGGCCTCGGCAAGCGCCTCGCGCCCGTCGAGGCCCGCGCGATCGCGCTGCAGCTGAGCGGCAAGACGGCGGCCGCGGCGATCATTCCCCGCCTCACCCCGGTCTTCATCCAGGGCACCGAGCAGGGCGCGGTCACCTACGCGCCCTGCTGCCACCCGGTCCCCGGCGACGCCATCATCGGCCACCTGCGCGGCGGCCATGGGCTCACGCTGCATCGCATCGGCTGCAAGACCGCCGAGAGGCAGCGGCAGAAGGACCCGGATCGCTGGATCGGGGTGCAGTGGTCCGAGAAGACCGACGGCCTGTTCCGCATCGACCTCGAGCTCGAGGTCCGTTCCGACCGCGGCGTGCTTGGCAAGGTGGCGGCGGAGGTCGCGGCCTCCGAGGCCAACATCGTCGACGTCCAGATGGAATCCGACGGCTTCGGTGCCGGCGGGAAGAACGGCCGGATCCGCTTCGGCCTGCAGGTTCGCGACCGGCTCCATGTCGCTCGCCTGCTGCGAAACCTGCGCAAGCTGCCGGACGTCCGCAAGGTCGCGCGCGCCTGAGCGGTCGGCGACGCTCGCCCGATTGTTTCAGTCCGGGTAGGTGACTTCGAGGATCTCGAGCTCCTCCACGCCGCCCGGCGTGCGCAAGCTCACGACATCACCCTCGCGCGCCTTGATGAGGGCACGGGCGACCGGCGAGATCCAGCTGATCCGCCCGGCCGCCGGATCGACCTCGTCCACCCCGACGATGGTCACGACCTGCTCCTCGCCGCCGGCGCGCAGGTAGCGCACCGTCGCCCCGAAGAACACCTGGTCGCGGTTGGGCTGCTGCGCGGGATCGACCTCGACCGCCGACTCGATGCGCCGGGTGAGGAAGCGGATGCGCCGATCGATTTCGCGCAGCCGCTTCTTGCCGTAGATGTAGTCGCCGTTCTCGGAGCGGTCGCCATTGGAAGCCGCCCAGGAGACCGTGGCCACGACCTCGGGGCGCTCGACGTCGAGCAGCTGCAGCAGCTCGGCCCGCAGCGCCGCCAGGCCGGCCGGCGTGATGTAGTTGCGAAAGCCGGCGGGAAGCTCCGGCACCGGGATGTCGTCTTCGTCGTCGTGGGACGTTTCGCGTACGAAGGCCTTGCTCATCTCGAACTCGGGCGCGCCAGCCGCGCTCAGGTTCCGGCGACCGCCATCGACTCGATCAGGATGGATCCGCTGCGCTTGGCGCCTCGCCGGATTTCGTCGGCGCCGATCGCCACGATGTTGGCGAACATCTCGCGCAGGTTGCCGGCAATGGTGATTTCCTCGACAGGATAGGCGATGACGCCGTTCTCCACCCAGTAACCGGCGGCGCCACGCGAGTAATCCCCGGTGACGTAGTTCACCCCCTGCCCCATCAGGTCGGTAACGAACAGGCCGGTGCCCAGGCGGCGCAGCATGGCGTCGAGATCGTCGGTCGGCTTCGTGCGCCGGCTGCGCAGCCTGAGGTTGTGCGACCCGCCCGCGTTGCCGGTCGTGCGCAGGCCGAGCTTGCGCGCCGAATAGGTGGACAGGAAGTAGCCCTGGATCACGCCCGCCTCGACCACTCGGCGCTTCGCGGTGCGCACGCCTTCGCTGTCGAAGGGCGCGCTGCCAGGTTCGCCGCGCAACGTCGGATCCTCGACCAGGTCGATGTGCGAAGGGAAGATCCGCTCGCCCACCGAGTCGAGCAGGAAGCTCGAGCGCCGGTAGAGCGCCCCGCCCGAGAGCGCCTGCACGAGATGGCCGACCAGTCCGATGGCGAGCGGCGATTCAAACAGCACCGGCACGCGGCCGGTACGCAGCCTGCGGGCGCCGAGGCGCGCCAGCGCGCGCTCCGCCGCATACCGCCCGAGCGTGGCCGCATCGGCGAGGCGATCGGGCCGCGGATCGGCGCTGTACCAGAAGTCGCGCTGCATCTCGCGCCCTCGCTGCGCGATCGGCGAGCAGGACAGGGCATGCCGGCTGTACGGATAGCCGCCGGCGAAGCCTCGCGTGTTGGCGAGCAGGAACTGGCCGTGGCCCGCCGACACCGATGCGCCATCCGAGTTGCGCACCATCGGGCTCGTGGCGAAGGCGGCGGCCTCCGCCTCGCGCGCCAGCGCGATCGCGCCGTCGGCGTCGATGTCCCAGGGATGGAACAGGTCCGGCGCCCGGTAGCGCATGGCCAGCAGTTCCTCCTCGGGCAGGCCGGCGCAATCGTCCTCGGCCGTGAAACGCGCGATCTGGTACGCGGCCTCGACCGTCTCGCGCAACGGGCCGAGGCCGAAGTCGCTGCTGCTCGCGTGACCGCGGCGCTGGCCGATGTAGACCGTCACGCCGAAGGACTTGTCGCGCGTCTTCTCGATGGTCTCGACCTTGCCCTTGCGGACATTGACATTGAGGCCGGTGTTTTCCGCGAACTCGACCGCCGCATCGGACGCGCCGATCGATCGGGCATGACGCAGGGCCTGGTCGGCCAGTTCCCGGAGCTGATCCTCGGTGTACTCGAACATGGGCATTCCGCTGGGGGCAGCGCGCTATGATATCAGCGCCCTCCGACGACGCCCGCCATGCCCCGCCACCGCAGACAGGCCCCGCGCCACGACGACGATCTCCTCGAAGCGGAACCGCGCGAGCCCGCCGACACCGAGGGGACCGACGCCGGGAACCGGCCCAGCAAGAGCGCGCTCAAGCGCCAGGCGCACGAGCTGCAACGCCTCGGCGACGAACTGCTCGCCCTGAAGCCCGAACAGCTCGCCTCGGTTCCCATCGACGAGAAGCTGCGCGACGCCATCGAGCTGGGCAGGCGGATCAAGTCGCGCGAGGCCCTGCGCCGCCAGCGACAGCTGATCGGCAAGCTGATGCGCGATGCCGATGCGCACGCGATCCGCGAGGCGCTCGATGCCGCCTCGGCCGGGCATCGCGCGGAAGTGGCCCTCGCGCGCGCGGCCGAGGACTGGCGCGAGCGACTTCTCTCCGATGACACCGCGCTGGCCGCCTTCATCCGCCGTTTCGGCGCGCAGGCCGACGAGACGGCCCTCGCCCGGTGCGTCGGACAGGCGCGGGCCGAGCGCGCCGCGAGCCGGAGCGGCGGCGCCTACCGCAACCTCTACCGTAGCCTGCTCGCCGCCATGCGCGACCACCAGGCCGGCGCCGGCGAGGGGCATGCCCACCATCCCCCGCAACACCCGCCGGAGCAGCCATGAGCAACGAATCCGCCTCCCCCGCGCCGTCATCGTCGCCCGCGATCCGCATCGGACTCGTGTCGGTCAGCGACCGCGCCTCGAGCGGGATCTACGAGGACAAGGGCCTCCCGGCCCTGCGCGAATGGCTCGACAGCGCCCTGCTCACGCCCTTCGAAGCGGTGGAGCGCCTGATTCCCGACGACAGGCTCGGCATCGAGGAGACGCTGCGCGATCTCGTCGACCGCGAGCGCTGCTCGCTGGTGCTCACGACCGGCGGCACCGGGCCCGCCCCGCGGGACGTGACGCCCGACGCGACGCTCGCCATCGGGGAGCGCGAGATGCCCGGCTTCGGCGAGCAGATGCGCCAGATCGGCCTGCGCTTCGTGCCGACCGCGATCCTCTCCCGGCAGGTCGCCGTGATCCGGCGCCAGTCGCTGGTGATCAACCTCCCGGGCCAGCCCAAGGCGATCCGCGAAACCCTCGAGGGCCTGCGCGACGCGGACGGCAGGCTGCTGGTGCCCGGCATCTTCGCGGCCGTGCCCTATTGCCTCGACCTGATCGGCGCCCCCCGGATCGAGACCCGCGAGGACGTCTGCAAGGCGTTCCGGCCGAAGTCGGCCGGCCGCTGAAGCCGGGGCGCCGCCGCTGGCCGACCGGGCGAGCCCGCCCGCCGTCCCGGCCAGGGCACGCCGCAGCGGCCCCTAGTGGCGCCGGGCGGACTGGATGCCCTCGATGCCCGCGATCGCCGCCAGTGAACGCTCGAGCGTCCCGGTGTCGGGCACCTCGACCGTGAAGCGCATCACCGCATGGCCATTGCGCGTGCGCGTGGAGACGGCCACCACGTTCGTGCGCTGCTTCGCGAGCACGTCCGATATGTCGCGCAGCAGCCCCGACCGGTCCGTCGCATGGATGTCGATATCGACGGGGTACAGGAGGGGCCGGCCGTTCGCGTCGCGCGTCGCGGTCTCCGACCAGGACGTCTCGATGCAGCGCTCCGGCTCGCGATCGGCGAGCGCGCGCAGGGTCGGGCAGTCGACCCGGTGCACGCTCACGCCCCGGCCGCGGGTCACGAAGCCGGCGATCGCGTCCGGCGGCGCCGGCCGGCAGCACTTGGCGAGCTGGGTCATCAGGGAGCCGACGCCCACGACCAGCACCCCGTTGCGGCTGCGCCCTTCGGTCGTCGGCCGGCTGCGCGCAAGGACCTCCTCGTCGGGACTCGGCCGCAAGTTCTCCGCCGGCTCGAGCGGCCCGTGGGCCGCGGCCTCGAGCATCCGCGGCCCGATCTCGTCCCTGGCCACGGCGACGAAGAGCTGGCCCGGCTCGGAATAGCCGAGCCGGGCCGCGTACTCGTCGAGCGACAGGCTGGTGGCGCCCTCGCGCTGCAGCACCTTCTCCACGCGCTCGCGGCCGAGCGCGATGTCCCTCTCGGTGTCGCGCGCGTTGAACCACTGTCGCACCTTGGCCCGCGCCCGGTTGCTCGTGACGAAGCCGAGCTGCGGGTTGAGCCAGTCGCGCGACGGGCCGTCGTCGTGCGCCCCACCCTCCTTCGCGGCGATGATCTCGACCGTCTGGCCGTTCTCCAGCCGCGTCGTGAGCGGGACCATGACGCCATCGACCCGTGCCCCCCGGCAACGGTGCCCGAGCTCCGTATGCACGTGGTAGGCGAAGTCCACCGGCGTGGATCCCGCCGGCAGCTCGATCACACGGGCCTGGGGTGTGAGCACGAAGATCGTCGACGATCCCGCATCGCCGGGGAGCACCGCGCCCGAGCCCAGGCTCTGGCCGATGTCACGCTGCCAGGCGAGCAGCTGGCGCAGCCACGCGACCTCGTCGTCGTGTCGATCCCGGCCGCCGGTCCGGCCCTCCTTGTAGCGCCAGTGGGCGGCAATGCCGTACTCCGCAAAGCGGTGCATCTCGGCGGTGCGGATCTGGATCTCGAGCGGCTTGCCGTCGTCGGCGACGACCACGGTATGCAGCGACCGATAACCGTTCGGCTTCGGGCGCGAGATGTAGTCGTCGTATTCCTCGGGTATCGCCTGCCAGATGCCGTGAATCGCGCCGAGCGCCGCATAGCACTCGTCGATGGTCTCGACGATGACCCTCAGCCCGCGAAGGTCCTGGATCTCGGGCAGGGTCAGGCCCTTGCGGCGCATCTTGCTGCGGATGCTGAACAGGTGCTTCGGCCGGCCACTGAGCTCGGCCTTGATCCCGGCGCGCTCCAGCTCCGTGCGCAGCCGCTGCAGCGCCGCCTCGACGAACTGCTCGCGCTCCACGCGACGCTCCTCGAGCTGCTTCGCCAGCCGCTTGTACTCGTCGGGCCAGAGGAACCGGAACGACAGGTCCTCGAGCTCCCACTTGAGCTGCCAGAGTCCGAGCCGGTTGGCGAGCGGCGCGAGCACGTCGAGCGTTTCGCGGCTGATCGACGGATCGGGAACGCTGCGCTCCGCCACATGCTGTCGCAGCGTCTGGAGCCGCGAGGCCAGACGGATGAGGACGACGCGGATGTCCACGGACATTGCCATCGTCATGCGCCGCAGGACCTCCAGCTGGTTCTGCTGGCCGCCGCCCTCGTCCTCCTCGACGGCCCGGTGAATCTCCTTGAGCCGGCGGATCTTGCGCATGCTCTCGACGAGCCGCGAGACCTCGGGCCCGAAGCGCGCCTGGATCTCGCGCAGCGGGATTCGGCCCGGCGAGCCGAACAGCACGGCCGCCACCTGGGCGGGCGGATCCAGTTCGAGCGCCTGCAGGATCCCGAGCGTGCCCATGGCGTGGCGCAGCACCCGGAGGTCGGTCTCGTCGCCGCCACCCAGGCGGTTGCGCACGAACTCGACCGCCGCCGCAACTTCGGCGTCCTCGGTGCCGGGCGTCGTCCAATCCGTCGTGGCGGCGCCCGCAAGTTCCGGATTGGGCAATTGGGAAGACTGCACTGCTCGATTATAGGCGGGCGCCCCGGTGCCGGAGACGGCGAACCGCCCCGCCGCCCCCTTCTTGCGGGGGGTTACCATCTGCCCCCATGTGGCCCCTCTTCGGACGAAAAGCGGCGCGCCCGGCGCCGGATCCCGGCCTGCTCGCGGAGCTGCGCGAGACCTGGTACGAGTTCGATCACCTGGACGATGCCCGGTGGGCACGGCTGGTGGACCTGGCCGGCCGGTTCCTCGATGCCAAGCGGATCGTCGGCGCGGCCGGCTTCGAGGTGGACGACACGGTCCGCTGGACGATCGCGCTGCTGGCGTGCCTGCCGATCCTGGAACTCAGCCTGCGGGCCTACGCGGACTTCGTCGACGTCATCGTGTACCCCGACCGGTTCCTGGTCGACCGGTCCCGCATGGACGCCGCCGGCGTCGTCCACGAATCCCGCGACATCCTGTCCGGCGAAGCGATGGACCTCGGACCCGTGGTGCTGGCCTGGTCGGACATCGTCCAGGACCGTGAGCATCCCGGGGCCTGCGTGGTCATCCACGAGTTCGTCCACAAGCTCGACATGGCGAGCGGCGAAGCCGACGGCATCCCGATCGGCGCCGAGGCCCGTTCCCCGGGCTGGGCGCGCATCCTCATGGCCTCGTACGAGGCCTTCTGCTCGCGACTGGATGCGATCGAGGCGGCGATCCCCGCCCATGTCGATCCGGAAGGGAAGGAAGCCGACGCCTGGTACGCCCAGCTCGGCCTCGATCCCTATGCGGCGACGGACCCGGTGGAGTTCTTCGCCGTGGCGGGCGAAGCCTTCTTCAGCGATCCTTGGCGCCTGCGGGAGGATTTTCCCGCCTTGTTCGACGCGATGCGGCGATATTTCGGCCAGGACCCCTCGGAGCCCGCCGAAGGCGGCCCCGGCACCGAGGGCCGGCCCGGATAAGGCCCGGCCCGTCCGGCAATGTGCGCTAGTTCATTGTCGGTATTCCTTACGCGCAATAGGCTCGACGCATCTTCCTCGAACTGCGTCGAATGCCCGAGACGAACCTCGGCCAGCTCGGCTTCGGCATCGCCGCGGCCAGCTTCGCCGCCTTTACCGCCCTGGCGCTGACGCGTCGCGCCGACCGGCTGGCAGCCCGCCTGTTCATCGGCGTGCTGGCGGCCCAGGCGATCTGGGCCCTCACCATGGCGATCGGCGCGGGGGATCGCCAGCTCGCCCTGCTCGCGGCACCCGCGCTCGAATCGCTGCGGGTGCTCGCCTGGATCGTCTTCCTTCTCGCGCTCGGGCGACGCGACCCGGGGGCGAGGTCCCTGCAGGTCGACCTGCTCGTGGCCGCCATCGGCCTGGCCGTGCTGTCGGTCACGGCGAGCTGGAACGCCTGGCCGGAGGCGATCGTGACCGGCGCCCGCCTCCTTTCCCTGGCGCTCGCCCTCGCGCTCGCCGCCCGGCTGTACCGCAACGGAGAACCCGCGCAGCGCTGGGCGATCAAGTACCTCGTCGTTGCGGTCACGTGCGTCCTCGGTTTCGATGTGCTGATGTACGGCGAGGCGCTCCTGGGCGAACATCCCGTCGATGCCGTGTGGCGCGCTTCCCAGGGCTTCGCCAATGCGCTGGCCGTTCCCCTGCTCGCCGTGGCGGCCTCGCGCAATCCTGCATGGCAGCTCGATATCGCGATCTCGCGCCGGATGGTCTTCCATTCCGCGACGCTGCTGGTCGCGACCGCGTGCATGGTGGCGGTCCTCCTCGGGGCGTACTACCTGCGCAGCATCGGCGGCAGCTGGGGCGAGGTCGCGCAGACGGTCCTCGTCTTCGCCGCGGCGCTGGGGCTCCTCGTCGCGGTGATGTCCGAATCGGTGCGTGCCAGCATCCGCGTCTACGTGTCGAAGCACTTCTTCGACTACCGCTACGACTACCGGGAAGAGTGGCTGCGACTCACGCGCCTGCTCTCCGAGGGAGGCCATGCCTCGAGCCGCTCGCTTGCCGAACGCGGCATCGAGGGCATCGGCGCCCTGGTCGAGAGCCGCGGCGGCGTGCTCTGGCTGCGCGACGGCAACCGCTACGAACTGGTTGGCCAGGTCGGCCGCGACGGCATGGACCCGGGCCCGCTTCCGGCCGGCATCGGGGCCCTGCACTGGCTGGCGACGCGGCAGTGGATCATCGACCTCGACGAGTGGCGCGCCAGTCCCGCCCGATATCCCGGCCTGGCGCTCGAGGGGCCGCTGGACGATCCCCGGGGCCGGCTCATCGTGCCGATGATCATCCATGACGAGCTCGCCGGCCTCGTGATGCTCGACGCGCCGCGCGTGCGCTTCGATCTCGACTGGGAGGTCCGCGACGTGCTCAAGGTAGCCGCCGCGCAGGTCGCCAGCTTCCTGGGTGTGCAGCGGGCAACCGAGAGGCTTGCCCAGTCCGAGCAGTTCGCGTCGTTCAACCGGATGTCGACCTTCATCGTCCATGACCTCAAGAACCTCGTCTCGCAGCTCTCGCTGGTCTCGACGAACGCGCGCCGTCATCGGGGCGACCCGGCATTCGTCGAGGACATGCTGGGCACCGTGGATACGGTGACGAGCCGAATGCAGGCAATCCTTTCGGGATTGCGCACGCCGATGCGCAACACGAACGTCCCGGAGCTCGTCTCGGTCGGCGAGCTGTTGCGCGCCGCGGTGCGCGCGCGTTCGGCGTACCAGCCCGCGCCCCGGCTCGCGCCCGAGCCCGAGACGGGGGTCGCGATGGTGCACGCGGACCGGGCGCGGCTCGAGCGGGTCATCGGGCACCTCGTCCAGAACGCGATCGAGGCCTGCGACAGGATCGAGGGAGCGCAAGTGACCGTGTCCTGGCGACAGGTCGGGCGCTCCGTACGGATCACGGTGGCCGACACGGGCCGGGGCATGAGCGCCGCCTTCATGCGCGACCGCCTGTTCCGGCCCTTCGTCTCGACGAAGTCGCAGGGAATGGGCATCGGTCTCTTCGAGTGCCGCGAATACGTGCGCGAGCTCGGCGGCAGCCTCGCCGTCGAGTCGTCGCCCGGCCGCGGCACGCGCTTCACGGTGGTGCTGCCCATCGTCGAGCTTCCGTCTCCCGATCTTTCATCGCCTGGAATCGCCAATGTCTGACAACCGCCCCACCCTGCTCATGGTCGAGGACGATCTCGGCCTGCAGCGACAGCTGCGCTGGTCCTTCGACCGGTACAACGTCGTCTTCGCGCAGGACCACGACACCGCGATCGCCCAGGTTCGTCGCCACGAGCCCAGGGTGGTGACGCTCGATCTCGGCTTGCCGCCGTCGCCGGATACCCCCGAGGAGGGCCTGCGCACGCTCTCGTCGATCCTGTCGATCGCCCCGGGAACGAAGGTCATCGCGCTGACCGGCCAGGCCGACCGCGAGAACGCCCTGAAGGCCGTGCAGCTCGGCGCCTACGATTTCTTCGGGAAGCCCTTCGAGCCCGAGGTGCTTGCGCTCGTGATCGATCGCGCCCTGCATCTCGCCGGACTCGAGGAGGAGAACCATCGTCTCGCGCAGCGCGTGGGGGAGATGCCCCTGTCCGGCCTGATCACCCGCGATCCCGGCATGCTCAAGGTCTGCCGCCAGATCGAGAAGCTCGCACCCACGGACGCCACCGTCACCCTGATCGGCGAGAGCGGCACCGGCAAGGAAGTCCTCGCGCGCGGCCTGCACCAGCTCTCGGGCCGGCGCGAGCGCCGCTTCGTGGCGATCAACTGCGCCGCGATCCCCGAGGCGCTGCTCGAATCGGAGCTCTTCGGGCACGAACGTGGCGCGTTCACCGGCGCGGTCAAGCAGACGCCCGGCAAGATCGAGCTTGCCGACGGCGGAACCCTGTTCCTCGACGAGATTGGCGACCTGCCGCTCAGCCTGCAGGCGAAGCTGCTGCGCTTCCTGCAGGAGCGCGTGATCGAGCGGATTGGGGGGCGCGAGGAGATTCCCGTGGACGTGCGCATCGTCTGCGCCACCCATCGCCGGCTGCGCGACCTCATCGCGACCGGCGACTTTCGCGAGGATCTCTACTATCGCCTCACCGAGATGGTCGTGGAGATTCCCCCGCTGCGGGAGCGCGCGGGCGACGCGGCCCTGCTCGCGCACAACTTCATCCGGCGCATCGCCGACCAGCAGGGCAAGGAGGGTCTCACGCTGGCGGACGACGCGCTCAAGTCGATCGAGTCCCACGGCTGGCCCGGCAATGTCCGGGAGCTGGAGAACTGCCTCAAGCGGGCGGTCATCCTGGCCGACGGCCAGGTGATCCATGCCGAGGACCTGGGGCTGACTCCGGACGACGGGGAGCATCGCTACCTGAACCTGCGGCAGGTCCGCGAGGAAGCCGAGCGCGCCGCCGTGCTGCGCGCCATGGCCCACACCAACGGGAACATCGCCAGGGCCGCGGAGATCCTCGGGATCAGCAGGCCGACGCTCTACGACCTGCTGAACCGGTTCAACCTGCGTTGAGGAGGACGGCCAGCCTGCCGCGTCGGTCGGGCTGCCGCGTCGTCTCCCACGACGAAGCAATCGTGGGCCGGAAGCGTCAGTCGCGCCGGGCGCGCGCGACGTACCACGGCAGCGCCTCGGCCATGCCCGCCGCGACGTCGTGCGTGGGCTGGTAGCCCAGTTCGCGCCTCGCCTTGTCGATATCCGCGAGCGAATGCCGGACGTCGCCCGGCCGGAAGTCCGCGAACACGGGCTCGCAGGCGGCGACCGCCGGATCGAAGTGCGAAAGCTGGTCGCGAATCAGGGCGAAGAGTTCCAGGAGGCTGGTCCGCTCCCCTACCGCCACGTTGTATACCTCGTGCGCGCTCGGCAGGCTTTCCGCCACGGCGGCACGCAGGTTGGCCTGGACCGCATTGGCGACATAGCAGAAGTCGCGGCTGGTCTGGCCGTCGCCATTGATGACCACCGGCTCCCGCCTGAGCATCGCATCGACCCAGCGGGGAATCACCGCGGCATACGCGCCGGCCGGATCCTGGCGCGGGCCGAACACGTTGAAGTAGCGCAGGCCGACGCATTCGATGCCGTAGCACCGCGCGAACACGTCGGCAAAGATCTCGTCGGCGAGCTTGGTCGCCGCGTACGGCGACAGCACCCGGCCGAGCTCGGCCTCCTCCTTGGGCAATCGCCGCGAATCGCCATACACGGAGCTCGACGAAGCATAGACGAACCGACGCACTCCGGCACGGCGCGCCGCGTCGAGCAGCTCCACGAACCCGCCGACATTCGGGTGGAAGGAACCTACCGGCTCGGCGAGCGAGCGAGGAACGCTCCCCAGCGCCGCCTGGTGCAGCACCCGGTCGACGCGGTCCACCATCGACTCGCACGCGGCGCGATCCGTGATGTCGGCCTCGACGAACTCCAGCGTTCCGTCGGTCACTGCGGCCAGGCGCTCGAGCTCCTCGATGTTGTGTCGATGGCCGGTCACGAAATTGTCCACCGCACGGACATCCTGGCCGAGACGCAGGAGCGCCTCGACGAGGTTCGACCCGATGAAGCCCGCCGCGCCCGTGACGAGCCACCGTTCCCTGCGTCCCGCCACGAGGCGCGCAAGCTCGTCGTTCATCATAGCCGCCAGAGCCGGTAGCCGAGCTTCTTCACCGCGACCGGATCGAGCGCGCTCTTGACGTCGGCCACCACGC
This sequence comes from uncultured Burkholderiaceae bacterium, assembly GCA_964509685.1. Classification (GTDB taxonomy): domain Bacteria; phylum Pseudomonadota; class Gammaproteobacteria; order Burkholderiales; family Burkholderiaceae_E; genus JAMLIN01. The sequence continues at coordinate 12,914 of CAZDYQ010000074.1, forward strand.
CGCCCGGCTCGAGCTTGCCGAGGAGTTCCTCGAGCGGGCGCCCGAGGAAGGCGGCATGGTTGACGGCGAACACCATTGCGCCCGCCGTGGGCACCGCGTCCCAGTCCACGAGCTCCACTCCGTATTCGTGCATCGCCTCGGCCGGATCGGCGAGCGGATCGTGCACCACCACCCGGGCGCCGTAGGACGCAAGCTCGCGGATGACATCGATGACCTTGGAGTTGCGGATATCCGGCACGTTCTCCTTGAAGGTGAGGCCGAGCACCAGGATCGGCCGCTCGCTCACCGGCATTCCCGCCGACACCATTTCCTTGATCGTGCGACGCGCGATGAATCCCCCCATCGCGTCGTTGATCCGCCGTCCTCCCAGGATCACCTGCGGGTGGTATCCGACCATCTCCGCCTTCGTCGTCAGGTAGTACGGATCGACGCCGATGCAGTGCCCGCCGACCAGCCCGGGACGGAAGGGCAGGAAGTTCCACTTCGTGCCGGCCGCCTGCAGCACTTCCATCGTGTCGATGCCGAGGCGGTCGAAGAGGATGGCGAGTTCGTTCATCAGCGCGATGTTCAGGTCGCGCTGCGTGTTCTCGATCACCTTCGCCGCCTCCGCGACGCGAATGCTGGATGCGCGGTAGACACCCGCGGTGACCACCGCCTCGTAGACCGAGGCCACCGTCTCCAGCGTCTCCGGGGTATCCCCCGATACCACCTTGGTGATGCGCGTCAGCGTATGCTCGCGGTCGCCCGGATTGATCCGCTCCGGGGAGTAGCCCACGTGGAAGCCCTCCCTCCACTTCAGGCCCGAGCAGGACTCGAGCACCGGGATGCAGACCTCTTCGGTGGCGCCGGGATAGACGGTGGACTCGTACACGACGATCGCGCCGCGCTTCATGTGTCGGCCGCAGGTCTCGCTTGCGGAGACCAGGGGCCGGAAGTCAGGCCGGTGCGCCTCGTCCACGGGTGTGGGAACGGCCACGATCAGGATGTCGGCATCGGCAAGCGCCGACGGGTCGTGGCTGAAGGTAAGCATGGACGCCTTGTCGAACTGCTCCGCCGTCGCTTCCCCCGTCACGTCGACGCCCTCGCGCAGCCGTGCGACGCGCGTCGCCGAGATGTCGTAGCCGAGGGTCGGCATGACCCGGCCGAACTCGAGCGCGAGGGGCAGGCCGACATAGCCCAGCCCGATGACAGCCACCTTGTACATGCAGGTTCCTTGAAACATGTTTCGCGCTCTCGCGATCCGCGGGCGCGAGGACGCCGGACCGTCGCTCCGGCTCCCGCGTATTCTGGCGCGAAGCCCGGTCCGGGAAGCGGGACTTTTCCCTCCCCTTTCGAGAAAAATTCCCGGGCCGATCATGGGCCGAAGCCTACAATGGTTCGCATGGGTTCACAGCCGCGCGGTCATCGCGCGAGGCTTGCGGTCGGACGCCTCGCGCTGTCCTGGTGCTGCACGCTCGCCCCGCTCGGCGCGATCGCGCAGATCATCCAGGCCCCTCCCATGCCGGCGCAGAGCGTCGGCGCGGTGGACCAGGTCGCGCCCACCGCCGGCGCCCCCATCGCCCCCCGCGGCGGGCCCGGTGCCTCCGGCAGCGACATCGATCGCTACCAGGAGCTGACCGACATCGGCGGCAGGCCCGGCGCCCCGGCAAGCCCCGAGGAACTCGAGCGCGCCTACCGGCACTACTGCAATGCGGCACGCTCCGGTTCGACCGACGCCCTCGTCCGTCTGGGCTGGATGCATCTCAATGGCCTCGGGGTGCGGCAGGACGACGCGATCGCCGGCGCGCTGCTGCGGCGCGCCGCCGCCTACGGGAGCCAGCTGGCGGGCCAGCTGCTGCTGATGGTGCGTGGCGGCGACGAACGCCTGCCCGATTGCCTCGGCGACCGGGCGCTGGCGCAGGTCGACGTCGAACCGGCCAGGCCCGTGGGGCGCGACCCCGCGCGCATCGCCAGGCCCTTGCGGTTCGGCGCCCGGCCGGCAAGCGTCGAGCGCCAGCGACTCGCCGCGACGGTCATCGGCCTGGCCGCCGAGTTCAAGCTCGATCCGCGACTGGTCATGGCGCTCATCGGCACCGAGTCCAATTTCGATCCCACGGCGCGTTCGCCGAAGAACGCATACGGGCTGATGCAGCTCATCCCCGAGACCGCGGCCCGCTTCAGGGTCGAGGACGTCCTGGACCCGGTCCAGAACCTGCGCGGCGGCATGGCTTACCTGAGCTGGCTGCTCTCCTACTATCGGGGCGACGTGATCCTGGCGCTCGCGGCGTACAACGCCGGCGAGCGCGCCGTGGACCGATACAAGGGCGTGCCGCCCTATCCCGAGACCATGGCCTACGTCCAGCGGATCCGGGCGCTGTACCCGCTCGATCGACATCGCTTCGATCCCCGGCTGACCATCGCGTCACCCGCAGTGGGCGGCCCGGCGCCCACCCAGACGGCAGGGCTCGACCCCGCCGCCAGGCCGGTTCCCGACTGAACCCTCGACCCGGCCCTCAGCGTCGGCCGATCCCGCGGTACTCGAAGCCGCGCCGACGCATGGCGCGCGGGTCGTAGAGGTTGCGGCCATCGAAGACCAGCGGCTGCTTCATCCTGCGTC
>CAZDYQ010000075.1:0-14985 GCA_964509685.1 uncultured Burkholderiaceae bacterium
CGGCTCAGAATCCGAGGTACGCCTTGCGTACCGTCTCGTCGTTCTTGACTTCCTCGCTCGTGCCCGAGATCACCACCCTGCCCGTCTCGAGCAGGTAGGCATGGTCGGCGAGGTCGAGCGCGATCGAGGCGTTCTGCTCGACCAGCAGCATGCTGACCCCGTCCTCGGCATTGATGCGCCGCATGATCTCGAAGATCTCCGCGACGATGAGCGGCGCCAGGCCGAACGACGGTTCGTCCAGCAGGAGCAGGCGCGGGCGCAGCATCAAGGCGCGGCTGATCGCGAGCATCTGCTGCTCGCCGCCCGAGAGCGTGCCCGCCTGCTGGTGCCGACGTTCGCGCAGGCGGGGAAAGCGTTCGTACATCCGCTCGATGTCCTCGGCCACGGCCCGCTTGTCGCGTCGCACATAGGCGCCGAGCCGCAGGTTTTCCTCCACGCTGAGGCCCGTGAAGGTGCCCCGGCCGTCGGGCACATGGCCGACGCCCAGGCGCACCACGTCCTCGGTCGCCATGCCGACGAGTTCCTTGCCCTGGAACTTGATGGAGCCGCTGGTGCGGCACACCTGGCAGAGCGCGCGCAGCGTGGTGGTCTTGCCGGCGCCGTTCGCCCCGAGGATCGCGGTGATGCCGCCCTCCTCGAGGTCGAACGCGATGTCGAAGAGGACCTTCGACTGGCCGTAGGAGGCCTCGAGGTTGCGTACTTCGAGGAGGCGGCTCATGACGCCTCCTTCGCCGCCGGCGCGCCCAGGTACGCCGCGATCACGTCCGGATGCGACTGGATCTGCTCGGGCGTGCCTTCCGCGATCTTGGCACCGAAGTTCAGCACGACGATGTGGTCGGAGACTTCCATCACGAGGCTCATGTGGTGCTCGACGAGCAGCACGGTGATTCCGTACTTGTTGGTGACCATGCGGATCATGTCCGCCAGCCCGGAGAGCTCCTCGTGGTTCAGGCCGGCGGCGGGCTCGTCGAGCAGGAGGAGCTTCGGTTCGGCGGCGAGCGCGCGGGCGAATTCGACCCGCTTCTGGATGCCGAAGGGCAATGCGCCGACGGGGTGGTCGGCATAGGGCCCGAGCTCGAACGCGTCGATCAGTTCGTCGGCCCGCTGCACGAGCCGTGCTTCCTCCGAACGCACGCCCGGGAGGTCGAGGAAGCTGCCGAGGAAGCCCGCCTTCGAGCGACAGTGCGCCCCCACCATGATGTTCTGGCGCACGCTCATCGTGCCGAACATCGCGAGGTTCTGGAAAGTGCGCCCGATGCCGAGGTTCGCCATCTGGTGCACCGGGACGTTGGTGATCGACCTGCCTTCGAAGAGGATGTCGCCGGATTCGTAGGAATAGAGCCGCGACAGGCAGTTGAACAGCGTCGTCTTGCCGGCCCCGTTGGGCCCGATCAGGCCGCAGACGCCGCCCCTGGCGACGTCGAATCCAACGGCATTGAGCGCAGTGATCCCGCCGAAGCGGACGGTGACTCCCTGCACACTGAGAAGCGGATCGCTGCTCACTCCGTGGTGTCTCCTTCTGTTCGCCCGGCAGTCGCCTTCCCCGGGGCGGGCATTACCGAAATCGAGCCAATACCCCGCCCGGACCATCCGGCGATAATCGCCGCCGACGGACCAGGCTGAAATTCGAAACCCGGATTTCTGTCTCGAGGATTATTTTGCTGCCGAGTCTTCGCAGTCGTCGGGCAGTTTATATTCATCGCCACGGCCATGCACAATCGAGAAACTACTTAGGATTCCTGTCCTCCTCCGACAGGTCGCAATCGGCGCGCGATTCCGAAGCCGACGGACGCGCCCCCACCCCGAGGAATAGTCGATGACCTACAGCACCGAGGGCGCGAGCTCCGGCCTCGCCCGCCTTTTCGAGCCGGTCGAAATCGCCGGCCTGCGTTTGCGCAATCGCATCGTGATGGCGCCGATGACGCGCTCGTTCTCGCCGGGCGGCGTGCCCGGGCCCGATGTCGCCGCGTATTACCGTCGGCGGGCGGAAAACGACGTCGGCCTGATCATCACGGAAGGCGCGGCCGTCGAGCGCCCGTCCGCCGCGAACGATCCCGCCGTGCCGCATTTCCACGGCGAGGCGGCGCTCGCCGGGTGGGCGCGCGTGCTCGAGGCCGTGCACGCGGCGGGCGGCAGGATCTGGCCGCAGCTGTGGCACGTCGGGGCGCTGCGCAGCGCCTCCGGCACCTGGCGACCGCCCCAGCCCTTCGAGAGCCCGTCGGGCATCTCGCGTCCGGGCAGGGAATCCGGCGTCGCGATGACGGAAGCCGACATCGCGGACACCATCGCCGCCTTCGCGCGCGCGGCGGCCGATGCGAAGCGGCTCGGCTTCGACGGCGTGGAACTGCACGGCGCGCACGGCTACCTGATCGACCAGTTCTTCTGGGAGGGCAGCAACCAGCGCACGGACCGCTTCGGCGGCGCGACGCTGGCCGAGCGCACCCGCTTCGCCTGCGAGGTGATCCGTGCCGTTCGGGCCGCCACCGGTCCGGGCTTTCCCATCTGCATCCGCCTGTCGCAGTGGAAGCAGCAGCACTTCCCCGCCCGCCTCGCGCATACGCCGGACGAGATGGCGAGCTGGCTCCAGCCGCTGGTGGATGCGGGGGTGGATGTCATCCACTGCTCCACACGCCGCTTCTGGGAGCCCGAGTTCGAGGGTTCCGACCTCAACTTCGCCGGCTGGGCGAAGAAGCTCACGGGCCTGCCCACGATCACCGTGGGTTCGGTCGGGCTCACCGGCGAGTTCGTGGCGTCGTTCGGTGGGGAGCGCTCGGAGCCGGCCTCGCTCGACGAGCTGCTGCGCCGGCTCGAGCGCGAGGAGTTCGACCTCGTCGCGGTCGGGCGGGCCCTCATCGCCAATCCCGACTGGGCCCGCAAGATCCGCGAGGGCCGCTTCGGCGAGCTCGCCGCCTATGACCGGAGCATCCTCGCCGAGCTGGCGTAGCATTCACGCCATGATCCAACCCGTCCGGATTCGCTCGGCAAGGCGGCTCGTCCTCGCGCTGGCGACGCTGTTCCTGGCGACGCTCGTGGCGAGCGCCGCGGGCTCGGTGTCGATGCGTGCCGCCACCGCCGGGGTGCGCGCCCTGCAGATGGCGGCGGGCGTGCTCTGCGCGCCCGGCGAATCCGGCATGCCCGCGCATCCCGGGGGCCATGACCACCTCGGCCAGTGCTGCTGCCCGGGAGCGGCCCATCCCGACGTTCCCTTCCCGCCCACGGCGGCGACCGATCCGGCGGACCCGGCGGGGATCGCCCGCGGCACGGCCGCCGTGGCCGCTTCGCCCGGCCATCCGGGCGGCCGGCGCTTCATCGAGGCGCGCGGCCCGCCCCTCGCCTGCTGACACGGCCCTGGTCGGCGGCTCGCCCGGCATGCCGGGACCGGCCGCACTTCGTGCCCGCGTCGCGGGCGCCCCGCATTCACCGTTTCCAGCAGGACATCATGCCCAAGCGATTCCATACCCGCGCGCCGATCGCGCGCCAGGCCCTCACGGGCCTCACCGCCCTCCTCCTGTCCCTCGCCAGCGTCGTCGCGCAGGCCGAGGTCACCGTGAGCGATGCGTGGGCGCGCGCCACCGTTCCCCAGCAGAAGGCCGGCGGTGCCTTCATGACGCTGAAAGCCAGCACTCGCACACGCCTGGTCGCCGCCGCCTCTCCCGTGGCCGGGGTCACCGAGATCCACGAGATGAAGATGGACGGCAACGTCATGAAGATGAGCCCCATCGAGGCGCTGGAACTGCCCGCCGGCCAGGCCGTCGAGCTGCGCCCCGGCGGCCACCACCTGATGCTGATGCAGCTCTCGAAGCCGCTCGAGGCGGGCACCACCATCCCGGTCACGCTCACCTTCGAGGACGCCGACGGCCAGCGCAGCACCGTGGAAGTCGAGGTGCCGGTCAAGCCGCTCACGCACGGCCAGGCCCGGGGCGGCCGTGGATCCGGCCATGGGCACGGCCACGGCCACTAGCGGCGTGCCGCCTACAGCCGCTCCGGCATCGTGAAGAAGGCGCTCGACCGGCCGGGATTCTCCCGGGCCCGGTCGAGCTCCATCCGGGCGACGGTGCGCAGGTGCACCTCGTCCGGACCGTCGAGCAGGCGCAGCGCCCTGCCCCAGCGGAAGAACTCCGCCAGCGGCGTGTCGGGCGTGAGGCCCATGGCGCCGAAGAGCTGGATCGCCCGGTCCAGCACCCGAGTCTGCAGGCGGGCGGCGACCACCTTGATGCCGGCCACGTCCGCCCGGGCGCCCTTCACGCCCTCGGCGTCCAGCTTCCAGGCGGCGCGCAGGACGAGCAGCCGGGCCTGGTCGATCTCGAGGCGCGACTCGGCGATCCACTGCTGCACGTTCGCATAGCTGTGCAGGTAGTGGCCGAAGGCGCGCCGCTCGAGCGCCCGGTCGCACATCAGTTCCAGCGCCACCTCGCACTGGCCGATCGTGCGCATGCAATGGTGGATCCGGCCCGGCCCCAGCCTCGCCTGCGCCATCGCGAAGCCCTCCCCCTCCGCGCCGAGCAGGTGGTCGGCGGGGACCCGCACCTGGCGAAAGACCAGTTCGCAATGCCCTTCGGGTGCGACATGGTCGAGGACCGGGATGTTGCGGACCACGGACAGGCCCGGCGCGTCCATGGGCACGATGACCATGCTGTGGCGCGACAGGCGCGGCGCACCCTCGTCGGGATTCGAGACGCCGAGCACGATGACGAAGCGACAGGCGGGATGGGCCGCCCCGGTGATGAACCACTTGCGGCCGTTCACCACGTAGTCGTCGCCGTCGCGAACGATCGTCGTGCGGATGTTCGTCGCGTCCGACGAGGCCACGTCGGGCTCGCTCATCGCGAAGGCCGACCGGATTTCGCCCTCGAGCAGCGGCCGCAGCCAGCGCTCGTACTGGGCCGGCGTCGCGAAGAGCTTGAGCAGCTCCATGTTGCCGGTGTCCGGCGCGCTGCAGTTGAAGACCTCGGCCGACCATGGCACGCGTCCCATCAGCTCGGCGATCGGGGCGTACTCCACATGCGACAGCCCGGTTCCCGGCTCGTCCTCGCCGAGCGTCGGCAGGAAGAAGTTCCAGAGATTCTCGGACTTCGCGTATTCCTTCAGCTCGGCGAGGAACGGCGGCGGGTAGTCGCCCGCGGCGACGGCGCGGTGCCATTGGGCATTGCAGGGCAGCACCCAGCGGTCGATCAGGTCGGCAACGCGCCGCTGCAGCTCGAGCGATCGCTCCGAATGGGAGAAATCCATGCTTTCCCTCCCGGGAACGGTTGACGGAGACCGCAGCCATGTTCGCCCCGGCCGCGCCGGGAAGGCTTGATCCAGGGCAAGCGCCACCAACAACCGGGGTTTGGCGGGGCTTTACGGCGGACCGCAGCACCGCCGGAGGCTCAAGAATTCCCCGGACGGATCGATAGACGTATCGAGCGAATCCGAAGCGGGTGACCCGGGGGAGGGCGTCGTGCTGGAATTCATCAGGGATCTCTTCGGCCGGACCGGCCAGGCGGCCGGGAGCACGGTGATGGCGGCAATGCAGGCCCACGAGGAGGCCGACGCGGACGGGGCGGGGCAGGGCCGTCCGCCGCACCGCACATTCGCGAAGATGTGCGCAAAAAGCATGGCGTTGCCGAAAGAAGACTGGAAATACCCGGTATTCGAGGCGCGCGAGGCGCATCGGCGCCTGCTCGGCTGCGGGCCGACCCTCAATGTGGACGGGACGCCGATGGTGGGCGATACCGGCTTCGACGAGCGCGGCCGGCCCTACGGCGTCATCGACGATATCGACTGAGCCAGCTGTCCAGCTGGCGGGCGAAGGCCTGGCTGTCGCGCTGGCCGAAGGCCGCCGGGCCGCCCGTATCCACGCCGGTGGACCGCAACGAATCCATGAAGTCCCGCATGGCGAGTCGCTCGCCGATCGTATCGGCCGAATAGACCTCGCCCCGGGGACTGATCGCCAGCCCGCCCCGGGCGATCGCCTCGGCGGCCAGGGGAATGTCCTGGGTCACCACCAGGTCGCCCGCGGACATGCGCTCCACGATCGCCTTGTCCGCCTCGTCGAAGCCTCGCTGTACCTGCACGAACGAAACGTTCGGCAGGGAGGGCACGGCGACGGGCCGGTTCGCCACGAGCGTGACCGGCACGCCCGTGCGGCGACTGGCGCGGAACAGCATGTCCTTCACGACGCCTGGGCAGGCGTCCGCATCGACCCATATGCGAGTTCCGGTCATCGGGCGAGCTTACCTTTGCTTGCAATTTCGCGCGCGGGCCGCGAACCCGCCCGGTCTTTCCCGCTCGTTCCATCGGCAGCGACTGCCATCTTCGAGGAACGACATGAGAAAGCCCATTGCCGCGTCCCTGGCCGTGATCTTCGCCGCCGCCTGCACGCTGGAAGCACCGCAGGTCCCCGATACGCCGGCCGCCGCAAGCCCTGCTCGTGTCGAGGCACCGGCGCAGGGCGGGATCGCCTCCCGCGAGGAGCGCGCCCGCGCCGTCCTGTCCAGCGAGGGCGCGGGCCGGCCACCGGCCGTGAGGCCGTCGCCCCGGCCCTTGCCCATGCCGGTCCCGCCCGCGGATCGCGAGCGCTACCCGTCGTTCGACTCCGCACCGGTACGCCTCGTCGCCGAGGCGCCCGTCTCGACGTTCTCGGTGGATGTCGATACGGGCAGCTACAGCAACGTGCGGCGCATGCTGGTCGCGGGGCGGCTGCCGCCGAAGGACGCGGTCCGGGTCGAGGAAATGATCAACTACTTCCCGTACGACTATCCCGGCCCCGACGACGAGCATCCCTTCGCGGTGCATGCCGAGCTCGTGGACAGCCCATGGCGGCCGGGCTCGTGGCTGCTTCGCATCGGGATCAAGGGGGCCGATCGCGCCCGGGAGAGCCTGCCGCCGGCGAACCTGGTGTTCCTCGTGGACGTGTCGGGATCGATGCGAAGCGCGGACAAGCTGCCGCTGCTCAAGTCCTCGCTGAAGCTGCTGGCGCAGCGCCTGCGGGCGGAAGACCGGATCTCGCTCGTCACCTACGCATCGGGAACGCGCCTGGTGCTGGACGCCACGCCCGGGAGCGAGAAGGCGAAGATCGTCGATGCGATCGAATCGCTGCAGGCCGGCGGCGGCACCGCCGGCGCGAGCGGCCTCGAACTCGCCTACCGCACCGCGAGGCAGGCCTTCGTCCCGGACGGGATCAACCGCATCCTGCTCACCACCGACGGGGACTTCAACGTCGGGGTGACGGACTTCGGCCAGCTCGAGTCGATGGTGCAGGAGCGGCGCAGGTCGGGCATCGCGCTGTCGACGCTCGGCTTCGGCACCGGCAACTACAACGAGCACCTCATGGAGCGGCTCGCCGATGCCGGCGACGGAGCGTACTCCTACATCGACAGCCTGATGGAAGCCCACAAGGTCCTGGTGAACGAGGCGAGTTCGACCCTCGAGACGATCGCGCGCGACGTCAAGGTGCAGGTCGAGTTCAATCCCGCGCTCGTGAGCGAATACCGGCTCATCGGCTACGAGAACCGCGCGCTCGCACGCGAGGACTTCAACAACGACCGGGTCGATGCCGGCGACATCGGCGCCGGCCACACCGTCACCGCGCTCTACGAGCTGACGCTGGCGGGCGAGCAGGGCCATGTCGATCCGCTGCGCTACGGCGCGGGCGGCACGGGCCCCGGTACGCAGCCGGCCCGGGTGGGCGAGGGCGGTGCGACGGGTGCGCCGCGCGCCGCCGACGAGTTCGCCTTCGTCAGGCTGCGCTACAAGCGTCCGGGGGAGGCCCGCAGCAGGCTGCTGACGCGCCCCGTGACGAGGGCCGACCGGCGCGAGCTTGCGGCGGCCGACGTGGACAGCCGCTTCGCGATCGCGGTGGCCGGGTTCGGGCAGCTGCTGCGCGGCGGCCAGTACACCGGCGACTGGGACTGGCACGCGGTGCGCGAGCTCGCGGCGGGCGCGCGCGGCGAGGACCGCTTCGGCTACCGGGGCGAGTTCCTGCGGCTCGTCGATCTCGCGGCCTCGCTGGCCACGCCCGGACCGGCCACGGCGGGCGAGGAGGGCTAGGGTGCACCAGTCCCCACCCTGGCCGGCGAACCGGGCGATCATGCGACTTTGTCGCCGCTAGAGCGCAAGCATGCAGACCCCTTCCGCGAGCCCGGGCACCGGTCTCGCCGACCTGCCCGACGAGGACCTGATGGTGCTGGTGGCGCGCGGCATCGTGCAGGAACCGGCGACCGAGCTCTTCGCTCGTCACAACAGGGACCTCTTCAATTTCCTGGCCTGGCTCACCGGCGGCAACCTCGCCGAGGCCGAGGACCTCGCCCAGAAGACCTGGCTCAGACTGATCAGCCGCTGCTCGGACTACCGGCCGGGGGCCGCGACGTTTCGCACCTGGCTCTTCCAGATCGCGCGCAACGCGTTCATCGATGCGCGCCGGGCAGCGTCCGAGCGACTGCGCTCCAATGTCGACCCGGAGGCCGCGATCGAGCGCGAAACGACCGCTGACCATTCGACCCGCGAAGCGGGGCCGGACCCCGAGGCGTCGCTGGTCGCCGGCGAGTCGCGCGACCGGCTGCACGCGGCACTGCTGGCCCTGCCGGTGGCTCAGCGCGAAGTGGTCGTGCTTCGCTACTTCGGCAACCTGAGCCTCGACGAGGTCTCCGCCACAGTGGGCGCGGGGGTGGAGACGGTGCGCAGCCGCCTGCGCTATGCCTACCGGGCGCTGCGCTCGCGGCTCGAAGGCGGCGCATGAGCGGGTCGCGGATGCATCCGGAGGAAGCCTTCGTCGCGGGGCAGGGGCCGCTCGTCGACGCGCTGCGGGCGCTGCCGCGCTTCGAGCCGCCCGCGCGGATGGCGGCCGGCTTCCAGGCCATGCTCGCCCGCCATGCCGCGCGTCCGCCCGGCTTCGAGCCGCCCGCCCGCCTCGAGTCGGCGGTGCTCGGGGCGATCGCTCGCCAGCAGGCCGCGCAGGCCGCCCGGCGCAGGGCCGTCCTGGACGAGATCGCACGCGGCAACGACCCCGCGACCGCGCTCGATGCCGACCTGTCGCCGGCCGCGCGGGCGTGGCTGCGCGAGCGCGCGCAGCCCATGGCGGGCGACGGACGGCTCGCGAGCGATCCCGCTGCTTCCCGATCGGATCGCGATGTGGCCCGTCGCGCGGGCGATCGCCCCCGGCTTCGCCTGCCGGCTGGCTGGTGGCGATTCGCCGCCGGCGGACTGGTGGCCGTGCTCGCTCTGGGCGTCGGGCTGCGGACGATGCTAGAGCCCGCCCCCGTGCCGGAGTCGGTGCGGGAGCCCCGACGCGTCGAGGCCCCGTCGCCGGCCGCGGGAAGTGCGGGCTCGGTCGAAGGCGGCCAGGCCGTGCGACCGGCGCCCGGGGCGGCGCCACCGGGGGAATTCGCGGAAGCTGGACGAAGGTCGCGGTCCGAGCGCCGGGACGCGCTGGTCTCGCGTGACCGGACGGACCGGGAGCGCGCGATGCGCGAGCGTCGCCCGAGCGTCGCGGCGGCCCCGCCACCACCGCCGGCAGCCGCGTCCGCGCCGCAGCCCATGCCCGACGCTCCGTCCCTGGCGCAGGACGACGGGGCGCCGGCATGGCGGCTGGCGGACGATCCTGCGATGCGGCTGCGTGGGCTTGCCGCAGGCTCGCGCTGGATTCTCTGCAGCCATCCGTCCGAACTCGACCAGGCGCACCGCTGGCTGCAACGGGGCATCGATGCCATCCTCGCGGACGAGCGCGGCCAGTCATCCGGGATCTCGCTGCGGGAGAGGGTGCGCATCGAGCCGCGAAACGACGTCCCGGCCGGCCGGCTGCGCCTGGTGCGCGACGACTGAGCCGGCATCCAGGAAAGCCATGCACGCAACGCTGCCCGAGGACGATATTTCGAAGGGATCCGCCCTGGAGGTCATGCTCGCCTTCCTCAAGCTCGGCCTCGTCTCCTTCGGCGGGCCCGCGGCCCACCTCGGCTACTTCAGGACGGAGTTCGTCGAGCGCCGGCGCTGGCTCGACGACCGCGCCTATTCGGACCTCGTCGCCCTGTGCCAGTTCCTGCCCGGCCCGTCCAGCAGCCAGCTCGGCATCGGCATCGGCCTGGGCCGCGCGGGGTGGCCCGGGTCGATCGCCGCATGGGCGGGATTCACGCTGCCATCGGCGCTCGCGATGATCCTGTTCGCCTACGGCGTCGCCCGCTGGCCCGGCCTCGCGGATTCCGGCGCCGTTCACGGACTCAAGGTGGTCGCGGTCGCCGTGGTGGCCCAGGCGGTCGTCGGCATGGGACGCGCCCTGTGCCCGGACATGCCCCGGCTGCTGATCGCCGCGCTCGCCGCCCTCGTCGTCCTGTGGGCGCCAGCCGCCTCCGGGCAGGTGACGGCGATCATCATGGGCGGACTGGCCGGTCTCGCGCTGCGCAAGGAGCAAGTACCCACTGCCATGGATCGTGGCCAACGTGCTTCTCGAAGACTGGGCGGGCTGCTGCTCGCGACCTGCGGGATCCTGCTGGTCGGCCTCTCCCTCGTCGCCGCCGCGAGCGGCTCGCTGCTCCTGCAGGCCTTCGCCTCGTTCTACCGTTCCGGGGCGCTGGTCTTCGGCGGCGGCCACGTCGTGCTGCCGCTGTTGCAGGCGAGCGTGGTGCCGCAGGGCTGGGTGTCGAACGATGCCTTCCTGGCGGGCTACGGCGCCGCCCAGGCCGTGCCCGGGCCGCTCTTCAGTTTCTCCGCCTACCTGGGCGCCGCCATGCCGGCGCCGCTCGGCGGCTGGACGGGCGGCCTGTTCCTGCTCGTCGCGATCTTCCTGCCGGGCTACCTGCTGGTGACCGGCGCACTGCCGTTCTGGGAAGCGCTGCGACGGCGCACCGGGATGCGGCGCGCGCTTGCCGGCATCAACGCCGCCGTGGTGGGCCTGCTTGCCGCGGCGCTCTACCACCCGGTATGGACGAGCGCGATCCACGACTGGCGGGACCTCGCGCTCGCGCTGGCCGCCTTCGGCCTGCTGCAGTTCGCCCGGGTGTCGCCGGTGATCGTCGTGCCGCTGGCGGCGGCCGGCGGCTGGATCCTGGGCGCCTAGGGGCGCCGCCGTGACGCCCGGGCGGCGTCAGACGTCGATGTTCCGCGCGCCCAGCGCGTTCTGCTCGATGAAGGCCCGCCGCGGCTCGACATCGTCGCCCATGAGCGTGGTGAAGATCTCGTCGGCGGCGATGAGGTCCTCGACCTGCACCTTGAGCAGCCGGCGCGACGAGGCATCCATGGTGGTTTCCCAGAGCTGCTCGGCGTTCATTTCGCCCAGGCCCTTGTAGCGCTGGCGAGTGACGCCGCGCTCGGCGTCGGCGAGCAGCCAGCGCATGGCGGAGTGGAAGTCGCGGACCGACTGCGAGCGCATCTTGTCGCCCTCGCCGCGGCGGATCTCGCCGCCCTCGCCGATCAGGCCCGACACCGTCTGTGCGCTGTCGAGCAGCGCGCGGTAGTCGGCCGAGAGCAGGAACTCGGGCTCGATGTAGCTTACCCGCACGTTGCCGTGGCGCGTCTTGCTGATCTTGAGGCGCCACTGCTCGAGCTTCTCGTTGAACTCGGCCTCGACGCGCGTGGGCGGGGAGGTGGACGGGATGATGTTGAGCGCGGCGATGGCCGCCTCGAGCCGGGCCGCGGATTCCCGCGCCGCCTTCTCGTCCGTGAGCTCGATCTCGACCCCGCCCAGGATCGCCCGCAGTGCGCCTTCCGCGATGATCCCGGAGAGTCGGTCGATCACCGCCTCGGCCACGAGGTACTTGCGGGCGAGCTCGCCCAGTGCGTCGCCCGAGATGGGGTCGGCGCCGCGCGACGGGATGAGCTGGGCCTTGTCGAGCGCGAGCCGCAGCATGTACTGGTTCAGCTCGTGCTCGTCCTTGAGGTAGCGCTCCTCCTTGCCGTGCTTGACCTTGTAGAGCGGCGGCTGGGCGATGTAGATGTGGCCGCGCTCGACCAGCTCGCGCATCTGGCGATAGAAGAACGTGAGCAGGAGCGTGCGGATGTGGCTGCCGTCCACGTCCGCGTCGGTCATGATGATGATGCGGTGGTAGCGCAGCTTCGAGATGTCGAACTCGTCGCCGATGCTGGTGCCCAGCGCGGTCACGAGGGTGGCGATCTGCTCCGAGGAGATGAGCTTCTCGAAGCGGGCCTTCTCGACGTTGAGCACCTTGCCGCGCAGCGGCAGGATCGCCTGGTTGCGCCGGTCGCGCCCCTGCTTGGCCGAGCCGCCCGCGGAGTCACCCTCGACGATGAAGAGCTCCGACTTGGCCGGATCCTTCTCCTGGCAGTCGGCGAGCTTGCCGGGCAGGCCCACGCCGTCCAGCAGCCCCTTGCGACGAGTCATGTCGCGCGCCTTGCGCGCCGCCTCGCGCGCGCGGGCGGCATCGATGATCTTGCCGACGATGATCTTCGCGTCGTTCGGCTTCTCGAGGAGGAACTCCTCGATGCCGGCGGCGACGATCTCCTCGACGGGCGCGCGCACTTCGGACGAGACCAGCTTGTCCTTCGTCTGCGAGGAGAACTTGGGCTCGGGAACCTTCACCGACAGCACGGCCGTCAGGCCCTCGCGCATGTCGTCGCCGGTCGTCGTGACCTTCGCCTTCTTCCCGAGCTCGTTCTCCTCGATGTACTTGTTGATGATCCGGGTCATCGCCGCGCGCAGGCCCGTGAGATGGGTGCCGCCGTCGCGCTGCGGAATGTTGTTGGTGAAGCAGAGGACCTGCTCGTTGTAGGAGTCGTTCCACTGCATCGCGACCTCGACGCCGATCGTGAGGCCGTTGTCGAGCTCGCGCGTGCCGCGCAGGTGCAGGATGTTCGGGTGGATCGGCCGCTTGGTGCGATTGATGTACTCCACGAAGCCGCGCACGCCGCCCGTGCCCGTGAAGTCCTCCTCCTTGCCCTGGCGCTGGTCGACGAGCTTGATCGCGACGCCGTCGTTGAGGAAGGAGAGCTCGCGCAGGCGCTTGGCGAGGATCTCGTAGTGGTACTCGATGTCGCTGAAGATCTCGGAATCCGGCAGGAAATGCACCTCGGTGCCGCGCTTGTCGGTGGGCCCGAGGATCTTCATCGGGGCGACCTCGACACCGTCGCGGATCTCGATCACCTGGTTCATCGGCACGCCGCGCTCGAACTCGATGAAGTGCGCCTTGCCGTCGCGACGCACGGTGAGCCGCAGCCAGCGCGACAGCGCATTGACGCACGAGACACCGACGCCGTGCAGGCCGCCCGAGACCTTGTAGCTGTTCTGGTTGAACTTGCCGCCGGCGTGCAGCTCGGTCAGCGCGATCTCGGCGGCCGAGCGGCGCGGCTCGTGCTTGTCGTCCATCTTGACCTCGATCGGGATGCCCCGACCGTTGTCGATGACCGAGATCGAATTGTCCGTGTGGATGGTGACGATGATCTCGTCGCAATGCCCCGCGAGCGCTTCGTCGATGGAGTTGTCGACGACTTCGAACACCAGGTGGTGCAGGCCGGTCCCGTCGGAGGTATCCCCGATGTACATGCCCGGGCGCTTTCGGACCGCCTCCAGGCCTTCGAGGATCTGGATCGAGGTGGAATCGTAGGTGTGGTCGTCTTTTCGAATGGCCATTATCTGCTCAGATACGCATAGGCATCACGACGTACTTGAAGCTGTCGTCGTCCGGAACCGTGAGGAGGGCGCTGGTGTTCGCATCGCCGAACTCGATCGAGACGGTCTCGACCTTCAGGTTGTTCAGCACGTCCTGCAGGTAGGAAACGTTGAAGCCGACCTCGATCTCGTCGCCCTGGTATTCGGCCTCGATCTCGTCGACGGCCTCTTCCTGCTCGGCGTTGGTGATCTGCACCTTGAGGCCCTGGGCGGATGCGGCGAGCCGCACGCCCTTGAACTTCTCGGTCGTGAGGATGGAGGCGCGCGCCAGCGACGCGGCGAGGTCGTCGCGGCGGATCAGCAGGCGCTTGGTGTAGCCCTGCGGGATCACGCGCTGGTAGTCGGGGAACTTGCCCTCGACGAGCTTGGAGATCATCTCGACGCCGCCGAAGGCGAAGCGCACCTGGTTGGGCGCGACGGTGATGTCCACGGGATCGTCGCTGTCGGCGAGCAGGCGCTGCATCTCGAGCACCGTCTTGCGCGGGATGATGACCTCCTGGCGCGCAAGCCCGGCGCCTTCCAGCGTCGCCTGGCAGTACGCGAGACGGTGGCCGTCGGTGGCGACCACCCGGATCAGGTCGCCGTCGGTGACGAGCAGCAGGCCGTTCAGGTAGTAGCGGATGTCCTGCTGCGCCATCGCGAAGTGGACCATGTGGAACAGGTGCTTGAGCTGCTTCTGCGGCAGGCTGAAGCGCGTGGTGTTGTCCTCGGCGATGGCGACGGTGGGGTAGTCGTCGGCGCTCAGCGTCTGCAGGGCGAAGCGACTCTTGCCGGCGCGCACGGTGGCCTTGCGGTTGTCCAGCGAGATGCTGACTTCGGCGCTCTCGGGAAGGCTGCGCAGGATGTCGATCAGCTTGCGCGCGGCGACCGTCGTGGCGACCGGCCCGGGATCGCCGCCGAGCTCGGCCTCGGTGCTGATCTGGATCTCGACATCGGTGGCGAGCAACGAGACGGTCTCCCCGCTCTTGCGGATCAGGACATTGGCCAGGATCGGCAGGGTATGGCGACGCTCGACGATGCCGGCCACGGTCTGCAGCGGCTTGAGGATCGCGTCGCGGTTCGCTTTCATCAGTAGCATTTGTTCTAGTCCTGTTGCTGCTGTTGTATGTAGGCGGGCCAAGTCTGTTGAAAAGCGGCGCGGGGCCAGTACTGGCGCCGGTTTCCGGGGAACCGGCGCTTGTGGATATCGTGTGCCGCGCGCTGGGGACGGCTGGGGATGGAACGGGGCCGATCCGGGGCCGCCTCGCCTTGTCCACATTTCGGGCGGAATTGTCCGCAGGCCGGTCCACCGGTCATCCGACCGATGTCCACAGCTTGCACCCCCGCCTTGTCCACTGGCTTCATGCGCGCAGGGCCTGTTCGACGAGGTGGAGCTGGCGATTGAACTCGGC
>CAZDYQ010000076.1:0-14574 GCA_964509685.1 uncultured Burkholderiaceae bacterium
ATGCATGCGGCGGCCAGCCTCGCGGTCGCGCGGGGGGTGTGCATCGGCGCCCACATCGGCTATCCCGACCGCCAGGGCTTCGGCAGGCGTCACATCGCCTTCGAGCCGAAGGAACTGGAGCTGATGACGCTCTACCAGCTGGGTGCGCTGGGCGCCATCGTCGAGAGCGTCGGCGGGAGGCTCACCCACGCCAACTTCCATGGCGCCCTGGGCAACCTGAGCTTCGTCGACTACGACGTCGCCTCCACCGTCCTGCGGGCGGTCCGGACCTTCGACCGCAACCTGAAGTTCGTCGCCCTGCCCTTCACGGAGGCCTACAAGGCGGCGCAGGACCTGGGCATCGAGACCGTGACGTCCTTCCTGGCCGATCGCGCCTACACCCGCGAGGGCCTCCTGGTGAGCCGGAAGCAGCCGGGCGCCGTCATCCACGATCCCGAGGCGATCCGCGAACGCGTGCGGCGCGTGCTCGAGGAGGGCCGGATCGAGACGGTGGACGGCGACGCGATCGAGATGAAGGTCGACTCGATCCTCGTCCATGGCGACACGGCGGACGCGCTCGAGATCGCCCGCGGCATCCGCGATGCCGCGATCGAGGCCGGCTACGAGATCCGGCCGCTGGCGTCCTGAGTCAGAAGCGCAGCGTCACCGAGGCGGCGCTGCGCTTCGCCTCGCCGTGATGGACGGCCTCGATGTTGTTGCCGTCGGGATCGAGGACGAAGGCGGCGTAATAGCCCGGGTGATAGTGCCGCGGGCCGGGTGCCCCGTTGTCCACGCCACCGTTCGCCAGCGCGGCGGCATGGAAGGCGTCGACCATGGCGGTGTCCCGGGCCTGGAAGGCGAGATGGTGACGCCCCGTCAGTTCGCCGCGCGCCGCCGCGCTGCCTGCGGTCGAGACGAAGAGCTCGTCGGCCCAGAACCAGTCTTCCCCCTCGCCACCGATGGGAATGCCGAGCGCGCCCAGCACGGCCTCGTAGAAGCGACGGCTGGCCTGCAGGTCGCGCACGACCAGCTGGATGTGGTCGATCAGGCGGCCGCGGTGCAGTTCCTGGGCTTCCATGGCGATCTCCTCGGAAAACGCGATACCGACTCCAGCGCCGGCGGGCCCGCGGTTGCGGCGCCCCGGACGCTCGGGCAGGATGAAGTTGTTAGCATTCCAGCCTCAGGCATGGATTGAACCGAGGATTCAATTTGGCGGCAATCGGAGAAGCTGGCCACCAGAACGGAGACGCCCGGGGTTTCGCCGGGCTTTCCCTGCTCGTTTCCGACGTGGACGCAGTCCTGCGCTCCGTCCGGGGGCGGGCATCCGCACCCGTCCAGGGCGATGACGCGGCCGCAGTTCGCACGGCCGACGTCCCGGCCGCGAGCGCCGGCGCCCCCCGGGTGGCGCCGGCGCCGGAGCCCCTGGTCGCCGGCTTCGAGTACCCGTCGACGCCGCTCATGTCGAACGAGCGCGACGTCCGGCCCCACCGTCGGCGCCGCGGGGGCAGGTCGGGCGTCCTGGGGATCCTCGCCATCGCCATCGCCGGGGCCGCCGCGGCCGCCTGGTTCCTCGGTCCGGACCTGTGGCAGGCCGGCCCGGGAACCGGCGCCCCCACCGAGGCAGCCGAACCGTCGCAAGTCCCCGAGCCCCTGGCGGCCGCACCCGGCCCGGACGCGGGTCCGGGGGCGTCGGCGCAGGCGCCGTCCGGACAGGCGCCCGTCCCGGCGGCCGATCCCGCCGCAGCGACGGACCGTACCGCCGCGGCGTCGCCTCCGGGGCCGGAATCGCCGCCGCCCGCCGAGGCCGACTCGTCCGCGGGGAGCCGGGCCGTCGCGAGGGTCGATGCGGGCAACCAGGCCGTCGAACCCGCCGCCAAGGAGGCCCAGCCGGCCCAGGCGACCGCATCCCCGCAGCGGGAAGCCCTCGCGACCCCGCCGTCGGGCCGCGAGACGGGAGCCGCCCCCGCGGCATCGAGCCCGGAGACCCCGGCCACATCGCGCAGCCCCGGCGAGGGCGCCACGGAACCGACGGGCCGAACCGAATCGGGCGCCGCGCGCGAGCGGGCCCGATCGGAGCCCGACGCCATCACCCTGGCGATCGAGCGCCGGCTGCGGGAACTCGACAGCGCCCGCATGGCGCGCGAGCGGGCGCAGTCGGCCGGCCAGCCCGGGGCCGGCGCGCCTTCGCAGGTACCGGAACGCGAAGCGCCCGCGGCCGGGGCCCCGGCGGCCGCGCAGGCGCGCGAGCCATCGACCGGCGCGCCCATCATCCGGAGGGACAGCACTGACAGGGAGCCCCCGCCGATCCGCGAGCCGCGGGCCGCACTGGCGACCCCGCCGGGCGCCGCGCCGCCGGCTCCCCCGGCCGTGACGCCGCCGGCTCCCGCGCCGGCCACCCCGCCGCCGGCCACCGCGGCGGCATCCCAACCGGCACCGCCCGCCGCGCCCCGCGTCGACGTGACGACCCTGCTCAAGGCGGCCAGCCCCTTCGAGCGCATCAGCATCGAGATGGCGTGCGCTGCCCAGGGCGGCGCGGGCGGGCCCGAGCAGTACGACCGCTGCGTGCGGCAACAGCTCGCGGCGCTCGAGAAGTCGCCGGGGCGGCCCGACATGCACCGCGCGTCGCGAGCCGAGCAGGTCGCGATCGAGGAAGCCTGCGCGCCGGACAAGCGGATGAGCGGGCCGGCGCAGTACTACCAGTGCCTGCGCCGCGAGCTGGCGCGCTTCGGCTACACGGACGACGCGCGTCCGGCTGGGGCGGCCGCTGCGCCCGGGCCCCAGGCGGCGGCCGCCGCCCCGGCTCCCCAGGCAGCGCGCCCGGCCGTGCAGCAGGCGCCGGCTCCCGGTGCGCCCGCCCCGGGGGCCCAGCCGTCCGCGCGGTCCGCTTCGCAGGCGCAGGCCACCGCTCGTTCCGCCGCACCGGCGATCCTCGCCGGCGCGAACGAGTTCGAGCGCGCGAGCATCGAGCGCGCCTGCGCGGCGCGCAGGAACAGCCGGGATCCGAGCGACTACGACAGCTGCCTTCGCTGGCAGATGGTGAACCTGTCGCGCTCGGGCGGCAGGCCAGACCTCTCTCGCGCCACGCCCGCGGAAGTGCTCGCCCTCGAGAACGTCTGCGCGCCGCGCCGGCAGGAACCGGGGCCCATGGCCTACTACGACTGCCTGCGCGGCGAGATGCGCCGCCTCGGCATCCAGTAAGGAGCGGGCATGCTGCTGCCGGATGGATTCATGGCCATCTGCTTTCGTTGCGGCGGGGCGAAGCCGCGCGCGCTGGATACGTGCGCGAGTTGCGGTTCGGGCCCGAGGACCAAGCGCGACTACCTGGTCTCGACGGCGCTGTCGCGCTTCCTTTCGACGGATGACGAGCTCGCGCGCTACCGCGACGAGGTCATCTCGGGCCATCCACCGTCGGTTCCGCACGAAGTGTTCCAGCGCGCGATCCAGGCGCTCGAGGATCCGGCGTCGCTCGCCTCGCTGCGCTCCCGACCGCTCGGCGCGGCCACCGTTCCCCCGGCGACCATGCCTTCGGCCGCCGTGCCTCCGGATCCCGCGGCCCATCCGGTGCCGCCACGGGCGCCGCGTCCCCCGGCCGCCCGGCCACCGACGCCGGAGGCGGCCCGCCCCGATGCCGCCGAGGCCCCGGTCGGCCCGCCCCTTCCCCGGGGAGCGCCGAAGTCGCTCGTCGAGTCGCCCTTCGCCCTGCTCGGCGCCACGGCCCATGACGGTCGCCGCCGGATCGGCGAGCTCGCCGAGGAGCGCGTGCGCGAACTCGGCGAGGAGGCGTGCCGTCATGCGCGAACCGCCCTGACACATCCGAACAACCGGCTCGCCTCGGAAGTGGAGTGGCTGCCCGGTCTCGACCCGGTGGAGGCATCGCGCCTCTTCGAGGCGGTGCGTCGCGATCCCCTGTCGATCCGCGAGGAGCCGGTCCAGGCCACGCTCGCGCATCTCAACCTGATCGCCACCGCGATCCGATCGATCGACGGCGCCGCGCGGCCGCAGGCGCTCGCCGCGCTCGTGCGCGACCTTGCCGGGCTGCTGGAAACGCTCGACGCCCGGACCGTCTTCCAGGAAATCAACACCGATCGTGCGGTCTCGGGCTTCGCGCCCCTGCCGGCGCCCGATGCGCTCGAGCCGGAACTCGCGCTGCGCCGGCAGTTCTTCGGCGATACGGTCCGGGCGGCGCTCGATGCGCTGCCCTCGGCGATGCTGGTGGAGGCGATGACCGACATCGCGCAGGGCACGACCGCGTCCGGCGAGCGCCGGCCCCCCCGGCTCGTCGCCGGGCTCGTCGACCGCTACGAGGCCGAGGCGGCGAAGACCTTCCTGCCCGCCGAAGCCCGGAACATCGAAAGGCTGGTGGACGAGGCGCGGATCGTCGCGGCGTCGCGCCAGGCCGAGCTCGATCCCCAGCTCAGGGCGCTCGACGTGGTGGTGCGCAACTGGAACTGGGTGGCCCGCCCCATCCAGCTGGTCGCCACCGCGCGCGGGCGGGATCACGTCGACAGCCGCCGGATCGCGGACGACCTGCGCAGGCTCGGCATCGACCTCTTCCACGAGCACGCCCTGCTCGCGCCCGCGCTGCGCATCATGGATCTGCTGCGAAGCGAGTTCTCCGCCATTCCCGCCATCGCGGAGCGTGCCGGCCGCGACCGGATCGCCATCGAGGAACTCGCCCGGGAGCGCGGCGCGCAGGCCACCCGCTAGGCGGGCGCGCCTCCCGTCCCCGTCCCCGTCCCCGCCTTCCGCCTTCCCCGCGTGGTGCGGCCCGCCGGGGCGGCGCGATTCGCGACGTTTCGTGAACTAGTTCCGTGTCGCGCGCTCCGGCCAGTGCGCTTCCATGACTTTGTACATCCTCGCGGCAGGCGCGATCGCCAAGAATGTGCGCCAGGAGAAGTGCGAAGCCCGCGCGCAGGTCTTCGCACCCGACCACCGGCAACCGCATCCGGGGCGTCGACGCCCGTTGAACGAAACAAGGACTGCAAGGAAGAACGATGATCCGCAAGCCGCACTCCATTCCCTCGGCCCTCGCGCTGGCCTGCGCCGTTTCGTTGCTCGCCGCGTGCGGGGGCGGCGGCGGTGGCAAGGGCACGCCCACCGTCACCTACACCGTCTCCGGCACCATCAGCGGCCTGAAGGGCAGCGCCGTGCTGGCGAACGCCGGCGATACCGTTACCGTGACGGGCGACGGCAGCTTCAGCTTCCCGACCCCGGTGCCCGAAGGCAGCACCTATGACGCCCAGGTGCAGTCGCTGCAGTTCGCGAACCAGACCTGCCTCGTCGCCAATGGCACCGGGACCGCGAACGCCGATGTCGACGACATCGTGGTGACCTGCCTGCCCCACAACGTGCCGAAGTACGCCTACGTGGCGAACTACAACGGCGCCACCCTGTCGCAGTACGCGATCGGGGCCGACGGCGCGCTCTCGCCCGTCGCCGGCGGAAGCGTCGCGACCGAGTCGGAGCCGAACTCCGTGGCGGTGCATCCGAACGGTCGCTTCGTGTACGTGACCAACTCCGCCAGCAACTCGATCTCGCAGTTCGCGATCGGGGCCGACGGCGCCCTCTCGCCGCTCTCCCCGGCGAGCGTGACGACCAACAACGGGCCGTCGTTCATCACGGTGGCACCGAGCGGCAAGGCGGCCTACGTGTCGAACTTCCATGACAACACGGTCACCCAGTACGCGATCGGGGTCGACGGCACCCTGACGCCGATGGCCGTGCCGAGCCTGGGCACGGGCAGCCACCCCCAGGCGATGACGCTCGACCCAACCGGCCGCTTCGCCTACGTCGCCAACTTCGATGCCAACACGATCTCGCAGTACACCATCGACGAGGATGGCGCGCTCTCGGCCATGTCCCCCGCGACCGCTCCCACGGGTACCAATCCGATCTTCGTGGCGGTAGAGCCGACGGGCCGCTTCGCCTACGCGGTCAACTTCGGTGACAACACGATCTCGCAGTTCGCGGTCGGCGCCGACGGCGCACTCGAGCCCCTGGCGACTTCCACGACCCCGGCCGGCGACGCTCCCCTCTCGATCGCCTTCGACCCGGAGGGCCGCTTCGCCTACGTCGCGAACCGCTACGACAACTCGGTGTCGCAGTACACGGTCGGCGAGGACGGCGCGCTGACGCCGATGACCCCGGCGGCCGTCTCGGCGGGCGACCAACCGGTGTCGATCACGGTCGACAGCCGCGGCATCTACGTCTACGTCACCAACATGAACGAGCATACCGTGTCGCTCTACAAGATCGGCGCGGACGGCGCGCTCCAGGCGGTGGGCACGCCGTCGCCCGCCGGGGACAATCCGTTCTCGGTGTCGATCGCAAGCGACTACCAGTAGCTTCGAGCCCGTGCCTGGGCCTGCGGGCGACGCCGCTCCACCGGCGCCGCCCGTTTTCCGTTGCACGGCGCGCCCGGCCCTTCCGCAAGTCGCGGGGTCAGACGCCGCCGAGGTACAGACGAGCCAAGTCCCTGTCGTCGCGCAGCGCGCCGCAGGGACCTTCGAGCGCTAGCCGGCCATTGTGCAGGACGTAGCCACGCTGCGCGAGATCGAGCCCCAGCACGGCGTTCTGCTCCGCGACCAGGATCGCCACGCCCGCATCCCGTGCGAGATGCCGCAGCGCCGAAGCGATCTCCTCGACGACGCGGGGCGCGAGTCCCAACGAGGGTTCGTCGAGCAGCAGCAACCGTGGATTGCTCATGAGCGCGCGTCCGATCACGAGCATCTGCTGCTCGCCGCCGCTGAGGCTCCCTGCGGCCTGGTCCATCCGTTGCCCAAGCCTCGGGAACAGGGACATGACCCGGTCGATCTCCCTCGCCCGCACGTGCGCACCGCGCAGGGCCGGTTTGCCGTACGCCCCGAGCTCCAGGTTCTCGCGCACGCTCAGGTCCGCGAACACCCCTCGCCCCTCGATGACGAGCGCCAGCCCGTCGCGCACGCGGTCGGCCGGGTGGCGCGCCGTAAGCTCGGTGCCGTCGAGGACGACCGCCCCGGCTGCGGGCCGTACGAGCCCCGCGATGGCGTTCAGGACGCTCGACTTGCCGGCGCCGTTCGCGCCGATCAGCACTACGATTTCCCCCCGGTCCACCCGCAGATCCAGCGCCTCCACCGCGAGAACCGCGTCGTAGCGCACCCGCAGCCCGCGTACCTCAAGCATGGGCGGCCCCTTGGCCGAGATAGGCCGACCGCACGCGCGCGTCGGCAGTCACCGAGGACGGATCGCCATCGGCGATCTGGGCACCGCTATCGAGGACGAGGATGCGATCCGAAAGCGGCATCACCAGGGCCATGATGTGGTCGACGAGCACGATCGCCGTGCCCCTGTCGCGCTCCTCGCGCAGCACGTTGGCGAGCAGCTCGATCTCCGCCGCCGACAGGCCGGCCGCCGGTTCGTCGAGCAGCACCAACGCGGGCCGCGCGGCCAGGGCGCTGCCGACTTCGGTAAGGCGTCTTTCGAAGTGATTGATCTCGTCCGGGAAGCGCTGGGCCACCGCTCCCAGCCCGAGCGACTCGAGCACGCATGTAGCCCGCCCCTCGCTGTCCCGCCGCGATCCCCCGAGCATCGACGCCCCGAGCACGATGTTCTCGAACACGGTCAGTGTCGGAATGAGCCGAGCGTGCTGGAAGGTTCGACCAAGTCCCGCGCGTGCCCGCTCGTGGGCCGGCCGACCCGCAAACTCCTCTCCGGCCAGCTGCACGCTGCCCGCATCGGCCGGCAAGGCGCCGGAGACCAGGGCGAGCGCCGTCGACTTGCCGGCGCCGTTGGGGCCGATGATCGATCGAATCTCTCCCGCTGCAACGTCGAACGTCAGGTCGCTGACGGCCGTCACACCGCCAAAGCGCTTCCTCAGTCCGCTCACGCGCAACAGGGGCCCACTTGCGGTGCGATGCCGGGGCGCATCGGAGACGTGGTTATTGCTTCGTGGCCCGAAGGACGAGCGCCGCCGGACCAACCCGGCGAGCCCGCTCGGGGAGAACAGCATGATCAGCGCGAGCAGAACCCCGAAGATGACTGGTTGCCAGGTTGCGGCGTCCCGCAGCAGTTCCGGTAGCCAGCCCAAGACGATCACGCCGACGACACCGCCCCAGATCCGGCCCATTCCGCCTGCCACCAGCATCACCACGAGCATGAGCGAATAGTTCAGGCCGAATGTGCCGGCGGCCACGAACTGCACATTATGGACGTACAGGCTGCCACCCAGCGCCGCGATCGCGGCGCTCAGCGTAAACACGCCGATCTTGGTTCGCACCACATGGATGCCGCGCGCCATCGCGGCCGCCTCGTCCGCATGGATGGCGCGCAACCGCAGACCCAGGCGCGACTCCATGAGATTCCATACGAGCAGCAGGACGACCGCCAGAAAGGCGAGGACGAGGTAGTAGTACGCCGTGGGGTCTCGCAGGACGACCCCACCCAGCGCCAAGCGTGGAATCGCAGTGACACCGGAGGATCCGCCCGACCAGTTCGACCCGCCCCGGATGATGGCGTCGAACAGGATCGGGAAGCCCAGTGTCGCCATTGCCAGGTAGTAGCCGCGGAGACGCAGTGTCGGCACCGCGATCAGGGCTGCGACCAACGCAGCGACCATCATGCCCACCGGGATCGCGGCCCAGCCCGACCAGCCGAGCTTCGTCGTGAGCAGCGCGGACGCATAGGCGCCGATCGCGACGAAGGCGCCATGCCCCAGCGAGAGCTGTCCCGCATAACCCAGCAGGACATCGAGCCCCACCACGACGATGATGTTGAGCAGGATGAACGTCCACACGCCGAGCAGGTAGTCATCCCGGGTCAGCAGCGGAACGATAGCGAGCGCGGCCAGGATTGCGATCGGGACGGCCTGGCGGCCCGCGGCCGTCTGGGCAAGGGCACTCATCGAACCCCCGCTGGAAGCTTGCGGGCAAACAGGCCCTGTGGCCGCAGCAGCAGGACGGCCAGCAGCGCGATGAAGGCATAGGCGTCCTGCAGGTCCGAGGAGATCAGCCCGACACAAAGGCCCTCGAACAGTCCCAGAAGGATGCCCCCCACGATGGCGCCGAAGGGATTGGCAAGCCCCCCGACGACCGCCGCCGTGAAGCCCTTGATGCCGAGAAGCACACCGAACTCGGCCGACATCATCAACGAGGGCGTCACGAGCACACCGGCCAGGCCGCCGAGCGAAGCGCTGGCGAGGTAGGCGCCGAGCACCATCGTGCGCGGACGGATGCCGACCGTGAGCGCAACCCTCGGGTCATTGGCGCATGCCCGCATGGCCTTGCCCACGAGGGTCCGATAGAGAAAGAGCCACAGCACCAGGCACACCAGCAGCGTGACGCCGAGCGTGACCATGGTGCCGTAGCTTACCGACGCCCCCAGAACGAAGGCGGCCCCCTCGGGATAGAGTGAGAAGGTGTGGTAGTCCGTCCCCCAGATCTGGTGGGCCAAGCCCTGCCAGGCGATCGCGATGCCGATCGTGACCATGATGAAGGTCAGTTCGTCGCTCCCCCTCCTGGCAGTGGCGAGGACGGCCTGCAGGGCGCCGCCGAGGACGATGCAGGCGAGCACGGCGATCGGCAGGGCGAGAAGCGGGTGTATCCCATTCGCGACGAGCGATACGGCGCTCAGTCCGCCATAGACGACGAACTGGCCCTGCGCGAAGTTGATCACCCGGCTCGTGTTGTAGATCAGGGAGAAGCCCGCCCCGATCAGCCCGTAGACCGCTCCGATCGCCAGCCCCCCCGCGAGGAACTGCGGAACAGCAACCAACCACTCCATGTCGACCGACCCGGCTACGGCTACTTCTCGTAGTCGGCGAGACGCCAGCCACCCTCGGTCGCGATCATCATCACGAGCGCGTCGCGGGTCAGGCCGGCATGGTCGGTGGGGTTGAAGTTGAATACGCCGGTCACGCCGACGTAGTTCCTCACCTTGTTCTCCAGCCAGTCGCGTATCTGCGCTCGCTCGCCGTCGGTCTCGCGGATGGCTTGCAGCACCATCTGCGCAGAGTCATATGCGACCCCGGCGAACATGTCGGGCGCCGCCCCGAAGCGGGCGGTATAGGCCTCTACGAACTTGGCGGCCGGCTGCTTCTGGGGATGGCTGTCGGGCAGCTCGTTCCAGACCAGGACCGGCGCGCCGACGATAGGCTGGCCGACGACCGCGGGGCCGACCGCGTTCCGGAAGGCGTTGTTGGCCTGGCCGTGACCGGAGATGATCGGGGCTTTCAGACCCATCTCGCGGGCATTGCGGTACACGATCGCCGAAGGCGCGCCGTAGCCGTGCATGAAGATGGCGTCGACACCGGCCGCGGACAGCTTGGCCAGCTGGGGCTTCAGGTCCGTCGACGCCGGCGGGAAGGACTCCACGCGGGCGATCGTCACGCCGAAATCGGGCGCGAGCTTGCGCATATTGTCCCGGCCATCCTCACCGTAGGCGTCGGCCGAGTACAGGATCCCGAGCTTCTTCCAGCCAGCCCGCCGGGCGTAGTCGAGCACTTTCCCGACCGACAGGTCACCGCCTTGCCCCGGACGAAAGATCCACTTGCGCTGCGCCACCGGCTCCACGACGTTGACGCCGGACACCGGGGCAAGCAGCGGGACTTCGGCCTCCGTGGCGATCGGCAGCACCGCCATAACGCCCCCGGTGCGGCTCGGCCCGATGATCGCGCTGACCTTGTCCTGGCTGATCAGCTTGCGCACGGCGAGCACCGAATCGGTCTCCGTACTCTTGCTGTCCTCGAAGGCCAGGTCGACCTTCCGGCCCTTGATGCCGCCCGCCGCGTTGACCTGCTCGACGGCCAGGACGATGGCGTTGTGCTCGGGCACGCCAAGGAAGGAAGCCCCACCGGTCACATCGAGAGCGGCGCCGATGCGCCAGGCCTCCGCGTCCTTGGCCCGCGCGACGGCCGGAGCCAGGGTCGCCAGTCCGGTTGCCCCGAGCACCTTCAGCACTCGCCTACGCTCTTGGTTGCGATCAAGCATTTGTCTTGTCTCCGTGTATGTTGTTGGTTGGTGTGGCCCAGGCTGCGCGCCGTCCGGGATTCCGCTGTCGGGTGGATACGACCGAGCCCTCAGACCTTGACGTCCCGCCCTTCCCAGAACTCCTTGCGGACTTCGCGACGCAGGATCTTGCCGAAAGAGGACAGGGGCAATTGGTCCCTGAACACGATCCGGCGGGGCACCTTGAATCCCGACAGGCGTTCCTTGCAGTGAGCGATCAGTGTCTCCTCGTCCACCTGCGCGTCGGGCTTCGGGACCACCACCGCCGTGACGATCTCTCCCCAGCGCTCGTCCGGTGCACCGACGACGGCGACCATCGCGACCCCTGGATGGGCGAAGAGGACATCCTCGATATCGTTCGGGTAGATGTTCTCGCCACCGCTGATGATCATGTCGTTCTTGCGATCCACGATGTAGAGGTAGCCCTCCTCGTCGAATCGCCCGAGGTCGCCGAGCGTGAAGAAACCCCTGTCGCTGCGCGAACGAGCGGTGGCCTCCGGATTGCGGTAGTACTCTCGGATGAGCGTGGAGCCACCGATGTGGATCTCACCGACCTCCCCCTGGGGCACGGGCTTGCCGGTTTCGTCGCGCAGCTCTACGAACATGCCCATCACTGGCCTCCCCACGGAGCGAACCTTGCGCATCTGGTCTTCCGGTCCGAGGTTGCTCACCAGGCCAACCTCGGTGCCTCCGTAGAACTCGTTCAGACCGGCGCTGGGAAACTTCTCGATCAGCGCATGCTTGGTCCGCGTCTGCAGCGCCGATCCGCCGCTGATAAGGGTTCTCAGCGAGGAATGGTCGAACTTGTCGACCTCGGGGCTCATGACCAGCGTCGTCCACATCGTCGGGACCATGAACGCCCAGGTCACCTTGTGGTCCTGCACCAGGCGCAGCAAGTTGGCGGGGGTTGTGTCCGCCGTGACGACGAGGGTACCGCCGCGCATCGTCTGGGTCAGGGCGAAGAGCGCCGGCGCCTCGTGGAACAGCGGCGCGGCGACAAGTTCGACGTCGTCCTGGGTAATGCGGTAGATCGTGGCGAGGCGGCGCAGGCAGTCCGCGAAAGGGCGGTGCGGATTGACGCAACCCTTCGGGAAGCCCGTCGTGCCGGACGTGTAGCCCTGGAAGAAGCAGGCGTCCGGATCCGCTGGCTCCCACCACTCGGTAACGGAGCTCGCGGCGATCAGGGCATCGTAGTCGACGGCATCGGAAATCTGTGCTGCGGCGGGCTTCGAGTCGCCCTCCCCGACGACGACGAAGCGCAGTCCCGGAGCGGTCAGCTGCTCGCGGATCGCCCCTACCGTACCTGCGAACGCGGCATCGAGCACCAGGACGCGGGCGCCCGAATGGTTCATGACGTACTCGATCTCGTGGCCGACGAAGCGGAAGTTCAACGGCACCACCGCCGCCCCGAGGAGGGCCGCCGCGTGGTAGAGCTCGATGTAAGGCGCGCCGTTCATGAGCAGGGCCGCGACCCGCTCGCCCGACGTAATGCCGAGGCTGCGCAGGCCGTCCGCGAGCCGGATGGCCCTGGACCAGAGATCCGCGTAGCTGGCGCTGCCCCGGGTCGACACGATGGCGGTCTTCCCGGGCGTATACGTGGCGTGCCAGCGCAATGCGTCGCCGATCAGGATTGGCATGTCGTCGTCTCCAGGATTGTAGTGTCCGCGCCGGGCCCGTTTGGGGACGGCGCGGGCCGCCCGCGGACGGGCGGCCCGTTCTCGATCAATCGGGCAGGTTGTAGCCAACCTCGGAGATGCCCACCAGGTCGCCCGAGGTATCGCGCGCCTCGATGACGACCTTGACCCAGTTCTCGCCGGGCCCGTGGTAGTGCTTGCTCTTGACCTTCCCGGTCGCCGTCAGGACCTCGCCGACCTTCACCGGCTTGGTGAACTTCGACTCGGTATAGCGTATGCGGCCGCCGTTCTCGCTGACGACACCCCATGCGCGGGTCACGACGGACGCCATCGTGGACATGGTCATCATGCCGTGGCCGACCGTTTCGGGGAGGCCGAAGACCTGCGCGCGGGCCGCCCACTCCTCGTTGGTGTGCACCGGATTCATGTCGAGCGAACCCAGCGCGTAGCGGTCGATGGCTTCCTGCTTGTACGACTGGACCACCGGCTCGAACTCGAAGCCGGTCTGGATCTGGCTGAAGCTAGGGGCTTTCATGGTTCCTCCGGATCTCACGCGTTGGCGAACCGCGCGACGTCGGCACGAGTCGGCGGAAGGATCAGCGAGCAGAACCAGCGCGCGCGCAGCTCGCCCTTCTCGTTGTGGAAGTCCAGCTTCATCTGGAGATAGTGCTTGTTGCGTTGCACGAACTTGTCGTGCGTCGTGACGGTCGTCGTGATGACCTCGCCGATGCGGAACGGCGAGAAGATCTCGATGTGCTGGTGGGGATTGCGGGCACCGGGCGTACGAATCCAGGTCCCGATCCCGGATTCCCCGAGGCTATAGAATGCGATCGCCGTGACGAAGATGGGATGCTGCAGGACTTCGCCCGTCGGCGAGTGCTTCGCCGCATACTCGGGATCGACCAGCAGCGGGTCCGTTTCCCCGCACGCGCGGTTGTAGGAAACGATGTCTTCCGCGGTAATCAGGAAGGTGCGCTGCGCCGGCCCGGACTGCCCGACCGTCGCTTCTTCCCAGGTCTCGTAGGCTTCCCAGCCCTGCATGAAGTCCTTGGGGAAGTGGCGTTGCTTTTCTGTCTCGATGTACTGGTCCAAGCGCTTTGGTACCGGCATGTGCTGTCTCCGTGAGGATAGGCAACCGATCGGACGAGGATGGCTGCCATCAAGAATACTAACGAGCGTTAGAATCTTGGGAGATCTTAACCCAACGTTCGTTAGAAAACAAGGAGGGCTTCCATGCGGAAGGCGACCCGTTCGGCCCGACGTCCCCGTCCGCCCGAGATGACGGACACGGGCCCGGCGACGACGAAGGGCGTCGAGGCAAGGCAACGCATCATCGCGGTGGCCGAGCAGCTCTTCACCCGCAAGGGCTTCGACAGGACCTCGATGCGCGACATCGCGGCGGAGGCGAACATGCAGGCCGCCTCGATGTACTACTACTTCCCTTCGAAGGAGGAGCTGCTGTGGGCCGTCTGGGAGAAGGGCGGTCGCGAACTGCTCGAGCGCGCCCGCTCGGCCATCGAAGGCAAGACCGACCCATGGGAACGCATGGAGGCCGCGTGCGTCGCACACGTGTCGGGGCTGCTGCTCGACTGGCGCAACGTCAACCAGGTGCTTTTCATCATGCCGCCGTGGCAGTACCCGCAGAGCATCCGGGACCGGGTCATCGCGTTGCGTGACGAATACGAGTCGGTATTCGCCGAGCTGGTCGAGGACCTGCCATTGCGCCGGGGCATCAACCGGCACCGACTGCGCATGACCCTGATCGGCGCCCTGTCATGGCCACTCTTCTGGTACAAGCCGGGTGGCGACAGGCCCGCCACGATCGCGCGCCAGATCCTCGACCTGCTGCGCAAGGGCATCGAAGACTGAGCCACCCGCTTCGCGGGCGTGAGGCCCGCGAGGCATGCGCAGCGCCTCAGCCGCTCCCCAGCCTCGCCCGCAGGCGCTGCACTTCCTCGATGAGGTCGGCGACCAGCGCGGCG
>CAZDYQ010000077.1:0-14422 GCA_964509685.1 uncultured Burkholderiaceae bacterium
GAGCCCGTCTCGTGCCGCTCCGCTCAGGACAGCGGGCGCGAGATCTCGATGAGGTTGAGGTCGGGGTCGCGCACGTACACGGACTCGATCGGGCCGGTCGCGCCGGTGCGCCGCACGGGGCCTTCGAGGATGGGGATGCCGTGCTCGTTCAGGCGCGCGATGACCTGGTCCAGGGGACGGTCGGCGATGAAGCACAGGTCGAGGGCGCCCGGAACCGGGAGATGGGCCTTGGGTTCGAACTCGCGGCCCTTCACGTGCAGGTTGATCTTCTGCTGGCCGAAGACGAAGGCGCGGCGCTCGACGGGCGGCGTGCCGCCCACAAAGGTCTCGAGCCGCATGCCCAGTGCATCGACGTAGAAGCGGATGCAGGCCTGCTCGTCGGCGGTGGTCAGTACGAGGTGGTCGAGATGGTCGATCATCGGGCTTCCCCGGCGCTAGGGTCCGGCCCGGATCATATCGCGGCGTGGCCGCGCGAGCTGCGGCGGCCCGACGTGCGCCGGGTGCCGCGATCGCTCCGCCCTACTCGCTGTTGCCGCCCATGCCCATGAGGGCGAGCAGGCTGGTGAACAGGTTGTAGATCGAGACGTAGAGGCCCACGGTCGCCATGACGTAGTTGGTTTCACCCCCGTTCACGATGCGGCTCGTCTCGAAGAGGATGAGGCCGCTCGCGAGCAGTGCGACCATGGCGGCGACGACGAGCGCCAGGGTCGGGATGGAGAAGAAGATGGCGGCGAGCCCCGCGAGGATGGCGACCACCATGCCGGCGAACAGGAAGCCACCCATGAAGCCGAAGTCGCGGCGGCTCACGAGGGCATAGGCCGACAGGGCCAGGAAGGTCGCGCCGGTGACGCCCAGGGCGAGCATGATCGTGCCCGAGCCGCCGGGAATGGCGGCATAGGCGGCGAGAATCGGGCCGAGGGTGTAACCCATGAAGCCTGTCAGGGCGAAGACCGCGGGCAGCGCCATCGCGCTGTTGCGCAGGTGGCTCACCAGGAAGAACAGGCCGAAGAAGCCCGCGAGTGTCAGCAGCACGCCGGGATGCGGCCAGCCCATCGCCATGCTGGCGGCGGCGACGAAGGCGCTCCACAGCAGGGTCATCGCGAGCAGCGCGTAGGTGTTGCGCAGCACGCGCTGGACATCGGCGGCGAGGGCGCCACGGGAAGGCGCGGTGGTCGCGGTCGCGCGGCGGATCGTTGGGTCCATGGCCATGGTGTTTCCTTGGGCGGAAGTGGGGACCGCGCCAGCCTAGCCCGGGTGGGATTAAGAAAAAAGCAGATAATGCCGCAGTGATGCTTCGGAAAAACCTTCAATGAGCCTCGGCTTCAGCTATCGCCACCTGTACTACTTCTGGGTTGTCGCCTGCGAGGGCAGCATGACCCGCGCGGCGGCCCGCCTCGGCATCGCGGTGCAGACGCTCAGTGCCCAGGTGCGCACGCTGGAGCGCGAGCTCGGCCATGCGCTCCTGCGCCCGGCCGGCCGGGGCCTGGCCCTGACCGACGCCGGCGAGGCGGCGCGCCGCCAGGCCGACCAGATCTTCCAGCTCGGGGAGGAGCTGCCCGGCCGGGTTCGCGACGCCGCGGTCGCTCCTGCGTTGCGCCTCGCGATCGGGGTGTCGGACGGCCTGCCCAAGCTGGTGGTGCGCGAACTCATGCGGCCGCTGCTCGCCACGCCCCAGCTGCGCCTGGTGTCCCACGAGGGCGATCTCGACGAGTTGCTGGGCGAAGTGGCGCTGCACCGGCTCGACCTGGTGCTCGCGGATCGTCCGGCTCCGCCCAATCCGAGCCTGCGACTGTTCAGCCACCGGGTGGACCTCTCGCCGATCGGCTGGTTCGCCCCGCCGGAATTCGCGGCCGAGGTGGCGGCCGACTTCCCGGCCGCGCTCGACCGGGTGCCGGTCCTGCTGCCCGCGTCCCAGTCGGCCCTCCGGCTGCCACTGGAGCAGTGGTTCGAGCGCAACCGGCTTCGTCCACGGATTGCAGGCGAGTTCGAGGACCATGCCCTCATGACCACCTTCGCCGCCGGCGGCATGGGCGTGTTTCCTGCGGCGCTTCGCATCGGGCCCGAGCTCGAGGCGCACTACGGCCTCGCGATGGTGGGGCGCAGCGCGGGCCTGGAGGAGGCGATCTATGCGACGGTGGCGGATCGCCGCATCGCGCATCCGCTGGTCCAGCGCCTGATCGATGCGAGCCGCGCGTCGGAGGGGCGAGCCGCGCCGCCGCGCGGCGACGGGCGCGACGGGGAAACGAGCGGCACGCCTCGCGCCGATCCTGCGTAACATGGCCGGCGGGCATGGGCGACCCGCACGGCTGCCCGCCACGACGGACGCCCGCGACCAGGAAGGGAGGGGACATGACGACAGGAGAGCGCTCGAGGGACGCCGCGCTGCGGGAACGTGCCCGTCGGGTGGTGCCGGGCGGTATGACGGGCCACCTCCATGCGGCGCTGCTGCCGCCGGGCTATCCACAGTTCTTCGCGAGCGGCTCGGGCTGCCGCGTGGTCGATGTCGATGGCCGCGAGTTCCTGGATTTCATGTGCGCCTGGGGGCCCAACGTGCTCGGCTACCGGCATCCGGAGGTCGAAGCGGCCGCCGCTCGCCAGCAGGCGCTGGGCGACTGCCTCAACGGGCCGTCCCCCTGGATGGTCGAACTCGCCGAGCGTCTAGTCGATACCGTGGCCCATGCGGACTGGGCGATGTTCCAGAAGAACGGCACCGACGCGACGACCGTCGCGCTGATGATCGCCCGGGCCGCCACGGGCCGTCGCAAGGTGATCGTCGCCCGTCGCTCCTACCATGGCGCCGCCCCCTGGTGCACGCCGGTTCCGGCGGGCACGACCGCGGAGGACCGCGCGCATCGCGTCGAGATCACCTACAACGACATCGACGGCCTGGAGTCGGCCTTCGAGCGGGTTTCGGGCGACCTCGCCGCGATCCTCGTCACCCCGCATCGCCATGAGCTCGGCACGGAGCAGCAGCCGGTCGATCCCGCCTTCGCGCGCCGCATCCGCGCGCTCTGCGACCGCGCCGGCGCCGCGCTGGTGCTGGACGAGGTTCGCACCGGCCTGCGTATCGATCTCGCCGGCAGCTGGGAGCCGCTGGGCATCCGGCCCGATCTGTCCGCATGGAGCAAGGCGATCGCGAACGGCCATGCGCTCGCCGCCGTCACCGGGATCGATGCGCTGCGCGATGCGGCGACCCGCATCTTCACCACCGGGTCGTTCTGGTGCGGGGCGGTGGCGATGGCGGCCGGCGTGGCGACGCTCGAGATCGCGCTGCGCGAGGGGCTGGTGGCGCATCTCGATCGTGTCGGGCGCCGGCTGCGCGAGGGGCTGGCGACGCAGTCGGCGTCGCACGGGGTGCCGGTGCGCCAGAGCGGGCCGGTCCAGATGCCGCTCGTGCTTTTCGAGGACGATCCGGACTTCGCGAAGGGCACGCTCTTCTGCGCGGAGGCGCTCGCGCACGGCGCCTACCTGCATCCGCGCCACAACATGTTCCTGTCGCTCGCGCACACCGAGGCCGACATCGACCGCGCGCTCGCGGCCACGGACCGGGCGTTCGCCGCCGTGGCGGCGCGCTTCGGTCGCGCCGTCGCACGGCAGGAAGCCTGAACGGAGCGCCCGGCGGACGCCCCGTTCAGGCGGGGATCAGTGCCGTCATCCGGGTGAACCCGTGCACGAAGTTCGACAGCGTGCGCTCGGGCTCGCCGATCACCTGGATGCGCGGATGCCGCGCGAGCAGCTCCTCCCAGAGGATGCGCAACTGCAGCTCGGCGAGCCGGTTCCCGACGCAGCGATGGATGCCGAAGCCGAAGGACACATGCTGGCGCGGATTGGGCCGGTCGATGATGAAGTCGTGCGGCCGTTCGATCATGGTCTCGTCGCGGTTGCCGGAGATGTACCACATCACCACGGTGTCACCCTTGCGGATCTGCTTGCCGCCGAGCTCGGTGTCTTCTACCGCGGTTCGCCGCATGAAGGCGAGCGGCGTCTGCCAGCGGATGATCTCGGAGACCATGCTCGGGATCAGCTCCGGGTGGGCGCGCAGCTTGTCGTACTCCTCGGGGAAGCGATTGAGCGCCAGCAGGCCGCCCGACATCGAGTTGCGTGTCGTGTCGTTGCCGCCGACGATCAACAGCAGCAGGTTGCCGAGGAACTCCTTCTCGTTCATGTGCCGCGTGGCCGGGGAATGCGCGAGCATCGAGACGAGGTCGGGACGCGGCGGCTCGTTGACCCGCTCGTTCCACAGCCGCGTGAAAAAGGCGAGGCACTTCGCAAGCTCTTCCTGGCGCATCTCCCAGGACTCGACCGGCCCGGCGTCCTTGGGATGCCCGGTCGCGATGTCCGACCACCAGGTGAGCAGGTGGCGCTCCTCGAAGGGAAAGTCGAACAGCGTCGCGAGCATCTTGGTGGTGAGGTCGATCGAGACCCGCTGCACCCAGTCGAAGGGCTCGCCCACGGGCAGCGACTCGACGACCTCGATCACGCGCGAGCGGATGAGGCCCTCGAACTTCGCGAGGTACTGCGGCCCGACGATGGGGCTCACGGCCTTGCGCTGCTCGTCGTGGCGCGGCGGGTCCATCTCGATGAAGCTCGGCAGGATCTCCTCCGGCTTGCGCGGCATCAGCGACACGCTGCCACCCGCGAAGGCGTCGGACGAGAACACCCGGTGGTTCGCATCCACCGCCATGATGTCCTTGTAGCGGGTGACGGACCAGAACGAGCCGAAGCGCGTCTTCGTGCTCCAGTGCACCGGGTCTTCCCGGCGCAACCGCTCGAACACGAGGTGGATGGTGTCGTCGCGAAAGCGATAGCCGTCGCTCGGATCCAGGTCCTCGACGGGGGTGGACATGATCGTGTCGCGGATCGACTGGGTGGCGGCGATGTCCATCGCGTGGGTCTCCGTCGTTGTCCCGGGGGCGCCGGGAGGGTCGGCGCCCGTTCGCCAACGTATCACGATCCCGGTTGCGGGGCTCGTCGTCCGGCGCCATATCGGACCGCGGCGCCTGCAATGGCGGCGCAGGCGACCGCGCTCGCGATGGCGCCCGAGCGCATCGCGCTCGTGAATGCCTCCCGGCCGGCGGCGAGGACGGCATCGCCCACGGGCGCGACCAGCGAGCCGGCATGTTCGATCGTCTCGTGCAGGCTCGCCGGCATGGCGCCGGCGCCGTCCGGCCAGGTGGCGGCGAGCGCGAGCCGGTAGGCCGCGCCGACCAGGCTGCCGTAGAGCGCGATGCCGGCGGCGCCGCCGAGCTCCGCGACCGTCTCGGAGATCGCCGAAGCGGAACCGGCGGCATGCGGCGGGGCGCTGCTGACCACGAGGTCCGTGGCGAGCGTGAACACCGGCGACAGGCCGAGCGAGAAAACCACCGCCCACAGCACGACCCAGGCCGGCGACTGGCCGGGCGCGATCGTGGCGAGGCCCAGGTAGCCGGCGGCGGCGATCGCGAAGCCGCCGGCCACGAGGCGCGAGCGCGCGATGCGCCGCACGAGCAGGGGCACCCCGATGGAGCCGACGACGAAGGCCGCCGCGATGGGTGTGCTCCACAGGGCCGCATGCAGGGGCGAGAGTCCGAGCACCTGCTGCAGGAAGAGGGCGATGAAGAGGAAGTTGCCTATCGCGATGAAGCAGCCGGCGCCATAGACGAAGAGCGCGGCCCCCAGCCCCGGCGCGCGGAACATCGCGAGGTCGATCAGGGGTGAGGGCCGGCGCTGGCGGCGCAGGAAGGCGACGGCCAGGACGATGCCGAGCGCGATCGCAGCGAGCGCCTGCACGCCCGGCCCGTCGAGGGCGAGGCGCTTGATCCCGTGGATGGTCGCGAGCACCGCCGCGATCGACAGGGCGACGCTCGCGAGGTCCAGCGGGTCCGGTCGGGGCGAGCGAAACTCGGGCAGCAGGAAGGGCCCGAGCGCGAGCAGCAGCACCATCACGGGCACCGCGACGAGGAAGACGGCGCCCCAGCCCCAGGCCTCGAGCAGCAGGCCGCCGGCGATGGGCCCGATCGCCGCGCCGACCGAGAAGCTCGCCACCCAGATGCCGATCGCGAGCGAGCGCTCCTGCGGATGCTCGAAGAGGTGGCGGATCAGGGACAGGGTCGAGGGCGCGATGGTGGCACCGGCCACGCCGAGCAGCGCGCGGGCGGCGACGAGCATCCCGGCGCTCGTCGAGAAGGCGGCGAGGACCGAGGCCGCGCCGAAGGCGGCGCCGCCGGCGAGCAGCAGGCGCCGGCGGCCGATACGGTCGCCCAGGCTACCCATGGTGATCAGCAGCCCGGCCACCATGAAGCCGTAGATGTCCACGATCCAGAGCATCTGTGCCGCGCTCGGGCGCAGCTCCGCCGAGAGGGTGGGCAGCGCCAGGTTGAGCACCGTCATGTCCATCGCGTAGAGCATGCAGGGCAGCGCGAGCACGACGAGTCCGATCCAGGCCCGCGCGCCGGCACGGGCGGGAGGCGCGGGCTCGGGCGCCCCACGGGCCCGCGCGCCCGCCTGCGGGACGGGTCGCACGGGTTCGATCGCATCCATGGTGGTGAGGGGATCGTGTTCCATCGGGGCCGTGGATCTTCGCATGGCGCGGGCGCCGTGCCCGCAAACCCCGCCGGCGGCCGGGGTGGCGCCCGCGCCCGCACGGGCGCGCGCCGGTCCTATACTTCCCGGACAAATCCTCAACCCATGGGCGGGCGCCCCGGTGGCGACCCGCCCGGAACAGGAGACGGTTCGTGGTGGACATCGAAGCGCTGGCCGGCATCGTCCGCGACTTCGAGCCGTCCGTCGAGGGCATCGAGGGGCTGCGCCGCCTCACCGGCGGGGCGAGCCAGGAAACCTGGAGCTTCGATGTCCTGCGCCGCGATGCGCCCGCGCTCGGCCTCGTCCTGCGACGCACGCCGGGCGGCGCGGCGGCCGCCGATTCCCGCAAGGTCTCGCTCCTCGACGAGGCCCGGCTGCTCGGCCTCGCCGCGCGCGCGGGCGTGCCGGTGCCCGAGGTGCTCGCGGTGTTGCCGCCTGGGGGCGCGCTCGGCGACGGCTACCTGATGAGCCGCGTGGAGGGCGAGACGATCCCGCGCCGGATCCTGCGCGAGCCGAGGTTCGCCCGGGCCCGCGCCGGGCTCGCGCGCCAGTGTGGCGAGATCCTGGCGCGGCTGCACGCGATCCCGCGCGAGGAGGTGCCCGCGCTGCGGGTCGCGCCGGCTGCGATCGAGCTCGAGGACTACGTGCGGCGGCACCGCTCCTACGGCTGGCCCAAGCCGGTGTTCGAGCTCGCGGTGCGCTGGCTGCGCGAGCGTGCGCCCGCCGGCGAGACCCAGCCCGTGCTCGTCCATGGCGACTTTCGCAGCGGCAACCTGATGATCGACGAGAACGGGGTGGCGGCCGTGCTGGACTGGGAACTCGCCCATCTCGGCGACCCGATGGAAGATCTTGGCTGGATCTGCGTCAACTCGTGGCGCTTCGGCGAGGACCACAACCCGGTCGGCGGCTTCGGCAGGCGCGAGGATCTCTTCGCGGGCTACGAGGCGGCCGGCGGGATGCGCGTCGATCCCGAGCGCGTGCGCTACTGGCAGGTGCTCGGTACGCTCAAGTGGGGCGTGATGTGCGCCGGGATGCTCGCGGTGTTCCGCAGCGGCGAGGACCGCAGCGTCGAGCGCGCCGCGATCGGCCGGCGTGCCTCCGAGGCCGCGATCGACCTGTTGCGCCTGATGGCGGGGAGGGACTGATGCAGGATCCACCGTCGGCGGCCGAGCTGGTGCGCGCCGTGGCCGCTTTCCTTCGCGACGAGGCATTGCCGGCCCTCGAGGGCCGCACCGCCTACCTTGCGCGCGTGAGCGCCAACACGCTCGAGATCGTCGCCCGCGAGCTGGAGTCCGCCCCGGCCGCCGATGCCGCCGAGCGCGCCCGGCTGCTCGCTCTGCTCGGGCGCGACGCGACCGATCGCGCTTCGCTGCTCGAGCTCAACGCGGAGCTCTGTCGCCGCATCGAGATGGGCGACATCGATGCGGACACACCCGGGCTGCTGGCCCATCTCTGGTCCACCACGCTCGCCGCGCTGGCGGTCGACCAGCCGGGCTACTCGGGCTACCGCCGTGCGCTCGATGAGGCGCCGCCCGAGCGGCTCCTGCCGCCCGGGCCTTGACAACGACCCGTCCCGCTCGCAGCGGCGCGGGCCGGACCCCCAACCCTGGAGACATCGATGGACTTCGACCTGCCGCAGGACCTCGCCGACTATCTCGCCGAGCTCGACGACTTCATCGCCCGCGAGATCCAGCCGCTGCAGGAGGCCGACGACAACCAGCGCTTCTTCGACCACCGGCGCGAATGGGCGCGCACCGACTTCGAGCGCGGCGGCCTCCCGCGCGAGGAATGGGAGGCGCTGCTCGCCGAGGCCAGGCGC
The DNA here is from genome assembly GCA_964509685.1 of uncultured Burkholderiaceae bacterium. Taxonomy (GTDB): domain Bacteria; phylum Pseudomonadota; class Gammaproteobacteria; order Burkholderiales; family Burkholderiaceae_E; genus JAMLIN01. The sequence continues at coordinate 8,381 of CAZDYQ010000077.1, forward strand.
CGCGCCGATGTCGCCGGCCACCTGCGCTTCGCACTGCCGCGCGAGTACGGCGGGCGCGACGGCAGCAACCTGTGGATGGCGGTGATCCGCGAGCATCTCGCGGCGAAGGGACTGGGCCTGCACAACGACCTGCAGACCGAGCACTCCATCGTGGCCAATCATCCCTTCGTGCTGATCTTCCGCGACTTCGGCACGCCGGAGCAGCAGGCCGAGTTCATTCCCGGGATGCTCGACCATCGCACCCACCGCGTGTCCTTCGGCCTGACGGAGCCGGCGCACGGCTCGGATGCCACCCACATGGACACCGTGGCGGTGCGCGAGACGCGCAACGGCGTGCCCGGCTTTCGCATCGACGGCGAGAAGATGTGGATCACGGGGATGCACGTGGCGAGCCATTGCGCCGTGTTCGCGCGCACCTCGGGCAAGGCCGGCGACGCGCGGGGGATCAGCTGCCTGCTGGTGCCGCGCGACACCCCGGGGCTGGTGATCGAGGAGTACCTCTGGACCTTCAACATGCCGACCGACCACCCGCGCATCAGCTTCACGAACGTGTGGGTGCCGGAGTCGGCGCTGCTCGGCAAGGTGGACGAGGGACTGGCGATCGCGCAGCACTTCGTGCACGAGAACCGGATCCGGCAGGCGGCATCGAGCCTCGGCGCGGCCAGTTACTGCATCGCCGAGAGCATCGCCTGGGCGCGCGAGCGCAAGCCCTTCGGCAAGCCGCTCGCCGCCAACCAGGGCATCCAGTTCCCCATCGTGGAGCTCGCGACCCAGGCCGAGATGCTGCGGCTGCTGATCCGCAAGACCGCCTGGGAGATGGACCGCATGCCCAAGCCCGAGGTCGCGCGCCGACTGTCGGACAAGGTGTCGATGTGCAACTACTGGGCCAATCGCCTGTGCTGCGAGGCGGCCGACCTCGCCATGCAGGTGCATGGCGGCCTCGGCTACTCGCGGCACAAGCCTTTCGAACACATCTACCGGCACCACCGTCGGTACCGGATCACCGAAGGCTCCGAGCAGATCCAGATGCGCAAGGTCGCCGGGCACCTCTTCGGCTTCATCGGGCGCTAGCGGCCCCTCGCGCCGTCAGCTGGCGAGCGCAGGCTCGGCGTCCCGCTCGGACTCCCCGCGACGCCAGCGCGCGGGCGATACACCCATCTCGCGCTGGAATGCGCGGATGAAGGCGGCCTCCGACTCGTATCCGACCTCGGCGGCCACCTGCGCGACCGAGCGCCGGCACTCGCGCAGCCGCTGCGCCGCCACCTGCATGCGCCAGCTCGCCAGGTAGCTCATCGGGGGCGTGCCGATCACGCTGGTGAAGCGCTCGGCGAAGGCCGAGCGCGACATCGCCACCTCGCGGGCGAGGTCGCTGGTGGTCCAGGGGTGGTCGATGCGGCTATGCATCAGCATCAGCGCCCGGCCCACGACCGGATCGCGCAGGCCGCCCAGCCAGCTGCGTTCGCCCTCGGGCAGGCTGTCCACGTAGAAGCGCACGGCCTCGATGAACATCAGCTCGGAGAGCCGGGCGAGCGCGGTCGCGGCGCCCGGGCGCATCGATCCGAGGCTCTGGGCGGCATAGCGAAACGACGTCGCGATCCACTGGCAGCCCGGTTCGTCCTTCATCGGCAGCACGAGGGCGGGCGGCAGGGCATCGATGAGCGGATGCCGGCGCACATCGGAGCCGATGAAGCCGCACACGATGCGCGTCGTTTCCCCGCCGCCGCCATAGCGGATGCGCAGCAGGCCGCTCTCGCGGTCGAAGACGATGTGGTCGTCGGGATTCGCGGGGCGCAGGCCCGGGTCGCTGCCCAGCGCATGACGGTCGTTGCGCGTGAGGAGCACGACGGAGTTTTCCCCGACCTCGATCGGCTTGCTGCCGTCGAGCAGCACCTGCATCCGGCCCTCGGCCACGAAATGGAACGCGACCACCGAGCTCGGGTCGGCCTTCATGATCCGGCATTCCTCCGGGGTGACCTGCGCGGACACGCACCAGGGCGCGGAGAACTCGCCATCGAGAAAGACGCCGCCGCTCAGGCGGACGACACGGAGAAGGTCGGACAACGCATCCATGGACGGTCTCCGGTGAGTGCGGCGGATCGAGCAGGACTGCCGGCGGCACGAGCATTTCCACGCCCGGGGCGCCGCCCTACATTGCTCTCACGGATTGCCGGCCCTGCCGCAGGGGAACGGCGAGAGCGGATTATCAACCATGTAAAGGTCGAGGTGAGCAGAAAATGAAGGACTGGAACGGTTACGAAATTTCGGGCACCGATGCCACGGGCCTCGAGCATCTCGAGCGGGCAGCCGCGCAGCTGCGCTGCTACATCGAAGACCCGGTCGCCAGCGTGGAGAAGGCCATCGCCGCGAACCCCGGTAGCGTGATGTCCCACATCCTGCATGCCTGGATGCACCTGCTGGCCACCGACGCGACGGCCTTTCCCGTCGCCCGCAAGTCGTACGAGCGTGCGATGGGCTTGCCCGCCAACGAGCGCGAGCGCGCCCACCTGCGCGCGATCGGCCTGGTGCTCGGGAATCGATGGCATGCCGCCGGGCGCGTGCTCGAGGACCTGGCGGTCGAGTGGCCGCTCGACTCCATCGCGCTGCAGGCAGGCCACCAGATCGACTTCTTCATCGGCGACTCCCGCATGCTGCGCGATCGCATCGCGCGGGCCCTGCCGCACTGGAGCCCGTCGATGCCCGGCTATCACGCCCTTCTCGGCATGCATGCCTTCGGGCTCGAGGAGTCGGGGCAGTACGAACCCGCCGAGGCGCAGGGGCGCCGCGCGGTCGAGATCGAGCCGCGTGACGCATGGGCGCAGCATGCGGTGGCCCATGTGTACGAGATGCAGGGTCGCCGGCGCGAGGGCATCGCGTGGATGCGCGACAACGAGGCAGGCTGGGTGCCCGAGAACTTCTTCGCGGTACACAACTGGTGGCATGTCGCCGTCTTTTACCTGGGACTGGACGAGACCGACCGGGCCCTGGAACTCTTCGACACCCGCGTCGGGCCTCCGGCCCTGACGGTGATCGACCTGGTCGACGCCTCCGCGCTGCTCTGGCGGCTCGAGCTCGCCGGGGTCGATGTCGGCGACCGCTGGCAGTCCGTGGCGGATCGCTGGATGCCGCACGCGGCAGCCGGCAACTACGCCTTCAACGACCTGCACGCGATGATGGCCTTCGTGCGCACGGACCGCAGGGACGCGATCGAGCAGGTGCTGGCGGCGCAGGAGCGGGCGCTGGCGGCCGACGACGACAACGCGATGTTCACGCGCGACGTCGGCTCCGCGACGACCCGGGCGATCCTCGCGATCGCCGAGGGCAAGCCCGCGGAGGCGGTCGAGCTGCTTCGCGACGTGCGCAACCGGGCGCATCGCTTCGGCGGCAGCCATGCCCAGCGCGACCTGATCGACCAGACCCTGATCGCGGCGGCGAGCCGCGCCGGCCTGGACAGGCTCGCCCGTGCCCTCTGCGACGAGCGGCTCGCGGCCCGGACGGAGCCGCACGTGAGGTGGCTGGCCGCGATTGCCGCGGGCCGGCAGGCGGAGCGGCTGGTGGCCTAGCCGCTTACGGATCCCCGCGGCCGGGTTCGAGCCGGAGGCCGGTCGCGGGATCGAAGAAGTGCAGCGTGCCGGGGACGGGCGTAAGGCCCACCTGCTCGTCGAGCGCCGGCGCCTCGCCCTCGTGCAGGCGCGCGACGAACTGGGTATCGCCCCGCCGGGCATGGACGAGGGTGTCGGCGCCCAGCATCTCGACGAGCTCGACGGTGGCGACGATCGCCGCGCCGTCCGTCGGCCCCGGCCGCAGGTGTTCGGGTCGCATGCCGACCTCGATTTCGCGGCCGACCCAAGGCCGCAGCGCCGGGTCGGTGAGCGCGAGGCGGCCGCCGTCGGGCAGTGCGACTCCCGCCTCGTCGATCCGTCCACGCACGATGTTCATTGCGGGCGACCCGATGAAGCCCGCGACGAAGCGGCTTGCGGGTCGGCCGTGCACATCGGCCGGCGAGCCGATCTGCTCCACCCTGCCGGCATTCATCACCACGATGCGATTGGCGAGCGTCATGGCCTCGACCTGGTCGTGGGTGACGTAGAGCGACGTGGTCGCGAGCCGCGCGTGCAGTTTGCGCAGCTCGATCCGCATCTGCGAGCGCAGCTTGGCGTCGAGGTTCGACAGCGGCTCGTCGAAGAGGAACACCTCGGGATCGCGGACGATGGCACGACCCATCGCGACGCGCTGGCGCTGGCCGCCCGAGAGCTCGCGCGGACGCCGCCGCAGCAAGTCGCGCAGGCCCAGGATGTCGGCGGCGCGGTCCACCCGGGCCGCGATCTCGGCCCTGGGCATGCGGCGGATCCGCAGCCCGTAGGACATGTTCTCGAACACGGTCATGTGCGGATAGAGCGCGTAGTTCTGGAACACCATTGCCACGTTGCGCTCGCCGGGCTCGAGGCCGCCGACGTCGCGATCGCCGATATGGATGCTGCCGCCCGAGAGCGTCTCCAGGCCGGCGACGCAGCGCAGCAGCGTGGACTTGCCGCAGCCGGACGGGCCGACGATGACGACGAACTCGCCGTCGGCGATCTCGAGGTCGACCGACTCGATCGCCACCTGGGACCCGTAGAGCTTGCGCACGCCGCGCAGTGCCACCTTCGCCATCGCCTCGATCCTTGCGCTATTTCTCGGTCTCGACCACGCCCTTGACGAACCAGCGGTGCATCAGCAGCACCACGAGCGCCGGCGGCAGGAGCGCGAGGATGGCCGTGGCCATCACGAGATGCCATTCGGTGGCCGCGTCCCCGCCGGTGATCATCCGCTTGATGCCGATCACCACGGTGTACATGCTTTCCTGGGTCGTGATGAGCAGCGGCCAGAGGTACTGGTTCCAGCCATAGACGAAGAGGATCACGAAGAGGGCGGCGATGTGGGTGCGCGACAGCGGCAGCAGGATGTCGAAGAAGAACCGCATGGGGCCGGCCCCGTCCATGCGCGCCGCCTCCACCAGTTCGTCGGGCACGGTCATGAAGAACTGGCGGAACATGAAGGTGGCCGTCGCCGAGGCGATCAGCGGAAGCGTGAGCCCGGCGTAGGAATCGAGCAGGCCCAGGTCGGAGACCACCTGGAAGGTCGGCACGATCCGCACCTCGACCGGCAGCATCAGGGTGACGAAGATGAGCCAGAAGGCGGTGGCGCGGAACGGGAAGCGGAAATAGACGATCGCGAAGGCCGACAGCATCGAGATCACGATCTTGCCGATCGCGATGACCAGCGCCATCACCAGCGAGTTGAAGAGCATCGTCGAGACCGGCGCGGAGCTCGCGCGCTCGGTGCCGGAAGAGAGCACCGTCGTCATGTTCTCGACCAGCCGGTCGCCCGGGACGACCGGCATCGGGGCGGCGAGGATCTCCTCGGCGGTCAGGGTCGCCCCGACGAAGGTCAGCCAGACGGGGAACGCGACGATCGCCACGCCGGCGAGCAGGATCGCGTGGCAGGCGATGCGGAATCCGCGGCGGTTCTCGACCATGGGCGCGTCCTAGTACTTCACCCGGCGCTCGACGAAACGGAACTGCAGCACCGTGAGCGTGATGACCACGGCCATCAGCACCACCGACTGCGCCGCCGACCCGCCGAGGTCGAGGCCCTTGAAACCGTCCGCGTACACCTTGTACACGAGGATCGACGTGGCCTGCCCCGGGCCGCCCTGGGTCGTGGCATCGATGATCGCGAAGGTGTCGAAGAAGGCATAGACGATGTTCACCACCAGCAGGAAGAAGGTGGTCGGCGACAGCAGCGGCAGCACCACGCTCACGAACCGGCGCACCGGGCCGGCCCCGTCGATGGCGGCCGCCTCGATGAGCGACTGCGGGATGGCCTGCATGCCCGCGAGGAAGAAGAGGAAGTTGTAGCTCACCTGCTTCCAGACGGCGGCCACCACTACCAGGATCATCGCGTGGTCGGCCCGCAGCAGGTGGTTCCAGTCGATCCCCAGGTACCTGAGCGACCAGGCGAGCACGCCGATGCTGGGATTGAACATGATCAGCCACAGCACCG
>CAZDYQ010000078.1:0-14126 GCA_964509685.1 uncultured Burkholderiaceae bacterium
TGTCGCCGATCTTCACCTGGTCGAGGTCGGTGTCCACGATGTTGGTGAGCATGGTGGTGCCCTCGTCGAGCGTCACGTACGCGATCGCGTACGGCACCGGCACCCGGCGGGTGGGCGACACGCTGTAGATCGTGCCCTTGCCCGACGCCTCGATCCAGCTCACGTCGTCGCTGCGACAATGCGGGCAGAAGGGCCGCGGATACCAGTGGGTCTTTCCACATGAGCCGCATTTCGGAACGAGCAGCCGGCCTTCGTTGGCCGCCGCCCAGAACTCGGTGTTGTCCGGATAGACCGGGGGCGTGGGCAGGGGCCGGTCCTGTGCCATCAGGGTCATCTTCTTACTCCCGTTCCATGATGAGTGTGGCGCCGGCATGGCGGTGGCCGAGCAGGCCGCCGGTGCCGTGGGCGAGCGCGATGTCGCAGTTGGGAACCTGCACCTTGGGATGCGCTTCGCCGCGCAGCTGGCGCACCGCCTCGATCACCTTCGTAATGCCGCCGCGGTTCATCGGGTGGTTGTTGCACAGGCCGCCGCCGTCGGTGTTGAACGGCAGCTTGCCGACGCCGGAGATGAGGTTGCCGTCGGCGACGAACGCGCCGCCCTTGCCCTTCTCGCAGAAGCCGAGGTCCTCGAGCTGCATTACGACGGTGATGGTGAAGCTGTCGTAGATCGAGGCGTACTTGATGTCGGCATGCGTGACGCCGGCCATCTCGAAGGCCGCCTTGCCGGAAACGGCGCCCGCCGAGTAGGTGAGGTCGATGTCGCCGCCGTTCTGGCCCTTGATGTGCTCGCCGGCACCGATGACCTTCACCAGCGGCCGCTTGAGCGAACGGGCGATTTCCGGGCGGGTCACCACCAGGGCGCCGCCGCCGTCGGAGACCACGCAGCAGTCGAGCCGGTGCAGCGGGTCCGCGATCATCGGCGAGTTCACCACGTCCTCGACGGTGACCACGTCGCGCAGCATGGCGTGCTCGTTGTACTGCGCATGGTGCGAGGCCGCCACCTTCACCCACGCGAGCTGCTCGGGGGTGGTGCCGTATTCGTACATGTGGCGGGCCGCGCACATCGCGTAGCTGTTGATCGTGACGAGGCCGTAGGGCGCCTCGAACGGCGCGTCGGGCACGCTCGGCGGGAACACCCGCGGCGCCGCGCCGCTGTGGCCCTCGGAGCGGGGCCGGCCGGCGAGCGTGATCAGCGCGACATTGCACCGTCCGGCGGCGATCGCCTCGGCGGCGTGCGCCACGTGGATCAGGTAGGAGGAGCCGCCCGTTTCGGTGGAATCGACATGGCGAACCTTCAGGTTCATGTAGTCGACCATGTTGACCCCGCCCATGCCGGGCGCGTCGCCCGCACTGAAATAGCCATCGACGTCGTCGAACGTCAGGCCGGCGTCGGCGAGCGCCCCCCGGGCGCATTCATAGTGCAGCTGGGCTACCGTCTTGTCGGGGGCCTTGCGGGTCGGATGCTCGTAGGCACCGACGATGTAGGCCTTGCCTTTGATCGTCATCTGGGACCGTCTCCAGGTTCGGTTCGGACGTCCGCCGTTCGGGCCGGCGGAATTTTGTGCCCCGCAATATACCGCGAAACGCCGGGCCGTCCTCGTCGACGGGGGGTGGCCCGGACGTGCCTAGTCGCGCTGCAGGAAGCGATACATCTCGGTGTGGTCGGCGCTCGCCGGCAGCTTCTCGGCCGCGTCGCGCCAGATCTTCAGCACCTCCTCGCCGAGCCGCATCGGCTCGCCGATCGCGCTGCCCAGGCCCATCGCGATGCCGAGGTCCTTGGCCATCAGGCGCAGGGCGAAGCCCGAGTCGAACTTGCCCGACAGCATGAAGGGCTTCACCTTGACCTCGGTGGTGTTGTTGCGGCCCGTCGAGCTGTTGAGCACGTCCGTCATCACTTCCGGATCGAGCCCGAAGCGGGCGCCCACATGCAGCGCCTCGACCGTCGCGACGAGGCCCGCGGCCGAGACATAGTTGTTGAGCGCCTTCATCGCGTGGCCCGCGCCCACCGGCCCGACGTGGGTGATGGTGCGGCCCATGGCCGCGAGCAGCGATTTGCACGCCTCGAACACCTCCGCGTCGCCGCCGCACATGATCGCGAGCGTGCCGTCGACCGCCCGCCGAACGCCCCCGGACACGGGAGCATCGAGGAAGCGGATGCCCCGGCCGGCGATCGCCTTGGCAAGCGCCTGGGAGCGCAGCGGCTCGGACGAGCTCATGTCGATGATGGTCGAACCGGACTCGAGCACGTCGGCCAGGCCGCGGGCGCCCAGCACCGTGGCATCCACCACGTCCGAATTGGGCAGCATCAGGATCACGACGGAGGCGCCGGAGAGCCCGTCGAGCCCGGCCGCGTCGATCGTGCCGGGATAGTCGGCCACGAAGGCCGCCCGCGCCTCGGGCGAGATGTCGTAGACCGCCAGCCGGTGGCCGGCGGCATGCAGCCGTGCGGCCATCGGCCGGCCCATCATCCCGAGGCCGACGAAGCCGATGGTTTGCCCGGCCATGCTCACTTCTCGAGCTCCTTGAACGTCTCCCTGGCCACGCGGAACCCGTCGATCGCCGCCGGGACGCCGCAGTAGATCGCCACCTGGAGGAAGACCTCCTTGATCTCGTCCTTGGTCAGTCCGTTGTTGAGCGCCCCGCGCACGTGCAGCTTGAGCTCGTGGGGGCGGTTGAGGGCGCACAGCATCGCGAGGTTCAGGAAACTGCGCGTGCGGCGATCCAGGCCGGGCCGGTTCCAGACGTCGCCCCAGCAATACTGGGTGACGAGCTCCTGCATGTCCTGGTTGAACTCGTCGGCGTTCTTGATCGCGTTGTCGACGTATTCGGCGCCCAGCACTTCTCGACGTGTCTTCAGGCCCTTGTCGAACAGCTCCTTGTTCATTCCGGTCTCCAGCGTGGTTCCAATCGGGACGGCCGCCGGATGGCGGCCATCCCCGGATTCTAGTCCTGCCGCCGAAGCCCGGCCGTCAACCCCGGAATCAGGCCACCGACCGCCCCTGGCCCTGCCAGTACCGGGCGCGGAGCGCCTTCTTGTCGAGCTTGCCGAGCCCCGTGACCGGCAGCTCGTCGACGAAATCGATCGATTTCGGCGCCTGGACCGGACCCTTCGCCTCCCGGACCAGGGCGATCAATTCCTCGGCGGTCGCCGTCTCGCCGGGCCGCAGGACGACGCAGGCCTTCACCGCCTCGCCCCACTTCGGGTCGGGCACCCCGATCACGGCCGCGGCCGCGACCGCCGGATGGGTAGCGAGCACGTCCTCGACCTCGCGCGGATAGACATTGAAGCCGCCCGAGATGATCAGGTCCTTCGAACGATCGACGATGTACAGGTAGCCGTCGGCGTCGGCGCGGGCGAGGTCGCCGGTATAGAGCCAGCCGTTGCGCAGCGCGCGGGCCGTCTCCTCGGGCTTGTTCCAGTACCCTGCCATGACGAGCGGGCCGCGGATGCAGATCTCGCCGACCTCCCCCTGCGGCACCTCGTTGCCCTCGTCGTCGAGCAGGCGCACCTGGATGTAGCCCACGGGCGCGCCGCAGGAGGCGAGCCGTTCGGGATGGTTCACGGGGTCGTGGTCCTGCTTGCGCAGGACCGTCACCGCGTTCGGCGCCTCGGACTGGCCGTAGAGCTGCATGAACACCGGCCCGAAGCGCCTCATGCCCTCCTCCAGCCTTGCCGGCGCCATCGGCGAGGCCCCGTAGATGACGAGCTGGAGGCTCGAACAGTCGGCGGTGTCGATCTCCGGCGAGTCGAGGAGCACGTAGATCATCGTCGGCACGAGGAAGGCGCTGGTGATCCGGTGACGCTCGACGAGCTGGAAGAAGCGCTGCGGATCGAATCCCTTCGCCATCACGAAGGTGCCCGAGCGCAGCATGACGGGCAGGATCATCACGCCGGCGGCATGCGTGATCGGCGTCATCGCGAGATGGCGGATCTCCTGCGGCCAGTCCCATTCCGCGAGCTCATGCATGACCATCGCCACCTGCACCCGGTGGGTGTGGATCACGCCCTTCGGCCGGCCGGTGGTCCCGCCCGTGTAGATGAGCACGCAGATGTCGTCCTCGGTCGATTCCACCGCCAGCGGCCCCGGCTGGAAGCGCCGGCTCTCGGCGAGGATGTCGTCGCACAGGTCCGACGGCCCGAATCCGAGCAGCGTGAGGCCCGGCACCCGCGCCGCGAGCGCCCGGCCGCGCTCCGTGAAGGCAGGATGGTCGACGAACAGGGTCTTCACGCCGGAGTCCTCGACGATGTAGGCGTGGTCGTCCTCCGAGCCCATCGGATGCATCCAGGTGACCCGCATGCCCATCAGGTAGGCGGCCGCGGTCACCATGAACCCTTCCGGCCGGTTCGAGGTGATCGTGGCGATCGCGTCGCCGCGCCCCAGCCCGCGCGCCTTGAGCGCCTGGATGAAGCACGACAGGCGCGCGCCGAACTCGCGGTAGGTGATGCGCTCGTCGTCGAGGATGAAGGCCACCCGGTCGCCGCCGCGCTGGATCGCGCGCACGACGAGGTCGCCCATGCTGCAGCCCTGGTAGAGGCGGCTGGAATCGTTCATGCCGATGTCTCCTCCGATTTGCCTGCGCGGGGTGCCGCGCGCCGGCCGCGGCCCGGCGACGCGGCTCAGAGCACCCGCGGTCCCTGCTTGAGCATGTTGCGGGCGATCACGAGCTGCTGGATCTGGCTGGTGCCCTCGTAGATGCGGAACAGCCGTACGTCGCGGTAGAAGCGCTCGACGACGTACTCCTTGGTGTAGCCGGCCCCGCCCAGGATCTGCAGCGCCCGGTCGGCGACCCGCCCGACCATTTCCGAGCAGAAGAGCTTCGTGGCGGCGGCCTCCGTCGAGATCGCCTCGCCGGCGTCGCGCCGGCGCGCGGCGTCCATCACCATGCACTCGGCCGCGTAGAGCTCGGCCCGGCTGTCGGCCAGCATCGCCTGCACCAGCTGGAAGTTCGCAATCGGCTGGCCGAACTGCCTGCGCTCCATGGCGTAGCGCAGGGCCTCGTCCAGGATGCGCTTCGCGGCGCCCACGCAGATCATCCCGATGTGGATGCGGCCCTTGTCGAGCACCTTCATGGCGGTCTTGAAGCCCTGCCCCTCGACGCCGCCGATGATGCGGTCGGCCGGCACCCGCACGTCCTCGAAGATGACGTCGCAGGTATGCGCGCCGCGCATGCCCATCTTGGCGTCCTTGCGCCCGAAGCGGATGCCGGGCGAGTCGGCATCCACGATGAAGGCGCTCACGCCGGCCGCGCCCTTCTCGTTCGGGTCGGTGCGCGCCATCAGCGTGAACAGCCCCGCATGGGGCGCATTGGTGATGAAGCGCTTGGTCCCGTTGACGATGTAGTGGTCGCCGTCGCGCACCGCGCGCGTGCGAAGCGATCCCGCGTCGGAGCCCGCATCGGGCTCCGTCAGGCAGAACGAGGCGATCTTCTCGCCGGAGGCCAGCTGCGGGAGGAACGTCGCCTTCTGCTCCGGCGTGCCGTCGATCACGATGCCCTGCGAGCCGATGCCGACGGTCGTGCCGATCAGCGAGCGATAGGCGGGCGAAGCCCAGGACAGGGCGATGATGACGTGGGCCTCCTCCTCGGTGGTCAGGCCGAGGCCGCCGTACTCCTCCGGCACGGTGAGGCCGAAGAGCCCCAGCTCGCGCATGTCCTGGATGATGTCGGCGGGGATGTCGTCGGTCTCCTCGACGATCGGCTCCGCCGGCAGCAGCCGGTCGCGCACGAAGCGGTCGATGCTGTCGACCAGGGCGCGCAGCTGCTCTGGGTCACGAATCATGATGTGTTCCCGGAATGCGATCGAACGTGGAACCGCCTCAGGCGCGCTCGAAGACGGCGGCGATGCCCTGCCCCCCGCCGATGCACATCGTCTCGAGCCCGTAGCGGCCGCCGCGGCGCTTGAGCTCGTGGAGCAGGGTGGTCATGATGCGCACACCGGTGGCGCCCACCGGGTGCCCGAGGGAGATGCCCGAGCCGTTGACGTTGAGCTTGTCCTGGTCGTTCCAGTCCCAGCCCTTCAGCACCGCCAGCACCTGGCAGGCGAAGGCCTCGTTCAGCTCGACGAGGTCCATGTCCCTGAACGACAGGCCGGTGCGCTCGAAGAGCTTCTTCACGGCGGGGACCGGCCCGATGCCCATGATCCCCGGCTCGCAGCCCGCCGCCGCCCATCCCACCAGGTAGCCCATCGGCTCCAGGCCCAGCGCCTGGGCGCGCTCCTCGCTCATCACCAGGCACGCGGCGGCCGCGTCGTTCTGCTGCGAGGCGTTGCCGGCCGTGACGATGCCGTCCTTCATGATGGGCCTGAGCTTCGCCAGTGTCTCGACGGAGGTGTCGGGACGCACGCCCTCGTCGCGCGAGACGACCACCGGATCGCCCTTGCGCTGTGGCACGCTCACGGGCACCACCTCGTCGGCGAAGCGGCCCGCTTCCCAGGCCGCCGCCGCGCGCTGCTGGCTCTGGGCGGCGAAGGCGTCGGCCTCCTCGCGGGTGATGTTGTACTCGCGGGCGAGGTTCTCGGCCGTCTCGATCATTCCCGAGATGCGGCCGAAACGCTCCACCGGCTGCGAGCGCTCGCGGCCCCGGTCGAGCCGGTCGTGCAGCTGGACGGTCCCGGCGCGCTTGCCCCAGCGCATGTCGGTCGTGTAGTACTCGACGTTGCTCATGCTCTCGACGCCGCCGGCCATGACGATGTCGGCCGAGCCCGTCTGCACCATCATGGCCGCGGTGACGATGGCCTGCAGGCCACCGCCGCAGCGCCGGTCGAGCGCCATGCCGGCGACCTCGATCGGGAATCCCGCCTGCAGGGCGACCCAGCGTCCCGTGCAGGGCGTCTCGCCGTTCTGGTACGACTGCGCGAAGACGACGTCCTCGATCAGGGCGGGATCGATGCCGGTGCGCTCGACCACCGCGCGCGCGACGATTGCACCGAGTTCCTCGACGGGCACCGTGCGCAGGCTTCCGCCGAAGGCGCCGACGGGCGTACGCAGGGGGGAAACGATGGCGGCTCGCTTGAGTTTCATGACGGTCTCCTGGAAATGATGGCGGGCGGCGGCGGCCCCGGGGGCCCGCCGCGAACGTCCCGGCAGACGTTCGATCGTAGCAGTCATTCGCTATACTGTTGCCCTTTCGAGTTTCGCCCTTCCAGGATTCCCGGGCCGCGCCCGGCGCCTCGCGATGTCCGGCAAGAGCCCCCCTTCCGTCCCGCTCGCGACCCTGCTCGCGCTCTATCGCACGATGTGCCGCATCCGCGCGTTCGAGGACGCCGCGGAGGTCGCGAGCCAGGGCGGTGTCGCGGCCTTCGGCCAGAAGCAGGACACCAGCGTCGCCGTGCGTGGCCCCCTGCACCTGTCCACCGGGCAGGAGGCGGTGGCGGCGGGCGTGTGTGCGCACCTGCGTCCGAGCGACTACCTCACGTCCACCCACCGCGGCCACGGACACACGATCGCCAAGGGGGCGGACATCGCCCGCATGTTCCAGGAGCTCTTCGGCAAGGCCACCGGCTACTGCGGCGGCCGCGGCGGCTCGATGCACATTGCCGACTTCTCGGTCGGCATGCTCGGCGCCAACGGCGTGGTCGCTGCCGGCATCCCGATCGCGGTGGGCGCCGCCCACTCGATCCGCATCCGGAACGCGGACGCCATCGCCGTCAGCTTCTTCGGCGACGGCGCGCTCAATCGCGGCCCCTTCGCCGAGAGCCTGAACTGGGCCGCCGCCTTCGGGCTGCCCCTGCTGTTCGTGTGCGAGGACAACCAGTGGTCGGCCACGACGCGCACCGACGCGATGTCGGCGGGCGGCGGCGCGGCCGAGCGCGCCCGCGCCTTCGGCGTGCCGGCGGTCACCGTCGATGGCAACGATGTGGCCGCCGTCCATGCGGCGGCGGGCGAGCTCGTCGGGGAAGTCCGCGCCGGCAAGGGCCCGCGCCTGCTCCACGCGCGCACCTACCGCTTCAGCGGCCACGTGTCGGTGGATCCCGCGGCCTACCGCGACCCGGACGAGCTCGCCGCCGCGCTGGCCGACGACCCGCTCGCGCGCGCCCGCCGCACGGCCGCCGAGGCCGGGGCGTCGGCGGCGCAGCTCGAGGCGATCATGGCCGAAGCCCGCGCCGAGGTCGAGGCGGCGCTGGCCTCGGCCGCCGCGGCACCCTGGCCCGAGGAGTCCGCGGCTTTCGAGCAGGTGCAGGACCACGGAAGCGGGCGATGGACGTGACGACGAGCCGGGCCATGGAAGCGACGACGATGAACTACGCGTCGGCGGCCGCGGACGCGCTGGCGCGCAGCATGCGCGCCGATCCCGCCGTGGTCGCGCTGGGCGAGGATCTCGGCCGCGGCGGCATCTTCGGCCAGTACCGGGGGCTGGTCGAGGAGTTCGGCCCGCAGCGCATCATCGACACGCCCATTTCGGAAGCCACCATCGTCGGCGCCGCCGTGGGCATGGCGCTGACCGGCCTCAGGCCGGTGGTCGAGATGCGGGTCGTGGACTTCGCGCTGTGCGCGATGGACGAGATCGTCAACCAGGCCGCCAAGAACCGCTTCATGTTCGGCGGGCAGGGCCGCGTGCCGGCCGTGATCCGCATGCCGATCGGCATCTGGACGGCCTCCGCGGCCCAGCACTCGCAGTCGCTCGAGGCCTGGTTCGCGCACATCCCGGGGCTGGTCGTGATGACGCCGGCCACCGCCCAGGACAATCATTCGCTCCTGCGCGCCGCGATCGACTGCGGCGACCCGGTCGCCTACCTGGAGCACAAGGAGCTGTGGGGCCTCGAGGGCGAGGTCGACCCCGCAGTCGGCGGCGAGATCGGCCGCGCGCGCATCCTGCGCGCGGGCCGCGACCTCACGATCGTCAGCTGGAGCAAGGCGGTGCACGATGCCATGGCCGCGGCCGCGGAGCTGGCCGGGGCGGGCATCGAGGCGGAGGTCATCGACCTGCGCACGCTCTGGCCGTGGGACCGCGACGCCGTGCTCGAATCAGCCGGCCGCACCGGCCGGGCGCTGGTCGTGCACGAGGCCGTGCAGGTGGCCGGCTTCGGCGCCGAGATCGCCGCCACGGTGGCCGAGCACACCGGCGCGCGGGTGGCCCGGCTCGGCGCGCCGCGCAGCCCCGTGGCGTACTCGCCGCCGCTCGAGGCCCTCCTGCGGATCACGCCCCGGAAGATCGCCGAAAGGGCGCGCGCGATGCTGGAGGGGCCCGGGAAGTGAATCGCGGGCCCGCCGCGGCCCTGCGCCTCATTTACACTGTGGGCCGCTTCAGCGACGCCTTCACTCACATCATCGAACCGATTCGGAGACTCCCATGGATCGCCGCTCACTGCTGAAAACCGGACTGGCCGGCTCCGCCGCCATTGCCGCGCCGCTCGTCCTGACTTCCCGCGCCTCGGCGCAGTCGAAGTACCGCTCCGAGTACCGCATGTCGACGGTCGTCGGCACCGCCTTCCCCTGGGGCAAGGGCGGCGACATCTGGCTGAACCTGGTGCGCGACCGGACCCAGGGCCGCATCAACATCAAGCTGTACCCAGGGGTTTCGCTCATCAACGGCGACCAGACCCGCGAGTTCAGCGCGATCCGCCAGGGCGTCATCGACATGGCGGTCGGCTCCACCATCAACTGGTCGCCGCAGATCCGCCAGCTCAACCTCTTCTCCCTGCCCTTCCTCACGCAGGACCATGCCGGCATCGACGCCCTGACGAAGGGTCCGGTGGGCGAGCAGATCATGAAGATCGTGGAGAAGGCCGGCGTCGTGCCGCTCGCCTGGGGCGAGAACGGCTTCCGCCAGGTCACCAACTCCCGGCACGAGATCCGCACGCCGGCCGACATGCAGGGCCTGAAGTTCCGGGTGGTCGGCTCGCCGATCTTCAATGACACCTTCACCGCCCTGGGCGCCAACCCGACCCAGATGAGCTGGGCCGATGCCCAGCCGGCGCTGGCCTCCGGCGCGGTCGAGGGCCAGGAGAACCCGCTGCACATCTTCACCGCGGCGAAGCTCCACACGCTGTCGCAGAAGTTCGTCACGCTGTGGGACTACGTCGCCGATCCGCTCATCTTCGTGGTCAACCGCGAGGTCTGGAACTCCTGGACGCCCGAGGACCGCGAGATCGTGCGCGAGTGCGCCATCGAGGCGGGCCGGCAGGAAGTCGAGCTCGCCCGCAAGGGACTCACCCGCACCGACCGGTCGCTGATCGACGAGGTCAAGGGGCTCGGCGTCACGGTGACCGAGCTCACCGAGTCGGAGCGCGCCGCCTTCGTCAAGGCGGTCCAGCCCACCTACCAGAAGTGGACCAAGACCATCGGTCCGGACCTGGTGAAGCAGGCCGAGGCGGCCGTGGCCGCCCGCAAGGCCTGAGCCTTCCCAGGCGCAGCTCTCCGTGACGACTAGGCGACCGGGGGACGGGGACGGGCGGCGGGAAGGGCCGTCCTCCCCGGGCGAGGCCGCGCCCGCTCCCGAGGAGGCGGCGTCCACGCCCTTCGTCCCCGCCCGTCGCGGCTACCGCTGGGAGGACTGGGTCGGGGCCGCGGTGATGGGCGTGCTCACGCTCATCACCTTCGCCAATGTGCTGGTGCGCTACTTCACCAGCCAGTCCTTCGCCTGGACCGAGGAGATCTCGGTCAGCCTGATGGTCGTGCTCACCCTGGTGGCGGCCAGTGTCGCGGTCGTGCGGGACCGCCACATCCGGGTGGAGATCCTCTTCTATGGGGGCAGCAAGGCGAGGCGCCGCTGGCTGGGCCTGCTGTCGGCGCTCGCCACCATCGTCGCCTTCGCGATCCTGGCGGCGCTCGGGGGCAAGCTCGCCTGGGACGACTACCAGTACGAGGTCACGTCGCCCGGCATCGGAATCCCGCAGTGGTGGTACACCGGCACCATGCCGGTGCTGTGCATCGCCGTGACGTGGCGCGCCATCCAGCACTTCGTCGCCGTCTGGAAGGATCGCTGATCCGCCATGATCGCGACCCTCAGCTTCCTCGCGTTCGCGCTCCTGCTCGTGCTGGGCGTGCCCATCGGGGTCGCGCTGATGATCGGCGGCTCCATCGCGATCGGCGCGGCCGAACTCGGCTGGCTCTCGCTGCCGAACAACTTCTACGCCGGCATCGCCAAGTACCCGCTGCTCGCGCTGCCGATGTTCGTGCTGGTGGGCGTGCTCTTCGAGCGCTCCGGCGTGGCCGAACGGCTCGTGACCTTCGCCTCGTCCATCTTCGGTCGCGGACCCGGCATGCTGCCCACGATCGCCATCCTGGTGGCGATGATGATGGGCGGCATTTCGGGGTCGGGGCCCGCGACCGCGGCGGCGGTGGGCGGCGTCATGCTGGTCGCCATGCACCGCGCCGGCTACCCGGCGCCCTTCTCCGCCAGTGTCATCGGCGCGGCCGCGGCCATCGACATCCTCATCCCGCCATCCATCGCGTTCATCGTGTACTCGGTGCTGGTGCCGGGCGCCTCCGTGCCGGCGCTGTTTGCCGCGGGCCTCATCCCCGGCCTGCTGACCGGCATCACGCTGATCATCCCGGCGATCTGGCTGTCACGCCGGCACGGCTTCGGCGCGAACGAAGGCGCGGAAGCGCGCCCGCCGTTCTGGCGCTCGCTGCGCGACGCCTCCTGGGGCCTCGTCGCGCCCGTGCTCATCCTGGGCGGCATGCGGGCCGGCTGGTTCACCCCCACCGAGGCCGCCGTGGTCGCAGTCGTGTACGGCCTGTTCGTGGGCATGGTGGTCTATCGCACGATCGGGCTGCGCGACATGGTGGAGATCTTCGCCGACGCGGCCGAGGTGTCCGGCATCATCATGGTGGTCGTCGCGCTCGCCAGCATCTTCGCCTATGCCGTCAACACCCTCGGGCTCATCGACCCGATGGTGAACCTCGTGACCAGCAGCGGGCTCGGCGAGTCGGGCGCGCTCGCGATGGTCGTGGCCGTGATGCTCGCGATGGGCATGGTGCTGGACGGCATCTCGATCTTCCTGATCTTCGTGCCGCTGCTGATGCCGCTCATGCGGTACTACGAATGGAATCCCGTGTGGTTCGGGGTCATCCTGACCTACATGGTCGCCATCGGCCAGTTCACCCCGCCCCTGGCGGTCAACCTGATGATCACGTCCAAGCTTGCCGGCATCGGCATCGAGCAGACGGTGCGCTGGGTGCTCTGGTTCGTGGCCGCGATGATGATGTTGCTGCTCGCGCTCATCAACTTCCCGGAGATCTCGATCTGGCTGCCGCGGGCGCTCGGGTACTGAGCCCGGGCCGGCGCGGCGCCTAGAGCTGCGCGGGAAGCCAGCCGACCACGCCCGGGAACAGCGCGATCACGCCGACGAAAGCCACCATGATCAGGAAGAAGGGCAGCGCCGCGATCGCGATCGACGAGATCTTCTCGCGGGTGAGCCCCTGGATCACGAACAGGTTCATGCCCACGGGCGGGGTAATCTGCGCCAGCTCGATGACCAGCACCAGGAACACCCCGAACCAGACCTTGTCGTAGCCCGCTGCGGTGACGAGCGGCAGCACGATGGGCAGCGTCATCACGAGCATCGACATGCCCTCGAGGAACATGCCGAGCACGAGATAGACGAGGAGCAACAGGGCCACCAGCTCGAGCGGGCCCAGGGCCATTGCGCGCACCTGGGTCGCGACGGCCTGCGGCAGGCCGAGGAAGTTCATCGCCACGGCCAGGAAGCCCGCTGCCCCGATGATCAGGCCGAGCATGCTGACCGTGCGCGCGCAACCCATGCAGGCCTCGCGCAGCACCGACCAGCCCAGCGAGCGCTCCGCCAGCATGAGCACGCAGGTCGCCCCCACGCCGACGGCGGCCGCCTCGGAGGGGCTGGCCCAGCCGAGGTACATCGAGCCCAGGATCACGAACATCAGCAGGAAGAACGGCAGCAGCGTGGGCAGGCTGCGCAGCCGTCGCCGCCAGGGCGACCCGTCGTCGGCATGCTTCGCCTCCTCCACGCGGGGCAGGAACATCGACCGGATGCCCAGGTAGGCCATGAAGGCCGCGGCGAGCAGCAGGCCGGGCAGGAGCCCGGCGGCGAAGAGCTTGAGGACCGAGGTCTCCGACAGCACCCCGTAGATGATGAGGATGACGCTGGGCGGGATCAGGAAGCCCAGCGTGCCGGCCCCCGCCAGCGATCCCATCGCGACCGAGCGGTCGTAGCCACGGCGCGCCAGCTCGGCGAGCGTGATACGACCTACCGCCGATGTGGTCGCCGCCGACGAACCCGATATGAGGGCGAAGACGGTGCAGCCGAGGACGTTGGTATGCAGGAGTCCGCCCGGAAGGCCGCGGACCCAGGGCTCGAGCGCCGCGAACAGGTTGCGGGTGATCTTCGACCGGTACAGCAGCTCCGCCATCAGGATGAACAGGGGCAGCGCCACCAGTTCCATGGAGGTGAGGCTGTTCCACACGGACTGCGCGAGCAGCTTGTCGACCGGCATCGACCGGAAGATCGAAAGGCTGGCGATGCCGACGCCCATCAGGCTCAGCCCGATCCAGGCGCCGGTGCCGAGCAGGATGAACAGCAGGGCGATGGTGGCGAGGATGGAGGTCGGCATGGTTGCGCTGCCCTCAGTCGGCCGACAGGGATTCGTGCGGCGCCGCGACCTCCACGGGCCGGCCCCGCAGCGCCAGCGCAAGGCGCAGGACCAGCTGCAGGCTCAGCATCGTCGCCCCGAACGCCATGGCGGCGGCCGGCCAGACGAGGGCAATGTTGTTCGTCGTGCCCGAGGTGCGGCCCGTCACGCCGTAGTTCCAGGCGAACTTCACGAGCGCCGCGGTCAGGAACAGCGAGACGACCGTCCCGACCAGGGTGGCGAGGAGTTCGAATGCGCGCGGGTGCAGGCGCTGCGCCAGCGTGACCCGGATGTGCCCGCCGGTGCGCAGGGTGTAGGCGGCCGCCAGGAAGATGGCGGCCACATGCAGGTAGGGGCCGACCTCCCAGACGATGCTGAGGCTCCTGTCGAGGAGGTTGCGCGACGCGATCTCCAGCACCTGCAGGGCGGCGATCAGGAAGATGGCCCCGCCCGACAGGTATGCCAGCCAGCGCGATACCGCGTCCGCCGTGCGCGAGAGGCTGTTCAGCATGCCGGGAAGGCCAGCGGGGGTCGCGCGAAGGGGCGGCCCGCCGCCCCCGCCGCGCCGGAATCAGCGCT
>CAZDYQ010000079.1:0-14044 GCA_964509685.1 uncultured Burkholderiaceae bacterium
CGATGCGAGCTTTCCTCGTCACGCGGCTGCAGGCCCGCAAGCTCCCGCGCTGGGCCCTGCTGCTGCTCTGCGGCCTCTACGTGCTGCCCGGCTTCATCGGCCGCGATCCCTGGCGGGTGGACGACGCCGCCGGATTCGGCATCGCGCTCACGATGGCGCGCGGCGGCCCGCTCGACTGGCTGGTACCCAATATCGCCGGCATGCGGGTCGTGGACGAGGGCGGCCCCCTGCCCTTCGCGCTCGCGGCGGTAGTGGCGAAGCTCCTGTCCTTCGCGGCGCCGGCGCACCTGCTCGCCATGCTCGCGGCGGCCTGCGGCCTCGCCCTCACCCTCGTCGCCTTCTGGTACGCGAGCTACGCGCTCAGCCGGCGGCCCGGCCTGCAGCCGCCGGATCCCTTCGGCGCCGGCGCGAGCCGGACCGATTTCGGACGGGCCATCGCCGACTCCGGCCTGCTGGTCCTGCTCGCCTGCCTCGGCCTGATCACCCGGATGCACGAGACGACCGCCGCCGCGGGCCAGGTCGGGCTCGTGGCCCTGTTCCTGCTCGGCGTGGCCTGGTCGCTCGAGCATTCCCGCCGGGGCGCCGTCATCGCCGCGCTGGCGATCGCCGCCAGCGTCGCGACCCGCGGCATCGCGCCCGCCGTCGCGATGCTCGTCGCGTGGCTGCTGCTGCCGCTCATCTCTCAGCCGTTTCGCCTGGTCTGTCGCTCGACCTGGACCATCGGGCTGCCGCTCGCGGTCGCGGCCGGGGCGGCCTGGCCGCTCGCGCTCGCCGGCGCGGGACCCGAGGCCCGCGAGTACCTGCGCGAGTGGCTCGCCTGGAACGCGGTCTCGACCGGCTGGCTGCCCACGGTCGAGACGCTCTCGTACCTCGCGAGGACGGCCCCCTGGTACTACTGGCCGGTCTGGCCGCTGGCCGCCTGGGCCATCGTCCGCTGGCGCAGCAAGCTGGAGCTGCCCGCCATCGCCCTTCCCCTGGCGACGCTCGGCTGCCTCGCGATCCCCGCCTTCTTCGCCCGCAGCGCCGACGAGGCCGAGCTCCTGCCGCTGATCCCGCCGCTCGCAATGCTGGCGGCGGTGGGCCTGCCCACCCTGCGCCGCGGGATGGTGAGCCTGATCGACTGGTTCGCCGTCACCCTCTACACCCTGCTCGGGGTGGCCGTGTGGGCGTACTGGATCGCGTTCAATACCGGCTTCCCCCCACGCATGGCCTACCGCGCGCAGATGTTCGCCCCGGAGTTCGAGCCCGACTGGGTCCTGGTGGAACTCGTGCTGGGCGCGCTCGCGACCGTTGCCTGGCTGCTGCTCGTGCGCTGGCGGGTTTCCCGGCAGCGCCCCGTCATCTGGCGCGCGGTCGTGCTGTCGGCCGGCGGCCTGGTGTTCACCTGGTTCCTGCTGATGAGCCTCTGGCTCCCCGCCTTCAATGCCCGCAATACCTATCGCGACATCGGCCTGGGCGTACGCGAGCACATCGCGGGCTCGCCGTCCTGCGTCGAGACGCGGGGCCTCGGCCGGGCGGAGCGGGCCAGCATCTACTATTTCGCCGAGCCGCGCTTCGATCCCCCGGGCGAGGAATGCCGCTGGCTCCTGGTCCAGGACGACGGCCCGGTCGCCTTCGCGGAACCGGGACCGGTCGAAGGCGCGGAACTGGTCTGGATGGGCAAGCGCCGCGACCGGATCGACGAGCGCTTCAGGCTGTATCGGCGGACCGAAGCGCTATGAAGTGCTCGCGGTAGTAGCGCAGCTCCTCGATGGACTCGTGGATGTCGGCGAGCGCGGTGTGCGCGCCGCGCTTGGTGAACCCGCGGGCGACTTCCGGCCGCCAGCGCTTGCACAGCTCCTTGAGCGTGCTCACGTCGAGGTTGCGATAGTGGAAGTGCGCCTCGAGCGCGGGCATGAAGCGCGCGAGGAAGCGGCGGTCCTGGCAGATCGAGTTGCCCGCCATCGGCGAGGCGCGCGGCGGCACCCAGCGGGATGCGAACGCCAGCGCGGCCGCCTCGGCGGCCGCCTCGTCGAGCGTCGATGCCTTCACCTTGTCGACGAGTCCGCTGCGCCCGTGGGTGGACTTGTTCCAGTCGTCCATCGCGTCGAGCACCGCATCGGGCTGGTGGACGACCCAGGCCTCGCTCTCGGCGAGGATGTTGAGGTCGCTGTCGGTCACCACGATCGCCAGCTCGATGATGCGGTCGCGCTCCGGATCGAGCCCGGTCATCTCCATGTCGATCCAGAGGAGGCGGCTGGCGTCCGGCTGGATGTCGCCGGCCGGCGCGGACGGGGTGGCAGTGTGCTGTGACATAATTTTCTCCGTCCCGATTCTCGCACGAGCGCCACGTTGGACACCCTCGCATTCTCCGCGCTGTTCGTCCTTGCGCTGGCCATCGGCGCAGGCCTGCGGACCTGGCTCGCCCTACGGCAGGTTCGCCATGTCGCGGCCCATCGCGACACCGTCCCGCCTGCCTTCGCCGAACGCATCAGCCTCGCCTCGCACCGGCGCGCGGCGGACTACACGATCGCGCGCACCCGGCTCGGGCTCGTGGACGATTTCGTTTCGACCGCACTGGTGGTCGTCCTGACGCTCCTCGGCGGCCTGCAATGGCTGCACGACACCATCGTCGAACTCGCCGGCGCGTGGCCGATGGCGGCGCAGGTCGGATTCGTCCTTGCCGTCACCCTGCTCTTCGGGGTCGTCGGGATTCCGGTTGCCTGGTACCGGCAGTTCCACCTCGAGCGCCGCTTCGGTTTCAACCGCATGACGCCCGCGCTGTTCATCGCCGACATGGCGCGCCATCTCCTGGTCGGCCTGGTGCTGGGCGTGCCGCTCCTGTGGGCCATCCTTGCCCTGATGCGCGGCGCGGGCGAGCTCTGGTGGGTCCATGCCTGGCTGGTCTGGGTGGGCTTCAACCTGTTCGTGCTCTACATCTACCCCACCGTCATCGCGCCGCTCTTCAACCGCTTCGAACCCCTGCCCGAGGGCCGGGTGCGCGAGCGCGTCGAGGGCCTGCTCGCCCGTTGCGGCTTCGCCTCGAAGGGGCTGTTCGTGATGGACGGCAGCAAGCGATCCGCGCACGGCAATGCCTACTTCACCGGGTTCGGCCGCGCGAAGCGCATCGTCTTCTTCGACACGCTGCTGGAACGACTCGATGCCGCGGAGATCGAGGCCGTCCTGGCCCACGAGCTCGGCCATTTCCGTCATCGCCACATCCTGCGCCGCATCGCGATCAGCTTCGCGCTGAGCGCCGCGGGCCTGTGGCTGCTCTCGTGGCTCGCGAACCAGCCCTGGTTCTACCAGGGGCTCGGCCTGACGCCGGCCCCCGAGATGATCGAAGCCGCCGCCCTCGTGCTCTTCTTCGTCGCGCTTCCGGTGTTCACCTTCCCCCTCGGGCCGCTGATGAGCCTGCTGTCGCGGCGTGACGAGTTCGAGGCGGACGCCTTCGCCGCGAGCCATGCCGATGGCGATGCCCTGGTCGCTGCCCTGGTCAAGCTCTACCAGGACAATGCCTCGACGCTGACGCCCGACCCGGTGCATTCGATCTTCTACGATTCGCACCCGCCCGCGGCCGTGCGGATCGGCCGACTGCGCGCCCTGACATCATCCCCGTCGATGGAGGCGAGCCCCTCGTGACGACTCCGACGAACGCGGAAGCCCTGCGCGCCGAGTCCTGCCGTCATCGCGATGTCGCCCTCGACGATGGCGAGATCGCGGCGCTGCTCGCGATCCTGCCCGGCTGGAGCCGGGCCGATGGCGCGATCGCGCGCGAGTTCCGCTTCCGTGACTTCGACGAGACGATGGCCTTCGTCAACCGCGTCGCCGCGATGGCGAATGCCGAGGACCACCATCCCCGGATGGAGGTCGAGTACGCGACGTGCCGCGTGCTCTGGTCCACGCACTCGGCCGGCGGCCTGACGCGCAACGACTTCATCTGCGCGGCCAAGACCGATGGGATCCACGCCGAGCCCCGGCCCTGAGTCCGCCCTCGTCGTCGCCAGCTACGGCCGTCGCTACCTGCTTCGCTTCGAGGCGCGGGGCGACGAGCTCTCGGCGGTGAGCCGGGGCAAGCGCACCGAGGCATGCGTCGGCGACATCGTTGCCGCCACCCGCGTGGGTGCCGAACAGGCGGTGATCGAGCGCATCGAGCCGCGGCGCAACCTGCTCCAGCGCAGCGACCGCTACCGCAGCAAGGCGCTCGCGGCCAACGTGGACCGCGCCGCCATCGTGATCGCGGGCGAGCCCAGCTATTCCGAGGAACTGCTCCTGCGCATGATGCTCGCGGTCGAGGCGAGCGGGATCGCGCTCCTCGTCGTCGCGAACAAGTCCGACCTCGTCGAGGCGCACCGGCGGATCGTTCCCCGGCTCGAACTGCTGCGCTCGCTCGGCTACGCGGTCGTGGAGGTCTCCGCCGAGGCGGCGCCCGTTGACGCGGTGACGACCCTTCGCCCGTGGCTGGCCGATTCCCTCACGGTGTTCCTCGGCGAGTCGGGCATGGGCAAGTCGTCGCTGGTGAACGTGCTCGTGCCGGGGGCCGCGCAGGCGACCCGCGAGGTGTCCACGGCACTGGGGACGGGACGCCATACCACCACCTTCAGCCGCCTGTTCGACCTCGACGAAGCCGTGGCGCCGAATGCGCGGATCATCGACTCCCCGGGATTCCAGACCTTCGGGCTGGCGCACCTGTCGGAATCGCAACGAGTCCATGCCATGGCGGATTTCCGGCCCTACCTGGGCCAATGCCGGTTCCACAGCTGCACCCACCGGCAGGAACCCGGCTGCGCCATTCGCGAGGCCGCCGCGGCCTGCAGGATCGACGCCCTGCGCTACCGCCTCTTCACCGAGCTGTACGAGCGCGACTGAGTGGCACCGGCGTCGCGGCCGAGGGACTGCCGGATCGCCCTAGCCGCCCAGCCAGCTCGAGAGTGCCACCAGCACGAAGATGCCCACGACCAGGGTCGCGGCCCGCCAGAGCAGGCCGATGGTGCTGCGGATGCCGCCCGCATCGGGAACGGTCCCGCGCCAGTCGAAGGCCGGCGCGAGACCCTCGCCGCGGGGCCCCGCCCAGTGACGGTCGCGCTCGGGATCGACGAGATCCAGCCCGAGCGAACCGCTGCCCACGGCGACGAGCATTGCCCGCTGGTCACGGCCGGCGCCCCCGGCGATCGCGGAGCGCCAGCAGTAGGTCGAGTCCTCGAAGTCGCCCGCGATGGCGAAGCCGGCGGCGGTCACGCGCAGCGGTATCCAGTCCACGATCCCCAGGCCCCGGGCCGCGACCCGGGCATGGGGATCATCGGCCCCCGGCTGCGCCCAGCGCCGCGCCAGCAGGTCCACCATCCGGTAGGCGACCGGGCCGATCGCCCCGGGCAGCAGGAGGTAGGCGAGCACCGGACCGAAGAACTCGCGATGGGCGCTCACGAGCCCGTGGGTGATCGCCGCACGGCACAGGCGCGCCTTCCCGGGCGCCGGGCCTTCGGCGCCGGCCGGCATCGCCGGCGCGACCGGCGACGCGCCGGGCTCGCTCGCCGCGATCCATGCGGCGAGGAGCCGTTCCGCCTGCGGGAGGTCGTCGCGCTCCAGCGCGGCGAGGATCTCCCTCAGGTGATGGTCGAATCGCCGGAAGCCGATCGTGAGGTAGAGGATGGCCACATGCAGCAGGAACGATGCGAGCGAGCCGATCGCTTCGGCGATCCACTGCAGGACCACCACGACGGCGATGCTGCCCAGGACCACCGCGAACCAGCCGAGGGTCGCATCGAAGGATCGGTCGGTGCTCGAATGCTGCCGGGCGAGGTCCACGGCATCGCGGGCGAGCCGGTGCACCCGGTTGTCCGGGGCCAGCGGCCGAAGCTGCTCGACCAGCAGCGCGACGGCAAGCGCGATCAGTCCCATGGCGAGATACGCTCGAGACGCTCAGTCCGCACGCAGGAAATGGTACAGGTTGCGCAGCATCGCCGCGGTGGCCCCCCAGATGAAGTATGGCTCGGCGCCGGGCGGGCCCCAGGGCATGGCGAAGAAGCTGCGGGTGACGCCGGCGATGTCGTAGCGGCGGCGCTGGTGGTTGCGCGGGTCCATGAGGAACGCCAGCGGCACTTCGAATGCCGCGGCCACCTCGGACGGATCCGGCACGACGATCGCCTCGCGCGCCACGAGGCCGACCACCGGGGTGACGCGATAGCCCGTGCCGGTGGTGTATTCGGGCATCCTGCCGACGACCTCCACCAGCGCGGGATCGAGGCCCACCTCCTCCTCGGCTTCGCGCAGGGCGGTATGGATCACGTCGGGATCGCGCGGCTCGACCCGGCCTCCCGGGAACGCGACCTGGCCCGAGTGCTGGCGCAGGTGGGTGGTGCGCAGCGTGAGGAGCACCACCGCCCCGCCGGGCCGGTCGATGATCGGAACCAGCACCGAGGCGGGACGCGGCTCGCCCGCCACGCCGGGCAGCAGGACACGATCGGACTGCTGCTCGACATGCCAGCTGGCGGGTGGACACCGGAAGCGCTGGCGCAGCGCCGCGAGTTGCAGCCTTTCGGGCGGAACCGCGGGCAGGCCGTCATCGGCCGGCTCGGCGGGAAGGATCGTGGGATCGAGGACCGGCCGGATGAGCGTCGGCTCCCCGGGGCGCCGGGTGCTCACGTCGGCAAGCGCCCGGCGGCACGCGAGACCGACATCAGCCGGCCTTGGATTCCTTCGCGTCCTTGCGCACCGGGAGCTTTTCCTTGATGCGCGCGGACTTGCCCGACCGGTCGCGCAGGTAGTAGAGCTTGGCACGGCGCACATCGCCACGGCGCTTGACGACGATGGAGGCGATCAGGGGCGAGTACAGCTGGAAGGTCCGCTCGACGCCCTCGCCCGAGGAGATCTTGCGCACGGTGAACGCGGAATTCAGGCCACGGTTGCGACGGGCAATGACCACGCCCTCGTACGCCTGGACCCGCTTGCGCGTACCCTCGACGACATTGACGTTCACGACGACGGTATCGCCCGGCGAGAAGTCGGGGATGTCCTTGCCCAGGCGGGCGATTTCCTGCTCTTCGAGCAGCTTGATGATGTCCATTTCGGCTCCTTGGGCCATCGTGCGGCGGCGCTTCGAGTAGGAGTGTTGCCCGCCCAGAGGATGGTGAACCTGCAATTATAGCGTGCCGTCGCCGCCAGGGTCGAGGGCTTGTCGTTGGGCCAGGCCCGCGAGCCAGCGCTCGTCCTCCTCGTCCAGGCGTCCCGCCGCCCGGGCGCGCTCGATCAGGTCGGGTCGGCGCGCGGCGGTGAGCTCGAGCGCCCGCTGGCGCCGCCAGCGGGCGATCCGGGCATGATGGCCCGACAGGAGCACGGGCGGCACGGGAATCGACTCGAACACTTCGGGCCGCGTGTAGTGCGGGCAATCGAGCAGGCCGTCGGCGAAGGATTCATGCAGCACCGATTCGTCGTCGTTGACCGCGCCCGGCAGCATGCGCACGACGGCGTCAATCAGCATCATGGCCGGCAGCTCGCCCCCGGAGACGATGAAGTCGCCGATGCAGATTTCCTCGTCGATCCGGGTGTCGATCAGGCGTTGGTCGACCGCTTCGTAGCGCCCGGCGAGCAGGACCAGGGCGGGGAGCCGGGCGAGCTCGACGACCCGGTCGTGCGTCAGCGGACGGCCCTGCGGGCTGAGGAAGATGCGATGCGGCATGCCCTGTTCGCCCGTCGCGGCGCGGGAGGCCTCGCTCGCCGCAGCGATCGCCGCGGCGAGCGGCTCCGCGAGCATCACCATCCCCGGGCCGCCGCCGTAGGGCCGATCGTCGACCCGCCGGTAGGCATCATGGGTGAAGTCGCGCGGGTTCCAGCGCCCGAGGCTCCACAGCCCGCGGTCGAGTGCGCGCGCCGTGATGCCGTGGTCGCAGATCGCGTCGAACATCGCCGGGAACAGGCTGACCACGTCGATGCGCATGGGAACCGGCCCTAGTAGTCCGCCGCCCAGTCGGCGACGATCCGCCGGGCCGCGAGGTCGACCTCGCCGACGATCGGCTCGACGAAGGGAATGAGCAGGGTCTTGCCGGCGGGCCTGCCGGACTCGTCCGCGCCGCCGACGCGCAGCACCGGATGGGGTGCGCCGTAGTCCTCGACGGCGAGTACCCTGCCGAGGACGGCGCCCTCCTGGCCGATGACCTCGCAGCCCAGGAGATCGACCCAGTAGTATTCCCCGGGTTCCGTCGGGGGGAACGCGGCGCGCGAAGCGGCGATCTCGGATCCCTTCAGCGCCTCGGCCTGTTCACGGTCGTCGCAGCCGGCGACCTGCAGGAGGACGAGGCCGGCATGGGAACGGGCGCGCACGATGTCGACGGGCCGCCATGTCGCGGCGTCGCCGGTCTGGCGCGCCGGCCGGATCCAGGCCCGGGAAAGGGAGAGCAAGGCGGATTCATCGGGCCGGCCGTGCGGTCGGACCCGGATCCAGCCCCGGACGCCGTAGGCGCCCGCAATGCGGCCGAGCTCGACGAGATCGTCCGGGGGGGTCGGCAGGTTCACGCCGGCCCCCGCGAAGAAGCCAGGGCGCGGAACACCGGCCGACCCGGGATGCCTCAGGCGGCTTCGGGCTGCGAAGCGGCCTTGCCGGCCTCGCGGGCAAGACGCTCGACGGCGTCGCTCACTTGAGCGCCCCTGGATCGCCAGTACTCGAGGCGCTCGAGGGAGAGGCGCAGGGGCACTTCCTGGCCGGCCGCCATCGGGTTGTAGAAACCGATGCGCTCGATGAAGCGGCCGTCGCGGCGATTGCGGCGATCGGTGGCGACGATGTTGTAGAAGGGGCGCTTCTTGGCGCCGCCGCGCGACAGTCGAATGACGACCATGTGGCTATCCTTGTCCGTGACTTTCGTGCCGGGCCTCGCAAGGCGCGAAATCCCGGAAAACCGGAAATTGTAGCGCCCGCGCCCCCCCGAGGCAACATGACCCGCGCGCAAGCCACCCTTCAGAAGAGCGAGGCCTGGGCGCCGTCGCCCCCAGGCTGCGCTTGCGCGGGCGGCGCGAAGCGCTCGGCCGTGAGCGGTACGCGGTCGCGGGACAGGCCATGCCGGCGAACGGCCATCGCGAAGCGGCGCGCGATGAGTTCCGCCCAGACGCCCTCGCCCCTCATGCGGTCGTGGAACCGGGGATCGTTCATGCGCCCGCCGCGAAGGTCACGGATGCGCGCAAGGACCCGCTCGGCGCGGTCCGGGAAGCGCTCGCGCAGCCAGTCGGTGAACACCTCCCGCAATTCGTGCGGCAGGCGCAGCACGGTGAAGTGCGCGCTGCGCGCGCCTGCCCGGGCCGCCGCCTCGATCACCGCCTCGATGTCGCCGTCGTTCAGGAACGGCACGATCGGGGCCACCATCACGCCGACCGGCACCCCGGCTTCGGCGAGCCGGCGGACCGTCTCGATCCGCCGCCATGGCGCGGGCGCGCGCGGCTCCCATGCGCGCGCGAGCCCGGGATCCAGGCAGGTGACCGTGACATACACGGCCGCGGTGGCATCGGCGGCCGCCGGCGCGATCAGGTCGAGGTCGCGCTCGACGAGCGAGGACTTGGTGATCAGCGAGAACGGATGCCGGCTGGCGGCGAGGACCTCGATGATCCCGCGCGTGATTCGCAGGTCCCGCTCGATCGGCTGGTAGCAGTCGGTCGCGGTGCCGATGCAGACCGGTTCGCACCGGTAGGACGGCGCGGCGAGCTCCCGGCGAAGGCAGTCGGCGGCGTTGCGCTTGGCGAACAGGCGCGTCTCGAAGTCCAGCCCCGGGGAGAGATCCATGTAGGCGTGGTAGGGACGCGCGTAGCAGTACACGCAACCATGCTCGCAGCCGCGATAGGGATTGATCGAGCAGCTGAAGAAGACGTCGGGGGATTCGTTGCGGGTGATGACCCGGCGGGCCGGTTCATCGGTGACGCGGGTGGCGGGCGACGGAGGCGGAACGCCGTCGGACCAGGCGTCTTCGACCGAGGCGAGGGCCGCCTGGTCGGGCACGCGGTGCTCCCGCGCGAAGCGTCCGGGCGGCTGCGAGACGGCGCCCCGCTTCGCCGCGGGCGGCCGCGACCGAGAGCCCTGGTTGCGCCCATTACTGTTCATTTGTCCAGTATAGCGCGAATGCCGCACAGGCTCGCAAGCGCGCCGAGGCTAACTGCTATCCTCGATGCTGGACCCAAGGAACCCCGTCGCAGGGGAAGCACCAGCCGATGCCGAAGCCGTGCCCCCGTTGCGGGCTGGAGAACGCCGACGAGGCAGCGCGCTGCAGGCGCTGCGACGCGCCCCTGCCCGCAGCAGCCGCTATCACCCCGGCGTTCCGCCGCTTCCTCCTCTGGCTCGCCGCCTTCTTCGTGATCAGCGCGATCGGCGTCGCCGCGCTGGTCTGGGTGCACCGGACCGCCGTACCCCTGGACGAACCGGTGGGGCCGCGGATCGACCCGGCCGCACAGGAGGAGGCATTCGCCCGCGAGCAGGCGCTGGATGCGCCGCCGCCGGTTCCCGGCGCGAATGTCGCGCCCCCGGCCCCGGGGCCCGCCCTGCCCGTCCCCCAGCCGCCAGCGCCGGGGGCCGACGCACCCGCGGCACCCGAGGCCGGCGGGGCGTCCGGCACGGCAGGAAACCCGGACCCCCTCCCCGGCGAGGAGGACGTGACCGACCAGATGCCGCCCGTAGCGCCGGGCGTCGACTGGAGCCGCGCAATCCTGCCGCCCACCGGGCGGCCGGCGCCCCCAACCGGTACACCGGCGTTCCCACCGGCGCCGCAGGCCGGGGACTCGCCGGCCTTTCCCGAATCGGACCCGGCAACGAGCTTCCCGCCGAACGCGCCGCAGGCGCCGGAGGCCGGCCCGGCGGACGCGAGCCCCGACGCCGGGACCGCGCCGGGCCAGACCGAGGCCCCGCCCGCACAGGGACAGGAGCAGGCGCCCGCCGATGCCCCGCCGCCGGGATCCAGCCGTTCCCTGGCGGAGGTGCAGCGCATCCAGTGCGCCGGCGAGGGATTCCTCACCCGCTTCGTGTGTCACGAGCGCGTACGGCTCGCCTACTGCGAGAATCGCTGGAACCGGCATCCGGACTGCATG
The DNA here is from genome assembly GCA_964509685.1 of uncultured Burkholderiaceae bacterium. GTDB lineage: Bacteria > Pseudomonadota > Gammaproteobacteria > Burkholderiales > Burkholderiaceae_E > JAMLIN01. Next base: position 11,035 of record CAZDYQ010000079.1, read on the forward strand.
GTCGACAGCAATGCCACCAACTATTGAGCCCGACGAGCCGCAGGTGCTCCCGGCGACGGATGCGGAGGCCGAGGCGGCACGCCGGCTCCGGCGAATCCTGCTGGTCGACGACCATCCCCTGGTCGCGGACGGCTTGCGCGTCCTGGTCGAGGGCCTCCAGCCGGCGACCGCGCTGCTGTGGACGGGGACGCTGGAGGAGGGTTTCGACCTGCTCGAGCGGGACCCCGGCATCGCGCTGGTCCTGCTGGACCTGCGCCTGCCGGGCTTCGGCGGCTACAGCGCGCTGGACCGCTTTCGCCAGAGGTGCCCGGACATGCCGGTCGCCGTGTTGTCGGGCAGCACCGAGCGGGCCCTCATCCTCGGCTCGCTGGAACGCGGCGCGCGCGGCTTCATTCCCAAGACGGCCAACCGCGACGAAACCGCCCGCGCCCTGGAACGGGTCGTCGCGGGCGAGATCTACGTACCGCCCCAGGCGATGGGCCCGGGGCAGGATCACCCGGGCGACGCCCGCGATCCGCATGTGGACGAGCTCGAGGAGGCAGCGGCGCTCGCCAGCGCCGCGATCGAGCGCATGACCCCCCGACAGCGCGAGGTACTGCGGCTCCTCGTGCACGGCCGCAGCAACCGGGTCATCGCGAAGGAGCTCGGCCTGTCCGACAACACGGTCAAGATCCACGTCAGCGCGGTGCTCAGGGCCATCGGGGCCGCGAATCGCGCGCAGGCCGTGTTCATTGCGAGCCGCGCCGGCGGCATTGCCTGAGGATCCGGGAAGCGTGTCCGATCGCCTGCGGATCGCGTCGCTGAACACCCTGAACCTGCGGCTGCCGGGGCGCCCGATCTACCAGGATCCCGGCTACACGCAGGAGGAGTTCGACGCGAAGGCCTCGTGGCTCGCCGGCATGATCGACACGCTGGCGAGCCAGCTCGTCGGCCTGCAGGAGATCTTCGACGAGCAGGCGCTGACCGAGACGATTTCCCGCTGCTCCGGCCCGCCGCCGCGATGGTTCGCGGCGCCGGAGCCGCGCGATACGCCGGACCTGCCGCGGGTCGCCCTGCTCTCCTGGCTCGATGCGCTGAGCGAGGTCGAGTCGGTCCACCGCATCCCGGAGGGATTCGCCGTGCGCCTGCCCGCCGCCCCCGAGATCGGGCTGCCCGAAACCCTCCACGACCACTTCTCTCGGCCGGTGCTCGGCGTCACCGTCAACCTCGCGACCGGCCTGCGGCGCCGTCCCGTGCCGGCGCGCGTCTATGTCGTCCACCTGAAATCGCGGCGTCCCAATCGCGCCTCCATACCGGGAGGCCCGGGCGAGGACATGGACGATCCGGTGATCGAGGCCCGCGCGCACATGCGCTCGTTGCTGATGCGCGCGGCGGAGGCCGGCGGCCTGCGCAGCCTCCTGCTGCGCGACCTGTACCGCGCCCGGATGCCGGTGATCGTGCTGGGCGACTTCAACGACCATGCCAAGGCGGCCACGACCAACCTGGTGGCCGGGCGCATGGCGCCGAAGAACCTCGCGCGCCGCGACATCCAGCTCTACCATGCGGCCGCCCTGCAGTCGCCGAACATCCTCACCCACCGGATCGGCTACACGAAGTTCCATCTGGGCGAACCCGACAGCATCGACCACATCCTGCTGTCGGAGGAATTCCTGCGCGAGAGCCGCCACGCCATCGCCGAAGTCGAGCGCGTGGACTACTTCAACGACCATCTCAGCGAAGACGGCAGGCTCGCCTCGGATCACGGGGCCATCCGGGCGAGCCTGCGGCTTCGCTGAAACCGGGCGGCGGCTGCCGCCCGTCGTCGCTCAGAACGTCGCGTCGTCCAGCGCCATCGTGCTCTGCCCACCCGCGGCGACGGCCTCGGCATGGGCTGCCGCGCGCGGGAGCAGATGCTCGGCGAAGAACTGCGCGGTGACGATCTTGGCCTCGAGGAAGGCCTTGTCCACGTCCGGCCGCCCGAGCAGCTCCCGGGCCGCCAGCGCTGCCCGGCCCAGTTGCCATGCCGACAGGGAGAGGCCGGCCTGCATCAGGTAGGGAACGCTGCCGCTGTAGGCGGAATGGGCGTCCGACCTGAAGTGGCCGACGATCGCCTCGATGCTCGCCGCCAGGCCGTCCGCTGCGGTGGCCAGTCGCGCGCCGACGGAAGCGAGCCGCGCGTCGCCGTCCGCGGCGAGCGCCGCGGCGGTCTCGCGCATCTGCCCGACGAACTCGCGCGCGACCGCGCCGCCGTCGCGTGCCGTCTTGCGGCCGATGAGGTCGTTGGCCTGGATGGCGGTCGTGCCCTCGTAAATGGGCAGGATGCGGGCATCGCGATAGAACTGCGCCGCACCCGTCTCCTCGATGAAGCCCATGCCGCCATGGACCTGGATCCCGAGCGACGTGGCCTCGACGGACATCTCCGTGGACCAGCCCTTGACGATGGGCACGAGGAACTCGTACGCGGCGACGGCGCGGCGACGCTCGGCCTCGTCGGCGGCGTGGTGGGCGACGTCCGACAGGCCGGCGGCATAGTAGGCGAGCGACCGCGCGCCCTCGGTGAGCGCCCGCATCGTCATCAGCATGCGCCGCACGTCCGGGTGCCGGATGATCGGCACCGGGCCGCTGGAGCCGGCCACGTCGCGGCTCTGCACCCGGTCACGGGCGTGCGCGACCGCATGCTGGTAGGCCCGCTCGGCGAGCGCCACCCCCTGCATTCCCACCGCGAACCGGGCGGCGTTCATCATGATGAACATGTACTCGAGCCCGCGGTTCTCCTCGCCGACCAGGTAGCCGACCGCGCCCGGGCCGACCTCGCCCTTGCCGTCCCCGTAGATCAGGACGGCGGTCGGGCTCGCCTTGATCCCGAGCTTGTGCTCGATCGACTGGCACCAGACATCGTTGCGCTGCTCCAGCTCGCCGTCGGCCCCGACGAGGAACTTCGGCACGATGAAGAGCGAGATGCCCTTCACCCCTGGTGGCGCGCTCGGCGTGCGCGCGAGCACCAGGTGGACGATGTTCTCGGCCATGTCGT
>CAZDYQ010000080.1:0-14032 GCA_964509685.1 uncultured Burkholderiaceae bacterium
CCGATTCCAGGGTGGACTGGGAGGGCATGGTGGCCGACTACGACCGCATCCGCGAGGGCATCGAGTCGGTCTTCCCGATCTTCGCAAACTACAACGAGCGGATTCGCGAACCAGGCGGCTTCTGGCTCGAGAACCCCGCCTCGCGCCGGCGCTGGGCCACCCCGGACGGCAAGGCGCACTTCCAGGTGGCCCCAGAGCTCGATGATGCGCCCGAGACCGCCGCGGCCGTGCTGAAGCTCGCGACGATCCGCTCGCACGACCAGTACAACACGACGATCTACGGCTTCGAGGATCGCTATCGCGGCGTGAAGGGACGGCGCGACGTGGTGTTCGTCAATCCGCAGGATCTCGCGGAGCGCGGCCTGCGGCCGGGCGATCGAATCGACATCGAGGCCGTGCGCGAGGACGGTATGCCAACGGGACGTGTGGTGCGCGGCTTCGTCGCCGTGCCGTTCGACATCTCGCGCGGATCGGCCGCCATGTACTTCCCCGAAGGCAATGCGCTGGTCGCCCTCGAGGACCACGACACGCGGTCCGGCACGCCGGGCTACAAGTCGATTCCCGTGCGGTTGTCCGCCTCGCGCGTGGCGCAACCAGGCGACCCCGAGGCGATCGACCCGGGCGCGGCGCTCGAGGATGCCTCGTCATGACGGCCGGGTCCGGACTCGTGCGCCGGCCGGTCCTCGTCCGCCAGGACGGCCGTACGCGCGAGGCAGAGGACTGGCTGGTCGAGGAGGCCCCGGTCGAGCTGCGCTACAACGGCATGGCGTTCGCGGTGATGATGGCGACACCGCTCGACCTCGAGGACTTCGCCTACGGCTTCTCGCTCAGCGAGGAACGAGCCGCCCGCCCGGACGACATCCATGGCGTGCGGGTGCGGGCACGGGACGCCGGCCACGTGATCGACATCGCCGTGTCCGCGACCGTGCCCGTGAACCTCTCGCCCGACATGGCCCGACTCCTGCCGGGACGCAGCGGATGCGGACTGTGCGGCAACCGCCAGCTGGAGGACGTGATGCGGCCGGCCCCGCCCGTGCCGGACGGGCTCGTGCTCGCACCCGGCGCGCTCGAGCGGGCGCGTGAGGCGCTCGCGCATGGCCAGCCGCTCAATGCCTCTTCCGGCGCGGTGCACGCGGCCGCCTGGGCATCGCCCGACGGCGAGATCCTGCGGGTGCGCGAGGACGTCGGTCGCCACAACGCCCTCGACAAGCTGCTCGGATCGCTTGCCCGCGAGGGCGCGGACCTGCGCGAGGGCTTCGTCCTGGTCACCAGCCGCGCAAGCTACGAGATGGTGACGAAGGCCGCGAGGCTCGGCGTGGGACTGCTCGCGGCGATCTCGGCCCCCACCGCGCTCGCGGTCGAGCTTGCCCGCGCGAGCCGCCTCACCCTCGTCGCCTTCCTGCGTCCCGGGCGGCATGTCGTCTACACGCATCCCCATCGGATCCCCGCGCTGGGGCTCGAGGCCGCCCCGAACCCGCATCCGGCCACGACTTGACCTTCCCATGGTGGGAAGGTTTAGGCTGGTCGCCATGATGGACGTATCCTCCCCGCGACCCGTTGCCCGATCGCCCGCCCGGCACGGCGGCGGTCCCGGGGCCGAGCCGCCCCGCACGCCCGGCCCCCCCGACGCGACGGGTCCGACCACGATCAGCCTTCCGGTCGAGGGCATGACATGCGCCTCGTGCGTGGGCCGGGTCGAAAAGGCACTCTCGAAGGTCGAGGGCGTGGACAGCGTGGTCGTGAACCTCGCCACCGAGCGGGCGGATGTCCGCGTGTCCGGACCGGTGGACCACATGGCGCTCGTGAAGGCGATCGAGAAGGCCGGCTACGACGTGCCCGCCAGCCGCATCGAACTCGCCATCGAGGGCATGACCTGCGCGTCCTGCATCGCCCGGGTCGAGCGCGCACTGCAGTCGGTGCCGGGCGTGACCGAGGCGACGGCCAACCTCGCAACCGAGAGCGCCAGCGTGCGCGGCGTGGCGGCGGTCGATGACCTGGTGGCTGCCGTCGAGCGCATCGGCTACCGGGCCCGGCCGGTCGATACCCTGGCACCGGGCGGCGACGACGAGGCCGAGGCGCGGAGGGACGCCGAGCGTTCCACCCTGAAGCGCGATCTCCGGCTCGCCGTGCTGCTGGCCCTGCCCGTCTTCGTCCTGGAAATGGGTTCGCACCTGGTGCCCGCCATGCATCACTGGGTGGCCACCCATGTCGGGATCCAGCAGAGCTGGTACCTGCAGTTCGTCCTCACGACGCTGGTGCTTGCCTTCCCGGGCCGGCGCTTCTACACGATCGGCTTTCCGGCGCTGCTGCGGCTCGCGCCCGACATGAACTCGCTCGTCGCCGTGGGCACGCTCGCGGCCTTCGCGTACTCGGTGGTCGCCACCTTCGCCCCCGGCCTGCTGCCGACCGGTACAGTCAACGTGTACTACGAGGCGGCCGCGGTGATCGTCGCGCTGGTCCTGCTGGGGCGCTACATGGAAGCGCGCGCCAAGGGCCGGACATCGGAAGCGATCCGGCGGCTGGTCGGCCTGCGCGCGAGGGAGGCGCACGTGGTCCGTGATGGCCGCGTCGTGGATGTGCCGATCGGCGAGGTGGTTGCCGGCGACATCGTCGAGGTGCGCCCGGGCGAGCGCGTGCCGGTCGATGGCGAGGTCGTCGAAGGCCGCAGCCATGTGGACGAATCGATGATCACCGGCGAACCGGTGCCGGTCGAGAAGACGAGCGGCAGCGCCGTGGTGGGCGGCACCGTCAACCAGGAAGGCGCCTTCCGGATGCGCGCCACCGCGGTCGGCGCCCGGACCGTCCTCGCACAGATCATCCACCTCGTCGAGCAGGCACAGGGCTCCAAGCTGCCGATCCAGGCGGTGGTGGACAAGGTCACTCTGTGGTTCGTGCCCGCGGTCATGGCCGCGGCGCTGGCCACCTTCCTCGTGTGGCTCGCCCTCGGCCCGTCACCCGCGCTCGGCTTCGCGCTCGTCAACGCGGTCGCCGTGCTGATCATTGCCTGCCCGTGCGCGATGGGGCTGGCGACGCCGACCTCGATCATGGTCGGCACCGGCCGTGGCGCCGAGATGGGCGTGCTCTTCCGCAAGGGCGAGGCCCTCCAGCTCCTGAAGGACGCAAGGGTCGTCGCCGTGGACAAGACGGGCACCCTGACCGAAGGCCGCCCGACGCTGACCGACCTCGAGGTAGCGAAGGACTTCGATCGTGCCGACGTGCTGGGGCTCGTGGGCGCGGTCGAGTCGCGATCCGGGCATCCGATCGCGCGCGCGATCGTCGAGGCAGCCGAACGCGAAGGCGGCCCCTTGCCCGCGCCGACCGCGTTCGAGTCCGTGACCGGAATGGGGGTACGGGCGACGGTCGAGGGAAAGCGCATCGAGGTCGGCGCCGACCGGTTCATGCGGTCGCTCGGGCTGGACGTGGGGGGCTTCGCCGCGACCGCCACGCGCCTCGCGAGCGAGGGCAAGTCGCCGATGTACGCCGCGATCGACGGGCGCCTCGCGGCGATCCTCGCGGTCGCCGACCCGATCAAGGCGGACACGCCCGCGGCCATCGAGGCGCTGCATCGCCTCGGGCTCGAGGTCGCCATGGTCACCGGCGACAACGAGCGGACGGCCAGGGCGATCGCGACGCGACTCGGCATCGACGAGGTGGTCGCCGAGGTGCTGCCCGAGGGGAAGGTCGAGGCGGTGCGCGAGCTCCAGGCCCGTCACGGTCGCCTGGCATTCGTCGGCGACGGCATCAACGATGCCCCCGCGCTGGCCGCCGCGGACGTCGGCCTGGCGATCGGCACCGGCACCGACGTGGCGATGGAGGCCGCCGACGTGGTGCTCATGTCGGGCAGCCTCCAGGGCGTGCCCATCGCCATCGCGCTGTCGCGGGCCACGATTCGCAACATCCGCCAGAACCTCTTCTGGGCCTTCGCCTACAACACGGCGCTGATCCCGGTGGCGGCGGGAATCCTCTATCCGGCGTGGGGCGTGCTGCTGTCGCCCGTCTTCGCGGCGGGCGCGATGGCGCTCTCCAGCGTCTTCGTCGTCGGCAATGCGCTGCGCCTGCGGCGCTTCGAGCCACCCGCCGTTACCGCCGCGATGCGCGCGGGCCGGGAGTCGCGATGAATATCGGCGAGGCATCCAGGGCGTCGGGCGTCTCGGCCCGGATGATCCGCCATTACGAGCGGATCGGACTGGTGCCGCCGGCGAGCCGCTCGGACTCGGGATACCGGCACTACGGCGAGGCCGATGTGCATCGCCTGCGCTTCGTTCGACGCGCCCGCGACCTCGGGTTCTCCGTGGCGGAGATCGCGGAGCTCCTGAGCCTGTGGAACGACCGCTCGCGCCACAGCGCGGACGTCAAGCGCCTGGCCGAGGCCCACATCGCCGATCTCGAGGCGCGCATCGCCCGGCTTCGCGAGATGGCCGACACCTTGCGGACCCTGAGCGACTGCTGCGCAGGCGACGACCGGCCGGACTGCCCGATCCTCGAGGAACTCGGGCAGCCCGAAGCCGGTCGCGCGGGCGACGATGCGAGCGGCGACGCGAAGACTGCCGTCAGGCAGCCGGGGAGGTCGGCGGGAAATCCGCGTCGAGCAGCGCCTGCTCGATCTGGTCGCGAGGCGCCGACGAAGTGACCACCACGCGCCGGCTGGGCGGATCGGCGACCACCTTCGCGTCGGGATCCACCGACTGGATGGCGCGTGTCACGCCACGGGCGCAACCGTCGCAGGTCATATTCTCGATGTGGAATTCAAGCTCCATGGCAGCCTCCCGGCAATCGACTAACTGGTTGCCAGCATAATGCTTGCCACCGTTGGAAGCTCAAGCGTCAGTCCCCCTGGCGCTTCGCCCGCCAGGGACGCGACCCGTCCACCTCGCCGCGCATCCTCGCGCCCCTGACCTCGCCCGTGTAGCGCTCGCCGGCGACGGAGAAGCTGATCCGGGTGCCGTCGAGTCGACCCTCGCTGATCGGCTGGGCGGAATCGCCCCGCCGCAGCACGCCCTCGAGCATCTGGAATCGCTGCTTCAGCTCGAGCTCGGCATCGCCCAGCGTCCATCGCCCTTCGACGCGCGCGGGCACGACCCACTTGTACGCCATGCAATAGCCCGGGCATCCCTCCTTGATGTGCACCATCTCGTCCGCCTCCCAGTCGCCCATCTCGAACGAGTTCGAGACGATGCGAGTGCCCGGCTTCATCGCGAGCAGGGTAGGACGCAGCTTGATGTTGAGGTCCGGCAGGAGGTACATCGTGACCACGGTGGCATCCGAGAAGTCCGTCTCGAAGATGTCCCCCTGTTCGAAGGTGGCCATCCGCGACACGCCCTCCTCCCTCGCCGCCCGCTTCGACAGCGCCACGAGGTCCGGGTTGAACTCGATCCCGTGCGCCCGGGTGCCGCGCTTGGCCGCGGTGATCACCGTCCGGCCATCGCCGGAGCCCAGGTCCACCAGGTAGTCGCGCGGCGTGATCTTCGCCATGTCGAGCATCGCATCGACGAGTCGCTGGTTGGTCGGGACCCAGACCACGTCCTTGCCGGCCTGGCCGACCCTCGGTTCGTAGTCGGTGCTGTCGGCCTCCGTGCTGGTCGCGCAGCCGACGGCCACGATACAGAGAAGCGCGAGAAGGACAGATCGGGCGGCTCGCTGCATAGGACTGACTCCTTGGGCAATGAACGATGAATGCGCAGGATGCGCCAGATTCTGGCACAGCATCCGGCGACGCGACGCGATCTCCGCCGGGCATCGCCCGTGCTGGCGTACCCCGAGGAGATCGCCATGCCAGGACCCGGACACCGCCCATCGCCATCCGCGACCATCCGCCACGCCGTCGTCGCGGGGAGCCTGGCGAGCCTGCTCTCCGCGGCGGCGCTCGCGGCCGCCGGGCGGCGCGAGAATCGCTCGGCCGCCGCGCCGGTCAATGCAGTGAGCCACTGGTACTGGGGCGACCCGGCGCTCCGGAAGCGTCGCGCGGACGCACGGCACACGCTCAGCGGCTACCTGATCCATCACGGTGCATCGGTGTTCTGGGCGGGGCTGTATGCCTGGGTCGCCCGGGACAGGCCCGTGCTGCGCGAGCCGACGGGCGCGGTCCTGGGAAGCCTGCCGACCGCCGCGCTGGCCTGCTTCGTGGACTTCCGGCTGACGCCGGCCCGGCTCACGCCGGGCTTCGAGCATCGCCTTTCACGGCCCGCGCTGGCGGGGGTCTATGCCGCATTCGCCCTCGGCCTCGCCGCCGGGACGATCCTGGTCGGCGCCGAACCGGACCGTGGGCGGGAACGGGGCCCGGGTGACCGCCGCGCGCGGCCGCGCCGGCCATGAGGGACGAAGGCGACCGCCCGAGCATGAAGGTCCTGCTCACGGGCGCGTCCGGACTGATCGGCGGCCGGCTGGCGATCGCGCTGGCCGAGGCCGGCCACGAGGTGATCGCGGCCGGGCGCAATCCGCGTCCCGGACAGGGAGGCGCGACGCTCGTGGTGGACTTCTCGGAGCCGCCTTCCGCGGACTGGTGGGCCGCCAGGCTGCACGGCGTGGACATCGTGATCAATGCCGTCGGCATCTTCCGGGAACGCGGCCGCCAGCGCTTCGACGTCCTGCACACCCGCGCTCCGGTCGCGCTCTTCGAGGGCGCGGCACGTGCCGGCACCCGACTGGTGGTGCAGCTGTCGGCCCTCGGCAGCGATGCGGGGGCCGCCACGCCCTACCATCGCAGCAAGCATCGGGCGGACGAGGCGCTCCGGGCCATGCCCGTCGCCTCGGTCATCGTGCAGCCGTCGCTGGTGTACGCCCCCGAGGGCGCGAGCTCCCGCCTGTTTCGGCGGCTCGCGCTGTTGCCCGTGCTGGCACTCCCCGGAACCGATGCGCCGGTCCAGCCGATCCATGTCGAGGACCTCGCCGAGGCGATCGTGCGCATGGTCCAAGTGCCGCGGACCGGTTCCGTCACGGTGCCCGCCGTGGGGCCCGAGCCGATGACGCTCGCCTGCTATCTCGCCCGACTGCGTCGCGCCTTGGGCGTCGAGCGCCCGGCATGGCGGCTGCGGGTGCCGCCGTCGGTCGCGCTCCCGGCGGCCCGCCTGCTGGCGCGCCTGCCCGGCAGCCTGGTGGATGCCGATGCGGTGCGCATGCTCCTCCGGGGACAGTCGGCCGATCCTTCGGCGATCGCGTGCTGGCTGGGGCGTTCGCCAAGGCCGGTGGACGCCTTCATTCCAGCCGGGGAGGGACAGGATCTCGCGCGCGAGGCCAAGCTGGACAACCTTGCCGTCGCGGCGCGCCTGGCCATCGCGGCGGTCTGGATATGGACGGGGATCGTGTCGCTGGGCCTCTTCCCCGTGGAGGACAGTCTCGCCCTGCTCGCGGACTTCGGCCTGCAAGGCGCGCCCGCGCTGTGGGCGCTCCATGCCGGCGCCGTCCTCGACATCGCGCTCGGCGTGCTGACGCTCGCGGCGCCCGCCCATTGGATGGGACGGGTCTGGCTGGCGCAGCTGGCCGTGATCGCCGGCTACACCGCGGTGATCACGCTGCGCATGCCGCACTGGTGGCTGCATCCCTACGGGCCGCTCACCAAGAACCTGCCGATGATGGCGCTGGTCGCCCTCCTCTGGGCCATGCAACGCGGGCGCTGAGACATGGACTACCTGTTCGTGAAGTGGCTGCATGTGCTGTCCTCCACGATCCTGTTCGGGACCGGCATCGGCACCGCCTTCTACCTGCTCGTCTCTTCATTGAGCCGGGATGTCGCACTGGCGGCGGGGGTCACGCGCTGGGTGGTCCGGGCCGACTGGCTTTTCACCGCGACCACGGTCGTGCTGCAGCCTGCCACCGGCCTCTGGCTCGCAAGACAAGCCGGCTTCCCCCTGGGCGCGACCTGGCTCGCCTGGTCGATCGCGCTCTATGCGCTCGCGATCGCGTGCTGGTTGCCGGTGGTCTGGTTGCAGATGCGGCTGCGCGACCTCGCGGCCGAGGCGCATGCGACCGGCGCTCCCCTGTCGTCACGCTACTGGATCGCCTTCCGATGGTGGTTCGCCCTGGGCGTGCCCGCGCTCGGCTCCTTCCTCGCCATCTTCTGGCTGATGGTCGCCAGGCCGGCCTGAGTCGGGAGGCAGGCGGGACGGCCGTCAGGCACCGCCGAGGCCGGGCGCGGCGTCGCTCCTGCGCCGGGCATCGCCGTCCTCGGCGAAGATGGGCTGCGAGGCCTCGAGAAGCTCGTGATGCAGGCGGGCAAGCTCGCGTGCGCACTCCTGCGCCTGCTCGCGCGCCCCTGCGTCTCCCGAATGAAGTCGCGCCACGGCTTCCTCGAACCGGACGGTGGCCGCCTTCCAGTCCTCGTACGCGAGCGTGAACAGCTCGAGCGACGTTGCCTGCGCCCACTCCGGTGTCGCCGGCGAACGCGCACGGGCGCGGCCGGCTTCGGTCCTGGTTCTGCTGTATTGGTGTCCCATGGTTTCGAGCCAGCAATAGTCGTTCCTCGTCCATAGCGGCCGAAGGGTCCGGCGCTGCCCGGACGAGGGACCCGTCGCTCGGGCATGTCCATTGCCGACGAGGAACGACGGCGCCGCGTTCGCGGCGATTGCGAACCCGCGAGGAAAGCGAGCCATGCTGGCCATGAACTACCGGGGGCCCTACCGGGTCCGGGCGGACCACAGGCGCGAGCCCACGATCGAGCATCCGAACGATGCGATCGTGCGCGTGACGCGCTCCTGCATCTGCGGCTCCGACCTTCATCTCTACCATGGGCTCGTGCCGGACACCCGCATCGGCTCCACGTTCGGTCACGAGTTCACCGGCATCGTCGAGGAGGTCGGTTCGTCCGTCAGCCGGCTCAAGAAGGGCGACCATGTCCTCGTACCCTTCAACATCTTCTGCGGCAGCTGCTACTTCTGCGAGCGCGAGCTCTACAGCAACTGCCACAACGTCAATCCGGCGGCGACCGCCGTCGGCGGCATCTACGGCTATTCGCATACCACGGGGGGCTATGCGGGCGGGCAGGCGGAGCTCGTGCGGGTACCGCTCGCCGATGTGGGCCCCACCCTCATCCCGCCCGACATCGAGCTCGACGACGCGGTGATGCTGACCGATGCGTTCCCCACCGGCTACCAGGCCGCGGAAATGGGCGGGATCCGCGAGGACGACACGGTCGTGGTCTTCGGCGCGGGGCCCGTCGGCATCTTCGCCGCCAGGTCGGCCTGGCTGCTGGGCGCCGGCAGGGTGATCGTCGTGGACGAGGTCGAGTACCGCCTCGACTTCGTGCGGCGCTTCGCGGAATGCGAGACGGTCAACTTCCGGGAAGTGCGCGACATGGCCGTGCACCTGAAGCGCATGACCGACGGGCTGGGACCGGACGTCTGCATCGACGCCGTCGGCGCGGAGGCCTCGGGCAACGCGATGCAGCGCCTGACCGGCGTTCACCTCATGCTGCAGGCGGGCGCCGCCACGGTGCTGCACTGGGCGATCAATTCCGTCCGCAAGGGCGGCACGGTGTCCATCGTCGGCGTCTACGGTCCCACGTTCAATGCCGTTCCGATCGGGAACGCCGTGAACAAGGGACTGACGCTGCGCATGAACCAGGCGAGCGTGAAGCGCCACCTGCCGCGGCTCATCGAACACGTCCGGGCCGGGCGCGTCAGGCCGTCGGCGGTGATCACCCACCGCATTCCGCTCGAACACGTGGCCGACGCGTACCACATCTTCTCGAGCAAGCTGGATGGCTGTATCAAGCCGGTGCTGACCATGCCGTCCGCCCACTGATTGCAAGGAGCCCGTCATGACGGACGATCGCGTGACCTCGGCCGGTCTGCCGACCCTCGGAAGCGAGACGACCGGGGGAACTGGCGCTTCCCGCCGCCTGGCCGCCCGACCCGCCGGCTGGGGCGCCGACCTCGCGCCGCGCGATCGCCCGGCCGAGCCGATGGAACGCCGGCCCGCCCGGCTCGACGTGCCATGGCACGTGCCCGAACCGCAGCGCCCGCGCGTCGAGATACTCACCTCGGTCGAACGCCCGGGCATCACGCCGGTGTTCGGCACGACGCAGCCGCCGCATGGCCTGAGCGGAACGGTGCGTCGTCATGCCTTTCGCTACAGCGAAAGCGACCTGAGGCACTGGCTGCTGCTGCTCGCCGCGGACCGCATCGACATGGGCGAGGGGCTGCTGGACGACCTTCGCTCCGGACGCATTCCGAACGTGCCGGCGGAAATGGGCCTGCGCGCCGAGCTGCGCCACAATCCGCGAGGGGCCGCGCGCAAGGCCGGTTTCCTGCTGGCCGGCGCCACCTTCGCGTACCTGGCCTACCGGGCCTCGCGCAGGCGTTGAGACGGCGGGGCGAGCTCGTCGCCCCGGCCTCCCTCAGCCCTGGATCGAGGCCTGCACGAGTGCCGCGACGATCCCCGCGACGCTCGCGCTCATCAGCCCGATGGCGACCGGCAGGCCGAACCGCCGGCCGCCGCTCACGAACGCGACGACGCTCTTGGCCGTCGAACTCGCCAGCAGCACACCGGCGACCGCCCACTGCGCCTGGCGCAGCTCGATGGTGCCGTCCCTGAACAGGGTGGCGATCGTCGCGCTCGCTGCCTGCAGCTCCGCGAATGCCGTGACGATGGTGGTGGCCAGCGCCGCTTCCGGGCCGAGCCAGTGCCCGGCCACATGCGACACGATCAGGACGGCCGAAATCAGGGCGGCGAGCCCGATCGCCTGGCCGATCCGGAACATGCGAGCCTCGGTCCTGGGCGGCCGATCGTCCCGCTCCCCGCGGTGCACGCCGAGCAGGGCGCCCAGGGCGAGCACGCAGCCGGCCGACAGGAGGATGGAGGCGACCCTCGGCAACAGGTCGGGCGCGATCGCGAGGAGGATGGGAACGAAGAGGCTGAGCGATGCGAGGTTCGCCATCATCACCGCGCCCACCGCCGTGTACCGGCGCGCCGGTTCCTCCGTGGCCCTCTGCCCGAAGCTCGCCGTGGCCGCCGTGGACGAGACGTAGCCGGCGAAGAACCCCGAAAGGAGCAGGCCCCAGCGCCGGCCGGCGACACGCAGGGCCACATGGCCGAGGGCGCCGACCCCCATGACCAGCACGACGAGCTTCCAGACCGTCGCGAGATTGAGCGCCCCGTAGGGGCCGATCGGCTCGTCGGGCAACAGCGGGAGGACGATCAGCGCGAACGCGAGCAGGACCAGCCCGTCGGTGACCTCGCGATTGCTGATCAGTTCGCGACTGAAGCGGTGCAGGCGTGCCTTGGCCTGGATCAGGATGGCCACCAGCACCGCGAGGGCGCCCGCCGCCCCGGGCTCGCGCATCGCCAGGCCGCCCAGCAGGCAGCTGCACACGAGGGCCGCCTCCGCGGTGACGCCGGCATCATGGCCCGCGGTACGGAGGTAGCTGAGCGCGGCGAATGCCCCGACCATGAGGAGGACGACGAGGAACACCGGTGCGCCCAGCCAGGTGGCGATCGCGCCAAGAAGCGACGCCAGGGTGTGCGTGCGCAGTCCCGCCGCGACGGCCGGATCGTCGCTCTTGCGCCTTTCGTACACCAGGCCGATGAGCAGTCCGGCCCCGAGCGCAGTGGTGAGTGAAAGCAGCGGCAAGGCTTCGGGATCCATTTGCCGAATATGCCATGCGCGCGCGGGCCGCGAGGCCCCGCGACGGCCTGCAGGCCCCCGGGTACCGAGACGGCGACGGCCGCGCCGGCGATCCGGGCGCTATCCCTCCGGCGCCGCCAGGCGCACCAGCCAGGCGTCGCGGCCATCCTCGAGCAGCCAGATCGCGCCGTCGGGCCCCTGCTCCACCTCCCGGATGCGCTGCTTCATGTCGATGCGCTGGGCCTCGCGGGCTGAGTCGCCCTCGAACTCGATGCGCACGAGCGCGCGCGCAGACAGGCCGCCGATGAAGCCGTTGCCCTTCCACTGCGGGAACATCGCGCCGTCGTAGATGATGAAGCCCGCGGGCGAGATCACCGGCGTCCAGCTGATCACCGGGGCACGAAACTCCGGCCGCGTGGCATGGCCGGGAATGGGCGTGCCATCGTAGTGATCGCCTTCCGAGACGACTGGATAGCCGTAGTTCGCGCCGCGCTCGACGAGGTTGAGCTCGTCGCCGCCACGTGGCCCCATTTCGTGGGCCCACAGGCGACCGTCGGCATCGAACGCCATGCCGAGGATGTTCCGATGGCCGAGGGACCAGACCTGCGCGGCCACGCCGCCCTGCGCGGCGAAGGGATTGTCGTCCGGCACCCGGCCGTCGTCGTGAAGGCGCACGATCTTGCCGAGGTTGGAGCCCATGTCCTGGGCCGGATCGAAGGCCTGGCGCTCGCTCGAGCTGATCCAGAGCATGCCTTCGCGGTCGAAGACGATGCGATGCCCGAAATGGCCGCTGCCGCCGAGCTTGGGCACCTGGCGCCAGATCACCTCGAGGCCCTCGAGCCTGCCGCCGCCGGCATCCAGCTCGAGCCGCGCCCGCGCCACAGCCGCCCCAGCGCCGCCGGCACCCGCCTCCGCATAGCTGATGTACACGAGCCGGTTGTCCGCGAACCCGGGATGGAGGACGACATCCCCGAGGCCGCCCTGGCCCCCGTACACGACATCGGGTACGCCGGCGACGACATGCCGGCTGCCTTGCACGGGATCGAAAAGGCGCAGCGTGCCCGCCTTCTCCGTGACCAGCAGGCGACCGTCGGGAAGGAACGTCATCGCCCATGGCTCGTCGAACTGCGCAATCCGCTGGAGCTCGAACCTCACCTCGCCGGCCGGGGAAGGCGCGGGCGGGGGTGCTGGCGAAGGCGAAGGAGAAGGCGAAGGAGAAGGCGCCGGTGCCGGTGCGGGCGCGACCGGGCCCGCGACACCCGGACCGGGTTCGTTCGCGCCGCCCCCGCTACATGCCGCCAGCAATGTCGCGACGCCCACGGCGCCCAGTGTCCGCAACATGGCATGCCCTCCTTCCGGACCGGATGTTGTTGCCAGTCGACCCGGTCGGCGTATCCTAGCCCCAACATCACCCTGCCGGTCCAGCCGGCATCTCACAGGAGGTCGCCTCATGTCCAGGCCCACCGACTCCTCCAGCCCCCCCAACGGACTTACCGGCTCGTCCACCACGGGCACGGGCACACCGGCCGCGAGCGATCGGCACTCGCTTACCCTGGGCCCCGACGGTCCGATCCTCCTGCACGATGTGCACTTCCTCGAGCAGATGGCGCACTTCAATCGCGAGAAGGTGCCCGAGCGCCAGCCCCATGCGAAGGGTGGCGGCGCCTTCGGCGTGTTCGAGACCACCGAGGACGTGTCCCAGTACACGCGCGCGGCCCTGTTCCGCAAGGGCGCGCGGACCGATGTCCTCGCACGCTTCTCGACCGTGGCGGGCGAAGCGGGCAGCCCGGACACGTGGCGCGACGTGCGTGGCTTCTCGCTGAAGTTCTACACCGAGGAGGGCAACTACGACCTGGTGGGCAACAACACGCCGATCTTCTTCGTCCGCGATCCCATGAAGTTCCCGCACTTCATCCGCAGCCAGAAGCGCCTGCCCGACTCCGGCCTGCGGGACAACCACATGCAGTGGGACTTCTGGACCAGCAACCCCGAGACGGCGCACCAGGTGACCTACCTGATGGGCCCTCGCGGCCTGCCGCGCACCTGGCGCCACATGAACGGCTACGGCTCGCACACCTTCATGTGGATCAATGCCGCGGGCGAGAAGTTCTGGGTGAAGTACCACTTCCACACCCTGCAGGGGATGGCGTTCTTCACCAACGAAGAAGCCGCGGCCATGGCCGGCCGCGATGCGGACTTCCATCGGCGCGACCTGTTCGACGCGATCGCGCGCGGCGACCATCCACGGTGGAAGCTGTCGGTCCAGGTCATGCCCTACGAGGAGGCGAAGAGCTACCGGCTCAATCCCTTCGACCTCACCAAGACGTGGCCGCACACGGACTATCCGCTCATCCCGGTGGGCGTGATGACGCTCGATCGCAATCCCGAGAACTTCTTCGCCCAGATCGAGCAGGCGGCGTTCTCGCCGGGCAACACGGTGCCGGGCATCGGCCTGTCGCCCGACAAGATGCTGCT